>NZ_JQNK01000008.1:300000-600000 GCF_000745215.1 Methylosinus sp. PW1
TGGCGGCCGCTTTCTCCGTTCTGCCGATCGCCATGGGCGTTTCGCCGGTCACGGCGCTCGCCGCCGGCGCGCTGGCCGTCGCCGCGGCCTATGCGACGTCCAAGCTCGCCGAGCGGCAGATCGGCGGCCTCACCGGCGATGTGCTGGGCGGCGCGCAGCAAATGGCGGAGATCGCGGCGCTGCTGGTCTTCGCCGCGCAATAAAGAGTCTTTGCGTGTTTCAATGTGGCGCGGAAAGACTCTAGAGACGCGCGACGACCCCTCGAATGAAACGGTCTTGCCGTCGGTATAGGCGTCGAGCTCTTCGGGAAAGCGCGCGGCCAGCTCCCGCCTCAGCGCGGCATACTCGTCTCTCAGCCTCGACGACTCGCGCAGCGCATTGCGGAGGGCGATCTGGCGTCGCCAGAAATCGCCGTCGACAGGCGTCGCATGAACATTGGCGCGTCGGGTCGGGGAAAGTCCCTTGTCCGCCCAGTCGACGAACATCAGTCGGCTCGCGCGGAACGGATCGAGATACCAATGCCAGAAGCCGTCGGATTCGAGAGCCTCGACCAAGGCGGCCACATCGGCGCCGCTCGGCCATTCGAGCATCACGTCAATGACGGGCTTACCGTAGAGATTCGGCACGGCCGTGCGCCGATATGTTCCACGCATGCGCGTAGGACGAGGCGCGCCAGCCGCCCCGCGATCGACATGAAGCGGGCCTCGGCGTCATGAAGAGGCGGCGCGAGATGAATGCGCTTTCCGAGCTTCACGCGTTCGCCACTTCCGCCATGCGCGCCGTTGCGCGCCGCACCTCGTCGACGGCGGCGAGCAGAGTCTCGACGCTGGCGCCGGGCCGCACCGACTCTCCCGCGAGTCGCCGACGGAAGGCGCGCGCGCCGGGCCGGCCGGCGAAAAGGCCGAGCATATGCCGCGTCATGCTCGAGAGGCGCTCGCCGCGCCGCAATTGCGCCTCGACATAAGGGATGAAGGCTTCGACCACAGCGAAGCCGTCGTCGAGCGGCGCCGCCTCGCCGAACAGTTCTGGGTCGACGCGGAGCAGAAGCTCCGGCTCATGATAGGCGACGCGGCCGATCATCACGCCATCGACATGGGAAAGATGCGCGCGCATCTCGTCTATCGTCGCGATCCCGCCGTTGATCGCGATGGGCAGATCGGGAAAGGCGCGCTTCAGCTCATAGACGAGGCCGTAGTCCAGCGGCGGAACGTCACGATTCTCCTTGGGCGAGAGGCCGGAGAGCCAGGCCTTGCGGGCGTGGACGACGAGCGCGTCGCAGCCGGCGGCGACAACGCGCTCGGCGAGGCCGAACAGCGCGGCTCTCGGCTCCTGATCATCGACGCCGATGCGGCATTTGACGGTAACGGGAAGCGCGACCGCATCCTTCATCGCCTTCACGCAATCGGCGACGAGATCGGGACGTAGCATCAGACAGGCGCCGAAAGCGCCGTTCTGCACGCGATCGGACGGGCAGCCGACATTGAGATTGATCTCGTCGAACCCATAGGGCTCGGCGATGCGCGCGGCCTTGGCCAGCTCGCCCGGATCGGATCCGCCGAGCTGCAGCGCGAGCGGATGCTCCGCCGCGTCGAAGCCGAGCAGCCGCGCGCGATCGCCGAAGATCACGGCTCCGGTCGTGAGCATCTCCGTATAGAGCCGCGCGCGGCGCGACATTAGCCGATGGAAGAACCGGCAGTGACGGTCCGTCCAATCCATCATAGGCGCTATACAAAATCGTAAGTCGCTGTTTTTGATGGTTTTCGTTTTCATAACAGCGAATTGGTCTCCGTCAATCGCCCGACATAACGACGGAACTTTTCCGATCTTTGACTATTCCGACACGACATGCACAACAATGTCATGCAAGCCGCAGGAATGTTGTGCAGGGGCGTCATGGGAACGATCGTTGTCAGGCCGAAGAAGGATGGATCGAAGAGCTTCATGGCGCAGATCATGCGCCGCAATGGCGGGAAGGTCCACCGGGAGTCGAAGACGTTCGAGCGTCGGCAAGCAGCGCTGGCGTGGCTGGAAAAGCGCGAGGCCGAGCTGGACGCGCCCGGAGGCATAGAGAAGGCTGCGGCCAAAGACCCGACGCTCGGCGAGGTCATCGACACATACACCGGCGAGTCGAAGCGTCAGATGGGGCGCACAAAGACCCAGGTGCTCAGAGCGATCAAGAAGCACGACATCGCGAATATGCGCTGCTCGAAGATCAAGAGCGAGGACATCATCTCCCTGGCCCGTTCGCTCGCCGATGAGCGGAGCCCTCAGACGGTGCTGAACTACCTATCGCACCTGGGGGCGATCTTCGCCGTCGCTAAGCCGGCATGGGGCTATCAGCTCGACCGCGAGGCGATGAAGGATGCGCTCATTGTTGCGAAGCGCCTTGGCATGACATCTCGATCAAGAGAGCGTGATAGGAGGCCGACACCTGACGAAATAAAACGCCTGCTAGAATTTTTCTCCGATCGCCAAAAGCGTCGTCCAGTGATGATGAAAATGACGAAGGTCATTATATTCGCCATGTTCTCGACGCGAAGGCAGGACGAGATATGTCGTATAGAATGGAAATACTATGAAAAAGATGCAAAGCGCGTAATGGTAAGAGACATGAAAAATCCAGGAGAAAAAATAGGAAACAACGTGTGGTGCGATCTTCCAGACGAGGCGATTAAAGTAGTTGAGTCAATTGAAAAAACAGACGGAAAAATTTTTCCATACACTAACAAGGCTATCACGGCTTCGTTCACTAGAGCCTGCAAGGTTTTAGAAATTGAAGATTTGCACTTTCATGATTTGCGTCATGAAGGAGTATCGCGTCTTTTCGAAACCGGAAGCACGATACCTAAGGCTGCATCTGTCAGCGGTCATAGATCGTGGAGCAGCTTAAAAAGATACGCCCACTTACGCCAGACTGGCGACAAGTGGGCTAAGGAAACGTGGTTGTGGGAGTTCGTGTGACACCCACATTCTAGGTTAGGGCGTGTGGGTCAAAGGTCCCACGTTTTGGCTCGGATAAACGCAGATACGATCTTAGCTGCTTCGATGTATCCGGTTGCGTTGAGATGGAGCGTATCTCCAGTCCTGAGCGCATCTGGCACCCAACCCTTTGCGTAGGCTGTCGCGTCTGGATATGGCCCGCTGGGCGCTCCGAGAGCGACGAGCAAATTAAAGAGGTCCAGGTAGTAGTTTGGATGGGCGGCAGCAATGGCTGCATTCTTCGCATCGATCGCGATCCGGCCAGGGTTGCTATACTCGGTGGACCCCGCAATAAAACCGATCCAATCGCCGACGATGACGAGATGCGCGTTCCCCGCGCCCATGCCATGCGCCGCCTCGACGGCGACTATCATCGCCTCATACTGGCCGTCCGGGTCCGTCCCGCCGTTTTTCCAAACATCCCCGAGATACGTGACCTTCGCCAACTGCGCCGCGGTGGCGGCCTGAAATCGCGCGTAAATCTGATCGCTGGTTTCGCCCGAGACGCCTTGATTCTCACAAGTGAGCCCACGCGCCGCCGCATTATAGGCGGCTGCATTCGCCATTTTCCCGCCGAGGCCGTAAGTCAGCGAATTTCCCCAGCCTATCCACAGCCGGTTATTGCCGCTGTAGTCGGTCGCGCGCGGCGCGTGGGACTTATATAGATGATCGGCGCGTAGTGATCCTTGCAGTCCATACTCCCACGCCAATGCCCCCTCGATGAGCCAGTAATTCGCGACCTGCTCGCCTCCACCAGGGAGCATCGCTGCATTGACCCGCAGATACCGAGCAAGATCAAATTTTGCCCTCACACTCGTCGCCGAGTCGTCGCCTCCGATATACGTGCCGGCCTCTGTTACTGCGCCCGTGGGCGCTGCGGTGGATGCGATCGAGTTGACATATGCGAGATTGGCGGCCCCGTCTGCTCTGACGCCAATTATCGCCTTGACGCCCTTACCGAAACCATCGCCGCTCGCGGGACTAGACCCGCCTCCGGGACCGAGCACGTAGATATGATCTTGCGTGGTGTCGCTGGTTGCCCTCTGCATGTAAGTCATGATGCGCAGATTGTCAGCAGCGCGCCCTGTCCGATATAGAGTCTTGTTGGTAGCGACAGCGTTCTGATCGGCTGACGAGCGACGCGCTACGAGAAATGACTGATAGGCGTCAATATGTGGCTCGTCGCCGCGGAGTATGTTGCCGCCATCGACGCCGTTGAACGACAGCACTGGGATGCCGGTCGCCCAACTATCGGCGGCGAGCGTCGGCTTTTCTGCGGTTGTCGATGCGGTAAACGCCCATGTCCCGCTAGCATCGCTCCACGTCGCGACTTTGTTGCTTCCATCGGCCGTCACATTGATGCGGCTGTCATAGTCGAGATATGAGCCGACCGGGAGCTGCGAGAGGGCGAACGGCGACGGAGCCATCCCAGCGCCCGTAGTTAGGGCGTTGGGGTTGCCGACGCGGTCGGGCCAGCCGGGCGCGATAAGGCCAAAGGGAGTCATCATCGTCACGCCCCGTAGGTGTATCGGACGCCTTCGCCGGAGACGGTCGCGTCGAGATAGATGCTCGCGAGATCGGCGACTGGCAGCGTGACCGCCTCCCCTGCCGCGAGGCGATGGCCCCTGCCTGTTCCCGTTGTGCCGCTGGCGCTCACAGCCGGCCCGCCATAGGCGATGTAGCCGGTGTTAGCCGGGTCCGCCTGCAGCGTCACCCATTTCGCCGGCGTCGTAGCTGCGAGCGTAACCGGAGTTCCGGCCGTCGTGACCTCTTTATGACCGTCGCCAATGCTGGTTGTCGCGTGATTGATCTTTCCGTCTTCGACGATGACGCCCGGCGTAGGATCAAGGCTACCGCCATTAGGATGTGCGCTCATTTGTTCCTCGCGGCTTTCCAGATTTGGATCATGATCGCCACCCAAATCTGAACGATCTTCGAAATCACCAAGGCGGCCGCGAGCCCAGGTCCGAGCATTGCCCCAACCTCTGAAACCTGCTTCGCCGCATCGAACCATAGCGGCGTCGATCCAACAACGCCGGCAGCAATGAGCGCCACTTTATCGCTCGCGGTTTCCGACAAGCCGGAGAGCAGTCCTTGCGCATGGCATGTTGGCGTCGGCATGTCACTTCACCTTCTGCCCACGGCAAATGCGCGCTTCTCCGTCGAGACGGAGCGTGATGTTGATGACTTTGGTGGCGGACGGCGTGCGCGTCGTTTCGACGAACCGCGCAACATCTTCCAGCTCGTCGTCGCTCAACGGCCTCGGGCAGGCCGGAGCAATCTGACGCTGAATTTCAGCTTTTCTGGCTGGTTGAAGGACTGCCGCCGGTGGATTTCCGTGCGCGCAGCCGGCGAGCAAGCTCGTCAGGATCATCGCTCGGGCCAGGGAGAGAGGACCGCTCGTCGGCAATCTCTGCGATTGCCCGCTCTGTTTCGACGGCCGCATCTGCGACAGCCTCGTGCTCATGTGCTTGGACACGATCTTCATCCTGTCGCTTACCTCGGAGCGCTGCGAACAGCGCTCCGAGGATGCTTGCGATAATGGTGGAGAGCCACGTCACGAGGTCGAACTCGTCGCGTTGGCCGCCAGCTTATAGTTGCCAGCGAGCAGGTCCCAGATCGCGCCGACGATCGCCCACGAGCCCGTGGTCGGGATGAACGATCGCGCATGGACGAGAATGTAGAGGATCACCGCGCCGGAGCCGACATAGTTCCAGATCGGATAGAGGAAGGCGGGCACCCACGACGGCGCGGCGATCAGGGGCGGGCCGACCTCGGACGGCGAGGGGAAGATGTAGAGCGTATTGCTGGCGTCGGCGGCGAGCGACGGCTCGGTCAGCGCGAACAGCGCCACGACGGAACTGAGCGCGAAGGCGACGAACGGGCGGCCGATGAAGGCGAGACTGGCGACGATGGCCAGCATGATCGTGGCGAACCAGAACGGCAACGCCGTGTAGCCGATCGCGACGGCGGCGAGAATGATCGTCATGTTCAGCAAGTCTCGCAAGATGTAGTTGTCGGCGTATTTCATTTCAGCTTCCTCGTGTTGCCGGCGATCCGGCTGTTGATCCGACGTTTGGCGTCAGAAGGCGGTATTGAAGGGCGCGCGACCGCTCAGGGCATTCATGAGCGTGTAGCCCTCCAGCTCCCAGAGCTTGTTGCGCGCATTGTCGAAGGCGATATTGCGACCAATCTCGGGGTCGAAATTTTCCGGCGACGCGCAAGCGCTATGGCCGATGGAGATGAAACCGTTGCGCAGCGTCAGCGCGCAAATGGTGACGGTCGTGCCGGCGAGGAGCGTGTAGGTCGTGTTGACGATCAGGCTGTCGATGGACAGCGGTGTGACGCGCGGCGCAGTCAGCCCCTTGGCGACGATCTCCGCGTCGAGCTTCGCTTCGTCACCGCTGGTGTGACCACGCTTCACTTGCGCTTCGAGCGCATCGTTCTTCGCCGCCACAGCCTTCTGGTAAGGCATCCACTCGGCGTATAATTCATTTGTTGGCCTATTTCCGTCCCCCTGCCAAAGCCTGACGCTCGTGCGGCCGTGGGAGCCGCCGTTCGGATCGAAGACGGCGATATTGATGAGCGTGTCGCTCCAGACATAGGAGACGATCGCAGCGAGCGGCTGCGTTCTTCCACAATAAGAGCTGAGTTCCGGGTCATGCTCGCCCGGCCAAAACCACACGACTCGTCCAATGGAAGGCTTGATCATTTTGTGTCACCCATTTCCGGGATACCGCCCGGCACGGATCAGTTGAACGACTTTCCGGTGATCGCTCGCCAAATCGTGTCGATGATCGGCGCGGCGATTGCGAACACGACGACTCCAACAATGAAGAGGCCGCCGTATTCGATGAATTTCCCGATTTCCGCGAGCATGACGCTCACTCCCTCTTGAGGTCGAGCCAGAGCTTGATGAAGGACGGAATGGTGGCGATGATAACGACGCCGATTGCGATGGCGATGGTCGTCTTGTCGGGGTTTGGAAAGGCGTAGGAAAACACGCCGATCGCAATCGCGCCGACGAGAATGGTTCGCACCATCATGGCTTCGAACTGGCCCATGTCACGCCTCGCTTCCGGCTTTGACCGCGCCGACGCGAAAAGCTCCGTCATGCGGAGCCTTCGGGAATGGAGCGCCGTGCGGCCACGAATATGAGTGAATGATCGAGCGCGGGAACTTCACGATGTTCACACGATCGCTCTGGTTGCCGCCGAGCCCCCACACATAGGAGCCGTCGAAATCGACGACGAAGAACACATGGCCGCCGCCATTGCGCTTCTTGGTCGCGATTGCGCCGACGACTGGGCTCGTCACCTTGTCGCCATACTTGGCGTAATCGAGCGCCCAAAGCGTGCCGGTCGAAGGAAGCCCCGCCTGACGCAAGCACGCGCCGACGAAAGCCGCGCACCATGGAACAGCGTCGTGCTTGACTTCCGGGTGGCCGGCAAGCGCGTAGAGCGCGACGACCTTCGGATTGTCGAGATCGCCGATACCCTCATGCAGGCCGATGTAGGAGCGCGCGATATCGATCCATTTGAGGCTCATCGAAGCACCTGTATGGTAACGCGCGCGACGCCAGCGCCGAGCATGGCGAGGCGGGCCGCAGCGGCGCGGGAGAGGTCGATTGACCGGCCGGTGTAAGCCGCCGGCCCGCGATCATTGACGCGAACGACGACGGAGCGGTCGCCATGCGAGACGAGAACCTTCGTGCCGAACGGGAGGGAGCGATGCGCCGCCGTCAGTGCGCCTGGATTGAAGCGCTCGCCGTTTGCTGTGTGGCGGTTCAGCCGCTCGCCGCCGCCATAATAGGAGGCGAATGACCACATCGGCGGCGTGCGCGTGCGCTTCAGACCGCTATTCGACGGATGAAGACGAGCTTCGTTCCACTGAAGCGAGCGGATCAGATCGCCGATCAAATCTGCCTTTGCGGCAGATGGAGCGACGGCGATCGACGCTGCGAGCAATATGGCGCGAATGTTCGGCATGAAATCTCCCCGACGAATTCCGTCGAAACATAGGAGATTTTCCGACGCTCGGCAATACGTCGATTGACATTTCCCGTCGCAATGCTAGGTAGGTAACTGCTTGAGCCCGCTGTTGTCAGCCCAGCGATGCTCGCTTAGAGGCCACCGACGATATCCGGCGTCGGTGGCCTCTTTCATCTCCGATAGATCGACGGCGCGGTCTCTTCCTTGATCCGATCCTCCAGCTTCGGATCGAGATCGACGCCAAGCTCCATGCGATCGTGCTTTTTCCTGAACCGCTTGGCCTCCTGCATGATCGACTTCGGCGTGATCCGCGCCTCCGGCACTTCGGCGTTATAGGCGTCCACTTTCTTCTGTGCCGCCGCAATCGCATCCTGGTCGCCACTCAGTCTGGCTCGTCCAGCCGCCCGAAGCGCCGCCGACTTCTCTCCATGGATGCGAGTTTGCGTGTTCGTCTGGAACGTGTTGCGTGCGTATTGGTCGGATATCTCGGCCGGCGTGAAGCCAATCGCCTGCTTGATAACATCCTGTATCGGAACATTTTCGACGACTGGATTTCCGTTTTTGTCCTGGACGCCTTCGACCGCATAGCGCCCGGCTTTGGCGATGTTACGCACCGCCGCCGGAGCCATCTTCTCGACGCCGCGAACGATATTGCCCTTCACGATCTCCGATCCGCCCTGATAGACCTGATGCAGGAGGCTGAGCGGAGCGCCGCCGAGCTGTTCGAGCCAGCTTGCCCATTGCTGATCGGCGTTCAACTCGCGATTATTCGCCCTGAACCAGAGATCGGCGAGACCGAGGCGGTCGGACAGCGCCGTCCCGGTGATGTAGCCGGGCGCGCCATCCATAATCATTCCGCCGACCGCGCGCCCGACCATCGTGTCGCCGGTGTGCTCCAGCACCCACTTCCGCAGCTCCTCGTCCGGATCGTCGCCGCCGAGGAATGCGCCGGCCATCATCATCACGAGGCTGTAGAAATAGGCCCCGCGAACGCCGGCCGCGCCAGCCGTGAGAAGCATGGTCGAGGCAATGCGCCCGATCGCTGCCTTGCGCGTCTCGGCGTCGGCCCCGCGTAGCGTCTGGTGCATGTCGCGGAATAGCCGGAACAGGATGTTCGCCTGGAACGCCTTCAGGGCGAAGGCGGCTCTGCCGATATCGCTCCGCATGATGCGCGGCTTGCTCGACGACTGGTTGTCGAAGTGCGTCATCCACGTCAGGTCGGCGGCCTTAGCGATTGACTTTTCCTGTGAGAGGCCAGCCGCCTTGGCGATACGATAGGCCGCCATGAATGTGACTTCACGGTTCAGGCGTTCCGTGTGGTGCATCGGGGCAGAGGCCGCCTTCATGATGTTGTGCCGGATCGGATTGTAGTCGATGCCGCTCTCGGCGACGTTGGCGAGATCATGCGCCTGCGTCTTGTCGATCACGCCGAGATCGTAGCCAGCTCTGATCGCCTTCCTCTCGTCGTCGGTGAGCGTTGAGGCATTTTCGATGAAGCCGCGCCCGACAAGCACATCACGAAGCGCGCGGGCATTCTCGGAAGCGGCCCTTCGAAGCCCTGCATTCGTTTCCTCGTCATAGGCGAGGTTCGGAATTCCCTTCGTCCACGCCTGATCCAGATTGACGATCGCCGAGGAGAGATTGAACGCCATTGTCCACATGAAGGCGAAAGACGAGAGCCTGTAGGCCCACGGCTCTCCCTGTGGGTTCATGGCGAAGTCGTGAGCGCGAACCATCTCGTTATAGACAGCGCCGGCCCGGATCGGGTCGTCCGCCTCTTTGACCTCGCGGCCGGCGCTATCGATGTGTTCCTGGAGCTCCATTCCGTAGCGCAGGCGCGCGAGCTGATGGCCGGAGTGGAACATATTGTTGGCGAAGGCGCGGAGCGCATCCGTGTCGAAGCCGAGACGGTTCTTGCGGTGAATACGGTTCTTGCGGATGGAAAGGTCGGGCAGTGTTTCGAGATATTTCTGCCAAATCTTGTCGCGAAGATCGTCTGGCGCGCCGGCCCCTTCCAGGAGCGCATCGACCTCAGCGACGAACTTCGGATCGAGCGCGCGCTCAACCTCGCTCTTCACGGTCGCCAAACCCTGCTCCACCCTGTAGCCGGGCGTCTTCTCCATTTCTTCGGCGAATTTGCGCTGCTCGCCGCGCGACTCGAAGCGCGAGAACGAGATCACCTTCCCTTCGCCATCGCGCACGGTGACGAAGTAGTTACCGAAACGGGCCAGAGGGAAGTAAGGGCCGGTCAGCCGGTTCGCCTCGAACATTTCCCGCATCTTCTTGATGCGAGCGGCGCGGTTCCGGCGCGCGACCGTCCGCGCCTTGGCGAGCGCCAGATCGGCCGCATCCTTGGCCGCGTCGCGCTCCCTGCCGACCAACCCCTCGTCGGTGATGCGCTGCATTTCGTCGCTGTGGATCTGCTCGGCTCGGCGCACGGTGCGATCGAGCGCCTTCTGGACGTTGGCGATGACCTCCGCCTCGGACTCGTCGGCGCGCTTCTCGTAGGCGTCGCGAACGTCGTTGTAGAGCTGCTTGGAAACGTCAGACATGGCGTCATAGCGCGTCTTCAGCTCGCCCCAGGCCGCCTTGCGCGCGGCGTCTTCATTCTGCTTCTTGAGCGCAGCCTCGTATCGCTCGGAGCCTGGGCGGAAGCGCCGCATATCGTCTCGGTCGGCCGGCGTCATCCCCTCCTGGCCCGACCATTCCTTGCTTGGGTCGGCCTGCGCGATCGTGCTCTCGTGCATCAAGTCCATGAGCGCGGTGTTCTCTTCCTTATTATTCCGCGCGTAGGAGAACCATTTTTGCAACAGCCCATCCGCCTCTTCGGCGAGCGTGTTGCGGAACTGGTCCATCGCCTGCTTCGTCGAGATGTAGTGCTTCGCTGAAGGAAGACCCTTCGCCAATTCGAGGAAGAGTGGACGTGTCGGGACTAGCGCCAAGGCGCTGAATTTCCCGACCTGATCGGTCGATCCTTTCGCGCCCACCATGACGCTCGTCAGGAAGTCGCTGGCGGCGTCGGCGGCTTTCTTGAAGAGGCCATGGGCGTCGGCGGCGATATCCTTCGGCGAGGCGATCGAATAGCGCGAGCCGCCCGGCCCCGGAATGGTCGGCTCCGGCGAGTCCGTGACCGATCGCAGAGCGGAAACCGCGAGCGCGCGGAGCTGCGCCGGAGTGACCGAGCCGAACTGCCGCCCGAAGGCGCGCACGGCCCATGCCTTCGCGAGACCGATGAGGCGATCGACCACATCCTTGATGCCTGCCGGCGCACGCTCGTAGTTCTCGACCGCATAGGCCGCCGCTTCTTCGGCGAGACGGCCGCCAGAGGCGCGCGCCTGCTCGATCGCGTCGGCCCAAAAGCCCTCGCCGTCGCCACGCGCCATCGCGTTATCGACCGCTGTCTGGACGCGCTCCATGAGCGATTTCCAGCCCCGCGCGCCGGTGAGCGCTTCGGCCCCGGCGTGGAAGGCTTCGTGCAGGAGGACCGCGCGCGCCGTCTCTGGCGTCAGATTTCCGGCTGCGAGATGGATCGTTCCGTCCGCCGTCGTCATACCCTGAGCGTTGGCTGGCGCGCTGCCTGGAAGCTGTTCGGCCGTGTCGTGCAGGACGATCCGGCCAGAGGAGAGGAGCTTCTGAATGAGCGGTCCATCCTTGCCGCGAACAAGATGGTCGCGAAGATCGGCGGCGGTCATATTGCCCGGCTCGGCTCCAATCGACGCCTTCGGCTCGGCCGGCTTCTTATGCTTCAGCTTGCCGATAACCTCGTTCCACTTCGCCTTTGTCTCGTCCAGTTCGGCGCGTTTCGTCCACTCGCCGACTTGGCCTTTCATGTTCTCGACCATGCGAGCCCGCGACTCGATTTGTCTTTCAGTCTTATAAATTTCCGTCTCATTCGGCAGCATGTTGATGATGCGCTGAGCGACGCCTTGTGCATCGGCAGAGTTCAGGTTGAAGACGCTCGACTCGTATTCGCCCTTGGCGCTCGCCACCAGGACATATGATTTCGGCGCGCTCACGCGGGCGAGCGTGAGGCCAAAGCCGCCGTAGGAGCCGATCTTGACTGCATTACCGCCAGCATCGTCGAGCGCCTTGGCTTCGTCGAGAATGCGCTCTCCTGCCTCGCGCCGCTTGTCGAAAACCTCGCCACGGATTTTGACCTCGAACTTTTCGGGGCGCTCCGTCGTGCGATCGGCGATCATGTCGGCAAGAAACTTGGAGTCGTGCTTATTCGAACTCTCATTGTATTTGATGGCGTCGCGGACACGATACTGGTCCTGCCTATGCGCGTATTCCTCATTCGTGAGCTTGCGAACCTTCTGGCGCAATTCCATTTCGTCGAAGACGAGCGGATTGCCGGAAGCGGCGGCTTTCATTTCGGCCGAGTTCATCGCCTCGCCGGCCACGTCCTCGACGCTGCGCTCTCCCGTTCCCTTGCGAATTTGTTCGATGAAATTCGCCTTGCTCTCGATCGTCTGCCACATGCGCGAGTCGAGCGTCTGCTTCGTCGCATAACGATTGATCTCGACTTCAAAATTGTCAGGATCGCGCGCGAACAGCTCATTGCCCTGGCGGATGATGCGCCCCTCGCGCTGCTCCAGGTCGGACGGCCGCCACGGCGCGTCGAGATGGTGAAGCGCGACAAGACGGTTCTGGACGTTGGTTCCAGCGCCCATTTTCGCCGTCGATCCAAAGAAGACACGGATGCGGCCAGAGCGAACCTTGGCGAAAAGGTCGCTCTTTTGCTGGTCGGTGTTGGCGTCGTGAATGAAGGCGATCTCGTCGGCAGGAATGCCGCGCGCGATCAGCTTGTCCTTCAGGTCGTCATAGACAGAGAACTTGCTGTCGAGCGCCAGCATTTCGTCTGGGCTCATATTGTCCAACTTCTCCTGCGCCGCCTCGTCGCCCGCCTCGGCTTGATCCATCAGCTCGCGAATGGCGCGCGCCTCCTTCGCCTGCGCGTTCTTCGGCGTCGAAAGGTCGATAAAGACGAGTTGCGTCCCCTTATCAGCGTGCCACTTGTCGTAGATTTGCTTGATGCTCTTGGCCGCCTCGTTCACCTTGCTACCGGCGTAATCCGGGTAGCTCGGATCGATAAGACGCATATCGAGCGCCGCCTTGCGCGCGTCCGACATGACCTTCAGCATATTGTCCGCGCCCTTCTCAGGACGCTTCGGAAGATGGTCGGCGCGCCAGATGAGAGAGCCGTTCGGGTATTCGTCGGACTCCTCATTGGTTCCAGGCTTGACGATCGGCTGGCCGATGTATCCCGCCTGATCCTGGCTACGATCGACCACGATATTCTGCGGCTTGCCGCCCTTCACGCGCGGGACCGGGAGACGCTTGCCCTGCTCGGCGAGCTGAGCGCGAATATCATTCAGGCCGATCACGTCCGCGAAAGACGTGTAGCTCTGCATGAGTTCCGGCAGATTGGTGAACTTCGCAAAACGGCTGTTGAGCTTGTATTTGCCAGCCGGCGATATCTCGAATGACGAGACGATCTCGCCATACATGCGCGCCCAGGCGTCGAAATGGCTCAAGCCTTGCTGTTCGAGCGTCTTCCCGTCGAGATATCGCTGCATGGTGAACATTTCGGCCATGGTGTTGCTGATCGGCGTTCCGGTAGCGAACGTCACGTTGCGCCCGCCGGTCGCCTGCAACACCTGATCGACCTTGAGATAAAGATCGGACGCCTTCTGGCTTCCCTGCTGATTGCCGAGGCCGGCGACGCGCTGCATGGAAGTCGAATATTCGAGGTTCTTGAACTCGTGCGCCTCGTCCACGAACAATCCATCGACGCCAAGCTCGCCCCAATAGAGCGCATCGTCCTTACGGCCTGTGTCGAGAAGCTTTTTCATCTTCTCGGTCTTTTTCTGGATTTGCTCCTGTATCTGCTTGACGTTGCGGCCTTCCTTGCCTTCGGCGGAACGAACCTCTTCCTGCGTTTTGACGAGATCGGCGACTTGCTTTTCGATGAAGGCGATTTGAGCCTCTGGCTCGACCTCGACGCGGCCGAAGGACGAATGCGCGACGATCACCGCGTCCCAATCGCCGGTCGCGATGCGCGCGAACAGACGCTTACGGTTTTCCTTCTCGAAATCCTTCTTCGTCGCCGCGAGGATATTGGCGCTCGGATAGAGACGGATGAAATCTGCCGCCCATTGCTCGACAAGATGGTTCGGGACGATGAGCATGGGCTTCTTCATGAGCCCCATGCGACGGCCTTCCATCACCGCCCCGACGATGGTGAACGTCTTTCCAGCGCCGACGACGTGATCCAGGAGCGTCGTGCCAGATTGGAGGATGCGCCAAATCGCGTTTTTCTGGTGCGGGCGAAGCGATATAATGTCGTCGCCGATCTTCCCAGGGAATGTCAGGTGCGATCCATCGAACGTGCGCTGGACGTTCGTATTGAACATATCGTTGTAGATGCGCGAGAGGCGGTCGCGACGATCGTCATCGTCGAAAATCCAGCGCTCCCATTCGTCCTTGACGGCCTGAACTTTGGCGTTCGCCGCTTCGGTTTCCGCCTCGTTGACGACATATTTGTCGTCTTCGGTTTTGTCGCGAATGACCATGGATTTTTGCGAAGCGGCGGCTTCCACGATGTCGGCGACGCGAGCACGGCTAGTCCCCCATTTGACGCTCGCATCATCGCTGGCGACGCCTGATATCGTCCAGCGCCCGCTCGCCGGATTGTAGAACGCATCGGCGTTGCGCGCTCCGGTCATGTGCTGGACGAAGGCGCGCATGTCCTCGCGCGGCAACCAATGCGCGCCCGGCTTCACGGATATGTCAGCCGCCGCGATATCCTTCGGTTGCACCTGTTCGAGCGCGGCAACATTGCGCTCGAAGTCGCCATCGCTTCGCGCCTTGTCTCGCGCCTCGGCGAGCTTCTGCTTGACGTTGCCGGATAGATATTCCTCGCGCGTCACTAGCCCGCGAACGGGATCATTGAAAACAAGATCGCCAAGCTCTTTGAGAACTTGATCTTGCGGCTTGTCGTAGAGCTTCGACATATAGTCGAGATCGACACGGCCGCGCTCGGACAGCGACGAAACGAGAGCATCTTTCGCGCTCTTCGCCGTGACGGGCGGCGAGTAGGGGGCCTGCGTGCGGCGCGAGAAGACGGCCGCCTTGCTGGCGCTCGGCCCGCGCGGCTTTTCGCCCGTCGTCTTGGCGATGGCCGCCGAGACACCCTTGTCGTAGCCTTCTTCGAGCGCGGAAATCTGCGGCCACGAAGGATCATCGCGAAACAGGCGCTTGTTGGCGTCCGAATTGATGTAGCCGTGCTCGCCTTTAAACACGTCATAGACGGAGTTCAATCGGTCGCGAGCCGCTTCGATGCGGCGATCGTCCGCGGTCGGATCGAGTTGCAGGCGGCGAAGATCGGCGAAGTGATCGCGAACCGACAGCATTCCGAGAACGCGCGCCTCGGCCCTCTCGTTCGGGAATTCGACCGCCTTGCCGCGTGGCTCACCGAGCTGGTCTTCTTCGCGGACGAACGCTTTGCCGTCCTGAACAAACATCGATCCGACGCGAACGTGCGAGAGGTTGGCCTTGATCGGAATGGCTTCGAGCGCCGGCTGCACGTCTGAGCCAGTCATGATATTGCGCGGCAGGCGCTCGATGGCCTCGGCGAGAAGCTTCGCCGTATCCTGTCCTTCTCGCGGGATGAGTGCCGGATCGACCTCGCCACGAGCGCGCGCAGCATACATCGTCCCGAAATCGCCGAACTCGCCGAGCATATTCTCGGGATGCGCGGCGAAATATTCGTTGATCGGAACGCTGACGCCGTTTTTGTCCTTGTGGACGAGCGTTCGTCCCCACGGATGACCGGATGGGGCCTCGCCGTCCGCGCGCTTACGCAGGATCACAATATCCGTCGTGACTTCCGTTCCCGCGTTCTTCGCGAAAGCGTCGTTCGGCAGGCGAATAGCGGCGACGAGATCGGCGCGGTCGCGAAGATATTGACGCGCCTCATCCGAGCGAGCATCCATCATTCGATTGGTCACAACCATCGCCATGACGCCGCCTGGACGCAGGCCATCGAGCGACTTCGCGAAGAAGTAGTTGTGGATCGAGAATGACGACAAATCCTTGCGGTTTGGATCGTAGAGCTTTTCCGAGCCGAACGGAGGATTGCCGATCACCGCGTCGAAATAGCCGTCCGGTATCGTGAAATTCTGGAAGCCCATGGGCGCGACGATCTTCGCGGCCGGATAAAGCTGCTTGGCGATGCCGCCTGTGATCGTATCGAGTTCGACGCCGTGGAGCGCGGAAGCCGAGCGCATGTCCGCTGGCATGAGGCCAAAGAAATTGCCGACGCCAACGGATGGCTCCAGCACGCGCCCGCGATCGAAGCCCAGGCGGCGCAGAGCGCTCCACATGCCCTTGACGATCTCGGGGCTCGTGTAGTGCGCGTTGCGCGTCGAGGCCGCCGCCGCCTTCAGCTCTTCGGGCGAGAGGAGATCGCGAAGCTCCGCAACCTCCTTCTCCCACCCCTTCGAGGTTGAGCCGTCGCTGCGCTCGAACGCCTGCGGCAGGCCGCCCCACCCGACCCATTTTGCGAGCGTCGCCTGCTCGGCGCGCGTCGCCGGCCGATCATCGGCCTTCAACTGGCGAAGCAGCCGGATTGCATCGATGTTCTGGCGGAACTTCGTCTTCTGGCCGCCTTCGCCGATCCGATCCTCGTCGGTGATAGCGAAATCGCTCGGGCGATCCTGAGCCGTCGAGCCAGAGGAGGGCTCTACTCCTCCTCGTCCCTCAGCATCCGGCTCTTCTCCCGCGCGATCTGATTGAACTGCCTCGCGGCCTCGCTCGCCACCGGCGGATCGCTCTGTTTTTCCTCCGGCGGGAACAGATACCGCTCCCTCACCATCTCCCAGGCTTCGTGCTCCTTGAAGCCCTGGCTCTCCAGCTCGTTCATTTCGAGGTTCGTCTGCTCGGCCGCCTTCTTCAGCTCGCTTTCCAGCGCCCCTGTCCGCCTCAGTTCCGCGAACCTCTTCGGCTGGAACTCCTTCCAGTGGCTTCTGGCCTGATTGATCCAGTTTTGAAGGTTCATTGGCGTCGTCCTTGGCGAGAATTTTGTCGATATCAGCGGCTTCGACCTCAGCCGCGCTCGTCATGCCTTCAAGAGACGTGCTGCGTGGATCGAACTTGACGCCAAGATACCACGATTTCAGATATGGGCGAATGTTGTCGCCGAGATCGGAAACCATGGCTTTCGCGAAGTCGGAAAAAGCGCGTGCGCCGGCTTCGATATGGAAACCGGCAAGCGTGAGACCATCGATAATGTCGGCCGGGTCTATGCCGGAATTGAACTGGCCTTTGTGACGGTCTGTGAAACGCTTGCGCGCCGCCTCATAGGCTTCCTTGGTGAAGATGGTGTTGTCGGAGCCGAGCGGCTTTTCGGATGGCTTTTGTGGCTCCGGCGCTTTTTCTGGAGCGCTTTCGACCTTCTGCGCCGGCTGAGGCGCCGATGGTTTGAAATTTATCTCTGACGGTCCAGAAACACTTCCGAACAAATAATCATTCAGCATGTCTCTATCGGACATGGAAAGATTGTCTGGGTTCATCGACTTCAGGATTGTATTGCCAATCCACGCATCGCCGCGCGCCTGTGCCTCCTTGCGAGCCTCGTCAACCAGCCACTGATTTTGCCTGTCGAGAGTCGCTGTGCGCTTGCGTGGCGTCGAGACATCCGCCTTCGGTGCGGCGGAAAGAGCGCGCCCAGAAGTGCTGTATAGCTGCGCGCCAGACGACACTGTGTAGCGACCGGCGTCGTCGTTCAGTTGCGTGACGATCGGCGGTGTCAGGTCGATCTTCTTGCCGAGAAGCTCCTTGCCGGCCTCGACGGCTTTCTGACGATCGACATCGGCGCTCGCACCAACGCGCCGCAATGCATCGCGTTGCGCCTCTTCCTTGGTATCACCATATCCAGCTTCAACGGACCACGGCGCTAAACGGCGCGCTACGGCAATAAACTTGCCACCCTTTAGCTGCGCTTCACGCTCATTTAGTGTTGTTGCCGGATCAACTTGATATCCTTGTGGTGCGACAACACTTTCTGCTTCGACATTGGCGCTCTTCGGTGCGACCTCGAACTTGAACTTCCCGCTCTGCTTGATTTCGTGCGTGCCGCCGAGGCCCTTCTTTTCGATGAAAGCCTCGGCCTTTTCGCGCGTGCCGAACCATTTGCCCTTCGCCACATCACCGGCCGGCGCGCTCTCCTGCGAAGTCGTGGCGCTCGGAAATTCCTTGACGGCTTCGAGCGCCTTCTCGACCGGCGCGTCGAGCACGATCGCTTTGACAGGCTCACCCTCGTCCTTGGCTGCGAGCCACTGGTGATGACCGTCGATCACATGACCGTCGTTCGACACGATGACGGAACGATCGCCTTCGCTGTCCTTCGCCTTTTCGACCTTCTCCGGCGAGAATTCCGCCTGCGTTGGCTTCAGCTCGTCGGCCGGAACTTCCTTCGTCTCGTGGTCGATGCCTTTGGCATTGAGGAAATTCGTCAGCGCGCCATGATGCTCGGCGGCGACTTGCGGCATTTCGGCGCGTGGAACGCCGAGAGTGCCGGAGTCCTTGTCGAACTGGACAAAGCCATTCTCGGCCTTTGGAACAGCGGAGAACTTGCGACCGTCCTGTTTGACCTCGTAGGTGTCGCCAATGCCATTATTCTCGATGAACGCTTCCGCCGCCGGGCGCGCACCCCACCAATTGCGCTTGGCGTATTCGACTGCCTTCGCGCGCTTTTCGTCGGTGACGGGAGCAGAGGCTGGCTCGACTGCCTTCGGCGCTTCCGTCTGAGCGCCAGACCGCGCCTCGATTTCCGTCTCGACCTTGCGGCGCTCGACCATGAGCGGCTTCGTCCAGCCCTTGCCAGCCTTGGCCTGCGAGGCGATGAATTTCAGGCGCTCGCGAAGCTCCGCCTCGGACATTTCGGCGAGCGAGCGCTCTTGCGCACGCGGCGCGGGGGCTGTGGGAGATTTGGCGATAGCCTCGTCGCCGACGGATTGCTCTGTGGGCCTACGGGGCTCCGGCTTCGGCTCTTCGGCCTTCGGCGCTTCCTGAGTGGCGGCGGCCGGCACTTCGGCGATCTTCGTCTGGCCAGAGGAGATTTCTTCGTGGCTGACGAGCTGTTCGCCGCCGCCCTCGTCCTTGACGAGAATGCCGTCCGCATCCTGGCCGATGACATGGCCGACATGATCGCCGCTCTCATCCGTCACTACCACGCGCTTGCCGACGACATCGGCCGCGGCCGCCGCGTCTGGCGCGCGCTCTTCGAGAATGCGCGCGAGAGGACCGCCGCCGGTCAACTGCCGCATCGCGCGCGCGCTCTCCGCGCCGGGGGCGAAATCGCGCTGCATAGCGTCGGTGGACACGGTTCCTGGCCGCTCAAGCATCTGCGGAGGCGTATTGCGGCCAGCGACAGCTCCGGGGCCGAAGTCGCGGCGCATCGCCTCCGCGCTCGTCTCGCCCGGCTGGTTCATCATGAGCGGGCCGTTCTGCTCCATGGCGGCGGCCGAGACCGAACCGGGGGGCGGCGGCGTGTAGCCCATGGCGCTCGGATCGCGCGGCGGCTCCGGCGGCGTCGTGTCCATGTTGTGCGTCGCGCCGTGGAACGCGCCGCCCATGCCGGCACCCATAGCCGCGCCAGTCACCGCGCCGCCGAGCGCCTGGTTCACCACGTCGTCCATGAGCTGCTTGTTCGGGTCAGCCTTCTGGACAGCCTCATTCTGTGCGAGCTGTTGCAGGGCGCTCTGCGGAAGCTCCTCGGCGAGACCTTCGCCCGCCGCGCTCTTCGCGAGATTAGCCGCGAGGCCCTTCGCGCCGCCGCTCTTGCCGATATTTTTGAGGAATGTATCGGTGATGATCCGATCGCCCATGCCGCCGAAAGCTCCGGTCACAATACCGCCGGTGACGAAGGCGCGCGTCCCGAGATCACGGGCCAGGGCTTGCTTTGCCGCCTCGTCCGACATGCCGGTCTGCTTCAGCGCATTGAAGGCGTCAGACTTCTGGAGCGTTTCGAGCGGGATTTTCTCGATCTCGTCGCGCACTTCGCGCGCGCTCTGAGCGCCACCGAGCGCGCCTTCCGAGACTGCGCCGCCGACACCAGCGATTGTCGCCGCACGCGCAGCGGCTTCCGCAGCCGGGACGCCCTTCGCGATAGCCTTGGCGAACGAGACTTGGGCGAGCCGCATCGCCGGGCCGGATGTGAGGACTGTTTCCGGCAGCGATTGCAGGATCGGCCCCATGTAGGCGCGCCAGTCGCCCCAGGCGTCTCCGAGCGCCCCCTTGTCGCCGTCCCACCATTTCTTTTGCGACGCAGAGCGCATCTGCGGCGACAGCTTCTCCATCAAATGATCGGAGATTTCCTTGCCGCGCTCCTCCATCGTCTTTCCGCCGATCGACTTATCGGCCCAATCGACGAAATCCGCTGCGAACTTCGGCATGAGCTTGTGCGAAAGCTCATTGAGGTCTTGGACCCCCATGTTGACGCCGAGCGCCACATTGAGCGCCGCGTCGCGCGCGTTGTCGCCAAAAGTCGCCGGAGGAGGGGCGGCTGGCGCTGGAGCTGGCTGCGGAGCGGGCTCGGGAAAATAGGTGTCTGCGAAGTGCTGCGAGCGCGAGAGAATTCCGTTCGCGTAATCCTCGGCTTCCGGCCCCCATTGGTCCTTGTCGGGACCGAACTTCGTCGCTTTCACGGCGTCGGGAACCGACATGCCGGAGTCGAGAAAGCCGCGCATCTTGCGCGCCGCAACGTCGATCGCGTGGGCCGGAATGTAGGGGTTCGAGCCCTTGTTCTCCGCAACGTCGCGGTCGGACATCTTGATGATGCCGCGCGTCTTATCTCCGGGGCCGCGCGAGCGGGAGAACTGGTCAAAGCCGGAGTCGTGCTCGGCGATGGCCATGAGCGCATCGGCCGGCACCTGATGCGCTATGGCCGCATTGGCGAAGTCGTTGACCAGATCGCCGTCGATCTGCGCCGGAGCCTGCGGCCTGACGCCGACAACGGAGCCGGCCGCAGCTTTTGCTCGCTCCACACCTGCGTTTGCCTCTTCGAGAGCGCGATCGGCGGGAGACGAGAAGAAATCGACCATCGGAAATCCTCGGGCATATCGTCGGAAGATTTCCGATTTATGCCTGAGAAAATCCGAAATTGGAAGTCGTCAAATGCCCCGCTGGCGTCTCCACATATCCACTTCGTCGGGATTGTAATAAAGCGGAGCGCCGTATTTTTGCGCGTATTGCTGCTCGACGGTGAGGCCCTGCGGCTGCTGCGCTTGCTGTGGAGCTGCTGGCGCTTGCGCGGGCGGTTGTGCGGCGGCCGGCTGGGCATCCGGCGCGGCCGGCGCGGGTGGTTGCGCGCGCGCGAACAGTGGCACCTGACGCGATGGCGCGACCTGTGGCGTCGTCTGCGCGCCGGGCATGATCGGGCGCGCGCCCGGCGTCGCGCCTTGCGTCTTCTGCCGGATGACGGCTTGATCCACGCGATCGGCTGCAGCGGCGATAGCTTCCTCGGCCGACATCGGAACAGATTTTCCGTTTGCATCCGGCTTCGACAACATGCCGTTGTCGGCCATGTTCTTGCTCATATCGAGCACGGCCTTCGTATATTCCTTCGGGTCCATGCCGATGCCATCGGCGCGCTTTTCGGCGATCTTCCCGGCAATCTCCATGCTCTTGAGGTCGGCTTGGCCTTGCTGCTTGAAGCCTTCCAGTTCGATTTGATCGGACAGCTTGTTGCGCTCACTGGCTCGCTGAGACTTCGCGGCAATCTCATTATCGTGAACCGTCTTCGCCCATTCGAACGCTGAATGCGGATTGATGATCGGCGAGACGAACTGATAAAGCTGGCCCGGATCGGTGAAATCCTTCGTCTGCGTCTGACCATCCGGCCCCGTCGTCGTCCCACGAACGCCGATCTGCTTGCCGGAGTCGTCTCGTATCGGTTCGACGCCAATCTTGTATCCATGCGGAGCCATATAGGCCGGATCGTCGAATATCGATTGAAGGTGCTTCGTCGCCCCGCCCCAATCGCCGACAGCGATGCTGTTGGAAAAGTTTCCGAACGACTTTATGCCTGCTTCGGTTCGCTTGTCGTTCGACCATTTTCCGAACGCATCAGCCTTATCGGTCTCGCCGCGAGACAAATAGTGTTGCTGTATCTTCGGAACCGCTACGGCGCGATAGGCGTCTTCGAAAGAGCCGTATTTTCCAGGATTGGCGTCCATTTCTTTTTGTGCAGCGGAGCCGGCCGCAGATTTTGCATCGCGCTCTGCCGACGCATCATTCAGTCCAGTCAAGATCGATTTGCGCTGAGCATCTTTGATCGGCTCATTCTTCGTCTTCTCCTCCTCAACGGAGTCGCGATCTTCCTGCTTCCACTTCCGATCCTGAGCATTGTTCTCGGCGTCGAGCTTCGCCTTGTCCTCCGCGCGCCTGTCCTGATTTTCCATGATCGAAAGCTGGCGCTCGCGGATTTTTTGAAGCTGATCGGCTTGATCCCACTGACGCGCCGCGTTGACGCCGCTCGTGAGGCCATTGATGAATGAGCCTATGCCGAGACCGATGTTGGCCATTATATCCTCACGAAATAATGCTGCGCTGCTCCGGGAACAGCTCGTTCATGATGTCTGTGGCGTCGGCCGATTTCTTCGAAGTCGTCGAGCCAGACGATAGAGATTTCGGCGTGGCTGTTTGCGCGCCGCCGACGAGATCATTGAAGCGCCGCAGCGTGTTCAATCGACCCGTGAAATTGTGACCGGCTTGCGGATTTGCCTTCGTGTAGCCCTGCGGCTGTTCGAAGTGCATTTGCGCAATCGCCAGTTGGTCTGGTGACGACGCTGCATCCACCATGCCCTTCTCTGGCCGGTTTCGAAGCTCATTCAGGGCGAAATCGCTTTGCTGCTGCCATGTCGGAGCATTATTGCCGGCGAACTTTCGCATGGCGTCGAGACGATCGAGCCTATGACCGAACAGGCCATATCCGGTTCCGCTGTCGTGTGAGGCGCTCGGATTAAAACCACTTTCCGATCCAGCCGCGCCGGTGAGGAGAAGCGCCTCGTTCTTCGATGCGCCCTTACTCGTCAGATAATCGAACATCTCGCGCGGCGACGGAGCGCCACCAGTCGATTTGTCCAGCGCGCCGCCGTAGGTGATGTTGATCGTCCCGTTGCCGGATGCGCCATTCGTTGATCCACTGGCTGGCGTCACAGGCGTCGTCTGGCTCGTTGCTGCCGGCGTCGCATCGCTGCTCGCCGCAGGCGTCGTCGAAGCAAGCGCCAGCTCGCGCTCGCGCGCCTTCAAGAGCGCATCGTTGAGATCGGCCTGCCGCACAGCTCCGTAGCCGGAGCCTAGCCCTTGGAAGAACGATCCGATGCCGATCCCCGCACTCATGCCGCCCTCTTCCTCATCTCTTCCTCGGTTCGCGACCCCTTCGTCATATTGTAAGCTGCCGTCACAACTTGCATATTGCTAGGGTGATGATCGCCGCCACGGGAGAGCGGAATTATGTGATCTACATGGTATTTTACGCCAGTTTGTAGCTCAAGTCTTGCCGCTTCCTGGAAGAGACGCTTAACATTTTCGTGATCTTCATTCGTCCAATTTATCTCGTGTCCACGCTTTAGTGCTCTCCGTTTACTTGTATGTTTAAGCCTTATCGCGTGGCCTTCTGGCGTAGCCCTATATATAGCTGCATATCCTTTAACTTTTACACCATTATCAGCCCTGTATCCATCTTGGTAATTAAGAAGTTTTTCTCTATTATAAGCATAGTATTTCTTGAAATATTTAGCCTGATAAATTCTAACATTATCTAAATTATCAATACGATATTTTGCTTCATATGCTCTTATTTCATGTTTTTTATCTGATCTATATTTAATCTTGTATTCTCTGACATGCTCAGTATTTTTCACAGCCCATGCGGCTGTCCCAGCACGTGAGCAGTCTACGCATTCACCATTCGATACCTTACGTTCAGATATATGACCATGCTTGCATCGATTTCCAGTGAAGTATCTTTTGATACCAGCCGTCTTCGCTTCGGACCTAGAAATAATATCTTTTAAAAACATTATGCGGCCCTCCTCGACATGATGCTTTTGGCCATCGTCCGACTCGACTCATTCACAGGCTTCTTTTCGTCATTGTCGGACTTGCCTTTTAGTTTTTCAACTTGTTCGGCCAATTCTTGCACACCGCCCATAACGACGCCTAGTGCGTCAACAACATGGATTGATCGACCGTCCCCCAATCCGGTCTCTCGTTGAAAATCTTGGGCCATGACGCCTACATGCCGTTCTCGATCCTGTCCATCCTTGTAGCGCCAAGCAGAAACCGGCATTTTCTTGAGTGCGTCGAGAATGCCTCTGACCTCGCGCTTGTCTTCCTTCGCGTCTTCATCGGACTTGTAGAGCCCGAGGCCGAGACCGGCGAGCGAGCCAAGTCCGCCGAGGAGCGCGCTCGTTCCTGACGCATTCTGTTGAGCTTGGTAATTGGCCTGACTCGTCGCGTTATTGTATATGTTTCCCCACATATTACCGGCAGACGAATTTGCCGATGATGCGCCGGAATAGCCGGTGTTCATGATACTCTGGTTGTTGAGCCATGACTGCTGCGTGGAGAGGTTGTTGCTGTTTGCGCTCGATCCAGCGTTGACGCCGAGACTCAAATTACTCGACGCGGACGACGGGAGGCCGTTGCCCATATTGATCGCATCAGCCTGGAGTGAGACGGCCTGCGTGCGAAGGTTGTTGCGTGCGACGTTCTGCGCTCCAGCCTCGGCGAGCGCGCCTTCTGTTCCAGCGGCGCGATCGATGCCGGCCCACGCACCGCTGTCGGGGCGAACGCCCTTCGCGGCCATGGCGCGCTCGCGCTGCTGATCCTGCAATGCGACATTGTTCGCGACATCAGCCTTGGCTTCAGCCGCCGCCTTCGCCTGATTGTCGGCGCTATCCCAATTGTTTGCCTTCTCGATAAACTTGTCCTGCAAAGGCTGAAACACGCTCTTGTAACGGTCGCGATCTTCCGCCGCCCAAGTGTTCGCCTGATTTTGCGCCGTGAGCTGCGAGTCTGTGACCTGCTTCGTCAACGCATCATTCGCCGCCTGACGATCGTTTGCGATACCAAATTGCTGCTTCGAGAAGTCGAGCCAATCTTGCCCGAGCGCAGTTTGCTTGTTCGCTGCGTCGGCTTGCTGAGCTGCGGCAAACGTGGCAAGCGCGCTGTTCGACGATCCAGACGACTTACCCATGCTCCGTCTCCTTGATCCAAATGCACTCCTCGCGGAGCATCCCCATGACGATCTCATCGTCGTGGGCTCGCGCGTGAATGAGGCGACCCTCGAATTGAAAGCCGAGATTGATGGCGTTTATAATAGCCGGCTTATTGCTCGCAGCGATCGGTGCCGTTATGCGCCGCAAATCGAGCTGCAAAAACGGAAACGCAAAAATGCCATAGAGCATTCCACGTGTCGCCCAGCTTCGCTTTCCATTCGTGGCGATATGCGCGCTACACGAAGCATCCATGAACATGTTATAAAGCGTCACTGCGCTCAGTTCGTCGCCATCATAAATCGCGAGCGCCTGCGTGTCGCGCGGCCAGACGACGCCGCCTATGCGCTCAGCCGCCCAAGCGATCTCGTCATCGCCCGCAATGACGAGTCGTTTCATCCCTGTGACGATAAGAGGTTCCATGGCGCGCCATTGTAGCGCGACGGATAAAATCCGACAACCTAGCTCCAATAGGTGATGACGATTATTCCTTGCGTCCCGAGGCCGCCTGCGGGCGTCGTTCCGAACGGGCCGCCTCCTCCGCCGCCGCCCGCGCCATAGAGGCCGCCATCACCACCAGGGGAGCCAGAGACGGGCGGATTGACCGAGCCGAATAGGCCGCCGCCACCCGAGCCGTGCGTCGCGTCCCATTCAGCGCCGGCTGCACCTGCCGCGCCGCCGAGGCTATTGTCGCCACGGCTGTCGTCAGCATCCTTGCCGGCCCCATTCGGCCCCGCCGCGCCGCCGCCCCGATTATGGCCGTTGCCGCCGGAATAGGTCACGTCGCCGATACCGCTCGCCGCTACACCGCCTGCGCCGCCATGGTTCCCAAATGCGTCGGAATAGCCGTTTCCGCCACCCTTAGCCGCGCAAATCGAAGCGCCGAACGTTGCCCCTCCGAACCATGTGTCGCCGCCGGGGCCAGCCGATATTCCACCATCGCCAACTGTGAACAGATAAAATGATCCTGGCGTCAGCGCATTCGCCTTCGATGAATAAGCGCCGCCGCCGCCGCCCGTGTAGCGCCCGCCGCCGCCGCCACCTAGGCATTCGACCAAGCTGCCGAACGACGCGATCAAATCAGGCGGCGCGGTCCACAACGAGCCCGAGAGGAGGAAAACCGTCCTCTTCGTCGGCGGGCCGCCGGAGTCCACCATGCCGCACAATCCGGGGAACATCAGCCGACGCTCTTCGCGAGAGAATATTGAATGAACGTGCTCGTGATGACTTTGTAGCTCAACAGGTCAACGGAATATGGAGACGTGGAAAGCACGATAGGAACCGAGAATGCCGTCTTCCAATATGATCCGAGCGTGCAAAGGCGACTTCCAACGCTATCCTGGACGATGCGTATTGTTCCACATTGCCCCACCTTTGCATTCGTCGGATTTGCGAGCGTGAAGTCTGAAGTTGGGCCGGCTATCAGGAAATTGATTCCAGCGCCGAAATCTGGCGTATATGTCGTCCCGGCCACAGTGATCGTTTTTTCCGCTGCATCTCCCCATACGATATCAGCGGTGAGTATCTTGCCTGTCGATCCTGATACGAAGTTTCCAGCCGCCGCAAGAAGATTGCTCGTCAGATAAAGCCCAGAAGCAAGCGCCGCATTGATCTTGTCGATCGATAATCCGGTTGTGGCGAGAATATCGTTCTTGGCGCTCGTCAGATCACCGACTAGGAGCGCGCGACGCGTCCCGTCTGCTCGCTCTCCTGTGAGGCTTTCGAGCTTCTCGCGCATCTTGTCGAATAGGCGATCGTCGGATGTTCTCATTGCGATCCTCCACTGACGATCGCAAGCTCGCTCGGAGACCACGCCAAGAATGCGCCAGTCACCATGCGCTCGCCGGTAATCTCTATCTCCCACGTCTTCGCGAGAAATCCAGCCGGAAGGCGCGCGACTGCATTTTCTTTCGTCACAGTGCTGATGAGATTGCCATCGGCGTAGACGCGAATTCCGAACGGAACGGTATTCGCGGACGGGGCCGATCCGAACGCCCCGCTATCACCTACGCCAGTGACGAACGTAGCATCTTCGATGACAATAAACGGGAGCGCCGTTAGATCGCCAATACCGACTTGAAGAGTCTCTGTGTCGGCCAAGATAGCGCCGAAATTGACATGACCAGAATGAACGAATTTCTTCGATCTCCACGTCACATTCATGAACGACTGACGGAGTGAGTCCCACTCAGTCGCGATCTGCCCATTCACGCCATAGAGCTTTCCAGCTCCTATCTCGAAAAACAGATAGTCTGAATACATATCAACTCTGACGATGAATGGCTGTTCGCCTGTTAGATCGATGATTATCGATCCAATCTCGTTCGATCCATCGACGTTTGTGTAGTTGTAGCAGGCGACATACCTACCATCATATTGCGCCGAAATGAACGTGTCTGGTGACATTTTCAGCCACTTTTCACGCGAGATAATCTGGCGTGTCGCAATCTGAGCGCCGGCGGACGAGATCGTGACAAGGCCATCCGTGGATGGATAGGCGACAACATAGCCGAGATCGACGATACCGCGCTTGTTAACGCACGGATAGTTGACTTCCAACTGCTCCATAATCATCTGGTCTGGCGTCGTGCCGGAGACGACATACGGCTGTCCCGTCGTCATGACCGCGACAGATGACCCAAACGAACCGAGCCCGACGATATCGAAGTTTGTTGTCTGGACGTATTTTTCTGGCCAAGCGTGAGGAAGCCACGGCTCCGAGAAATATAGCTTCTTGCCGACGAAGCCGGCCAACATTCCATTAGGAAGCGATATTATTCCAGTGAGATTGCTTGGTGGAGGATCGTAATTGAGAGAGGTGATCGGCTCTTGGATCGGATTGTCCTCGACGACATCAATCCAGCTCGGCGTCGGGACGGGGAGGACAACCTCAGCAATGAAATAGAAATCAGTGACGCCACTCGCGCTCGTTTGAGATCGATAAATGCGAATGCGGTTGTAGTTTCTATTGTCTGGCGGTGCGACGAAACCAGTCAGCGTCACATTCATGCCGCCACTACGCAAAACCTCGTTGCTCGATGGGCTAGGAGCTGACTCCTCATCGAATGCGGTGACGTATGTATATGCGTATATGACGGTCGCCTGCGTCGCTGGGTCTGGCGTTCCTGTGACAGATGCAGATAAAGCGGACGCTGGCGATTTTACGGCGAGCGGATAGACGGTCGCGCCATCCAAAACGATCTTCGGCTCACCGTCTCCAGTCATGTAGAGACGATTTGCGGCGATCGGTGCCGGAACGACATCTACGATTGTGTTCCACTCGAACCAAGTCGTTCCGCGCTTGTAGAACATGATATTGCCGGAGACGAGCTTACGATACTCGGCGGGGTGTCGAAACGGAACGATAGCGCCATCAATGAGCCGACAATTGCGCGCGAGCTGCGCTGCGCTATCTGGCAGAAGGCGCGGGATTGTTCTGGGGATTTCGCCGGAAAAGCCTGTGATCCCGATCACGATCTACCCCGTCAAAGTTCGAGCGTCGTTGAGCCGACAAAGCCAGCAGCGGCGGCGGCTTTGGTGCTTGCGGCCGTCGATCGCGCCGCATCTGCGGTAGCTGCTGTCGTCGTCACAGCCGCATCAGCATTGTTCTTGTTGACCAGGGCCGTCGCCACCGCTGCGGACGCATTGGCCGCTGTCGTTGCGGCCGCCGACGCCGCCGTGTGCGCCTGGGCCGCCGTCGCCGCCGCAGCATTGTAATCGGCCTGCGCCTGAAGCGCCGTCGCCTGATAGGCGGGGTTCTGAGCGGCGGCGACGAGCCAGACGTTCATGGCCCCGAGTTTGGCGTTCGCATCAGCGTCATAGGCCGCAGCGGCGGCGTTCTTGGCGTCGAGGTCCGCATTAGCCGCCGTGAGCGCTGAATTGGCCGATGCGTAGGCTGACGCCGCGCTCGCTGCGGCAATCGTCGCGTCATAGTGCGCGCTGTCTGCCGCCGCCGATGCTGCCTTTGCATTCTTCGCTGTCGTCACGAGTGCCACAAGTGCATTATCGGGAGATATCGTGCAGACGCCAGCATTGGCCGTTGAGAGCGTGCAATTTGTTGGAGCGGATAGTTTGGCGGAGAATTTCAGGTCGCGATCTGAAACCGCCAAGATCGGCACATCGAACGAATTTGATGTCTCCCCCGGCGCGAAATTCAGCGTCCCGCTGACAGGTGTAAAATCGGAGCCGGAGACCGCCGTCTTCCCAACCGTGGAATAGTTCATCGAGATCGCAAGCGAATGGGCTTGGCTCAGATTGACGGTGTATGTCGCTGTGCGCGTCATGCCGATGGCACCGTAATGTTGTCGATGTAGGCGACAGGCTGCGAATCAATAGCCGCGCCTGGGAGCGTGCAAAATGCGGTGTCGCGCTGGATCGTCGCCTTTGTCGGGGACGAGAGAGCAACGCTGAATTTTTCCTCGGCGCTTCCTGGAATATCGTTTCGAACTGGCACCGCGATCTGGGCAACCGTCTGGCCAGGGGAGAAGCTGAGCGTGCCGCTGACCGGCGTGAAATCGCTTGGCGAGACGGCGGAGCCAGGAACAGTCGTGTAGCCGACCGTGATAGTCTCGACGCTCGGGCGAGATAGATAGACGCGAAAAATAGCCGTGCGTGCCATCCGTCGAACATACGGGAAAAATCCGACGAAGGCAAAGTAGCGCCCGCGAGAAATTCGCGGTCCATTGGCTTCCTTGTTGGGGTTGGCATGGAGGGGGGTAGTGTGGTTTATGGATCGCCGCAATTGCACAAGGCAGTTGCAGGCCGATAGCTGGGCTGGTTCATGCCCGACCGTTACTTGGAGGACCGGATGTCCCTAAAAGCGGCTTTTGCTCGCCAGCGGGCCGTGATCATGGCGCTGATGCTCCGTAACATCCGCACGCGCTTCTTCGGTCACGGCCTGGGCTATCTGGTCGCGATCGCATGGCCGCTCGTGCATACGCTGATCATCATCGGAATCTTCTACTTCAATAACCGAATGGCTCCCGTTGGAGAAAGCACCCTACTTTTCGTGGCGACCGGCGCAGTGCCTTTTCAAGTGCAGGCCTATCTATCCACCTTCATGATGATGTCGGTCCTTCAGAGCAGACCTCTCTTCGCCTTTCCAGAAGTCAAGGTGATGGATGCCCTACTCGCGAGCATTGTGCTGGAGGTTCTCTCATCCTCCACTGTCGTTCTGATTCTAATTGTGATCGGCGCCGCTTTCGGCGAGAATCTGATGCCGCGAGACTTGGAGCAGGCGGCAAGCGCTTATGGAGCCGCTATACTGCTCGGCGTCGGCCTCGGATTATTCAACGGAATATTGGCTCTGATCATCCCAATATGGGCCATGATGTTCGCGGTATTCCGCATTTTGCTATGGGTTGCCTCAGGCACTGTTTTTTTGCCCGACAGCCTGCCAGAGCCCTATCGCGCGATACAATCCTACAATCCGATCGCGCAATCAATCGAATGGATGCGTTACGCCTATTATGACAGCGTGGGGGCCGGATTTCTGGACCGCGCCTATGTCGTAAAGTTCGGAGTCGTGGCGATTTTCGTAAGCCTGTTGGTCGAACGCATGACGCGCGGCCATGTATTATCGGCTAGATAGCTGAAGCGGAACGGTGTAGAATGCCAATTGTCCAAAACGAGGATAAGATATGAGCAGCATAACCGAGACTCAGAAGCTTGCTATCGAATACGTTCTCAGCACGGGCGCGGAGCGTGCTGTTCGAGCATGTGACGCCGATGGAAATTGCGGGGCCTATAGGGGAGAAAACGAAATCATCGCCTATGGCACGCTGCCGAGCATCGATCGCCCTGGCTGGTATTTTGCCGGCTATGCGGACGATCTAGCTGCGTGGCGGTGACCACCACTGTAGATCGCAAGTTCGCCCGTCAAGCCCTCGGCCTGAGCGCCGAGGGCTTTGTTATGATGGCCCCTACCAAGTGCAGGCTGTAGAGCCATCGGATGTCTTCACCCACGCCAACGCGACACGGTCCATTACGAATTTCGATCTGGAATATTTATTGCTGGTTTCTTGCTAAATATGTTTTTAGCACCGAAAATATATCCATTCCGCTCATGATTACAAATGGCAGCATAATTATTGCCATGACATAATCATGAGCAACCGCGATGATCTCGATAACCAAAAATCCCATGGCCTTAGCGCCGAGGAACATTCCACAGAACAGGGCATCAAATTCGTTCTTGCTGATTTTATCTTCGCTCATCTTTACATATCCTTGCTCTGGACGTTCACAGTCAATTTAGCCGCTCCGTGGTGATATAGTAACCAAACGCAGGTGTTCCAGTTACGCCAGCAAGGTTAATGCCCCAGCTTACGTTAGTGGAGACGTTTGCGAGAAGTATCCGACAATCTGACGATGTTTCCGCTGTGCTAGTCAGGTCAAGCGGAGCCGTGCTTGTAAATGAATGGGCAATGCCGTCGTTCCATGTTAAGGAGAAAGAGGCCGTTCCAGCAGTTCCGGCGGTTTGCGTGGTAAGGTAAGCGCACACACGATACAGGCTTGTCATCGATGCCTGGAAGAGCGTTCCACTCTGGTTATTCGTGCGGTTCGACGCGGACAACGTGGGGAATTCTATACGAGGCAGGTCTGTAGATATTCCTGTGACGTTCGGAGATATCGTAGCGCCGTTAACTTGCTGCATTCCATTTAGATAATTTGGGGCAGATGTATAATACGGAGAGCCTACTGTAAAAACGGCTTGGCCAAGCACCCCTGGGTCCTTAGCAAGCGCTCCACCTACAAGCGAATTTGCCGTTGGGTATATGGAATTTTTTGAGTAGTCGAGAACCAAACCATACGAAGCCGCAGAATACGCTCCGAAAATCAACGGGTTAATAAATAGATTGGTGTCAGCGACTGCGAGGTATATTCCGACTCCGACGTTACCCGGCGTAAGCGTTCCGACGCTAACATTCAAGTTTATAAATGTGTTCAGGGAAGGGTCGGTAGAGCCGTCCGCCGGACCGTCAAGAATAAGCCCTATAGCTCCATTGTGATCCGATGTTGCTATGAACATGTTTTCAATGATATTTCTTCCGGTATTATAAACCGCCGACCCCGGATAGCCAGCGCTTGAATACGTGTCCAGAACGACGCTATGGCCTATGAAGTTATTTGCGACGACACCCCGCGAATACCCGTCAGAGGCTGCATGTAGTTGGAATGCACTCGCCCCAGAATTGTTCCCGTAGAAATAGATATTTTCCAACCCCCAACCATTCAACGGCCCGTCGAACGAAACAACCGGGCCGCCGGAAGCCGGTCCGGTCCAGGAAAACTGCACGCACGGGAGTGGCGCGGCAGGGACAGGTGTCAGCATTACATCACCATTGCCGACGATATGCACACCACGCCTAGTGGACGGGGTGGTTGATGTCCCGTTTCCGATATGCACAGTGGAAGTGAAGTTGTAAAATCCGCACTGATTAATCTTAATCGTGCCGCCCTTATCAGGCAGAGCATCTATCAACGCCTGGAGTTTTACGGAGTTAGAAGATGATCCTGTGTTATCTAGCCCCGCCCATGCAGCATCCCAAACCGAGTTTGGCGTTTGCGCTATCCAGCACTTTCCGTCAGATGTGGGAAATTGTGTGACGCCGTTACCCGCGCCTGCGCCCAGCGAACAAGCAGAACCAGACGGGACGAAAATAAGAGGCTCGCTATCCCCGAGGGCGTAATAACCGAGCCGTGCGACCGCCGTCGCATAAGTGCTAGGAAGAGACGACAGCGCTGTATTGTTCGCCACGACAGCTTGCACCGCACCAAATGTTGCAAAACCATTGGCGCTATTCGCAGCATTACCAAGCGCAGTAGCGACGCCAGCACCAAGGCCGGAGACGCCCGTAGAAATCGGCAATCCAGTCGCGTTTGCCAAATTACCGCCGCTCGGAGTCCCGAGTGCACCGCCATTAATAATTGGCGATCCAACTATCCCAACATTTATCCCGAGCGCATCTGCAATTCCGGTCCCAAGTCCAGACAAATCCGTTCTAGGAACGGTCGTGCTAAATAGCACGGAACCGCCAGCCGCACCTTTCACGTATCCGGTTCCAGGAAGCTTCAAGTTTCCGAGGACCGTCGTGTCCTGATACGTCGGGGAGCTGTATGCGGCATGCGCGACGCCGCCGGAAACGACGAGCGCGATTATTGAGGCTGAACTTAGAAATCGCGCGGCATTCATGACGTCCCTCATTTCGATATCTCTGGCGATCCATCATTGTTCCACGCTGTTCCAGGCGATCCTGGAAACTTTGGCAAATATGATACATACGCTCTAAATAGAGCGTCGAATTGAGCGAGAGACATAATAAGCCTAACATCGCTCAAAGTTGACGGATTACCAGAAGATATCTCAGGTGAGCCATCATTGTTCCACGCTGTTCCAGGCGATCCTGGAAACTTTGGCAAATATGATACATACGCTCTAAATAGAGCGTCGAATTGAGCGAGAGACATAATAAGCCTAACATCGCTCAAAGTTGACGGATTACCAGAAGATATCTCAGGTGAGCCGTCGTTGTTCCACGCTGTTCCAGGCGATCCTGGAAACTTTGGCAAAACTGACGCATAAACACAAAACAATACATCAAACTCTTCTATTGATACAGTTACAAAACCGCTTGAAGATTGAGCATTAGACGGTGCGATATAAACAAGTATAGTATCAATTTTTATCTGACCATCGCTTGTGTAAGCAATTATATCAATTGAATATTTTGACCCTACCACTCCTCCAAAAATTTTGAACAAAGCTCCGTCACCACTGTCAACTATAGTGCTTGCATATATTGAAATAGCTGGAGACGTTGCTGGATTGCAATAAAAGTCAACGCTAGATATTGTTGAACCATAAGATAGCCAACGAGAGTAGTCGATGAAGTATGTGATTTCCTCAAGTGACCGCTGTCTGAACGATCCAGCGAACGAAACCCCCACGTCAGACGCATGGAAGCTTTGCATTCTCGACCTGTTGACCGCCAAAGCCATGACTATGCCTCAGAAGAAAGACGATCGAGAACGAACATGGCCACGCTGCTGGCCTCGCTTGTTTCGCGCGAAATATCGATCGCAGTCAGCGCGAAACTCGGACGACTTCAGCGTCGCCAATTGCGGATTTGTGTATGGTTGTTCAGGTATCATGAGAATGCGCGATAGAGCGCCATTAGCGATCGTCTCAGCGAACTCCTCGAACATGAAATTCGGTATCGCGTCAGCATCTTGAGATGGTTTCAAGAACAAGCTTATTTTCAGCGTCCCGACGCACGGCGGAAGCACAGCGACGGAGTTGTGGCGCACTTGGCAGATCGCGTCAGGAATAACGCCGTCGTTACTCTGCGCAGTCGTAACGGGCCAGGAGGAGGGCTTTACCTCGTCGAATGCAACTCTGTTTAGCGGGCGTTCCTGATACTCATATGCTCCGCTCAGCTTGAACCACGCCTCTTCGATCTCATGGATCGAAGCCTGTGAAGGGCATGGGAGCAGCTCGTATTCATCAGACGTAACGTCGATCTCCTGCACCAATCGCCAGCACCGTGTCTTCTTGCAAAAGTCGATTGCCGCGAGCAAAAGGTTCCGCTCGACGAGCGGATCGCTCGCCGACATCGCGTATGGCGACACATAGGAGTTGATGTCGCACAGCGGCGTCACGCTCTATTCTCCTGCGCTGGCTTGACGTTGAGATTGCGGTTCGCGTCATTCGCGATGCTCACGTTGAGCGCGTTCATGAACTGGCTGTAGTATGCCGCCGCGCGAGCCGCACTGCCTGCGAACTGAGCGTCCTTAGAGAAGGACCGATAGAGGATGTAATCGACGATGATGTTCTCGTAGACATCGTTGATGTCAGTGATCGGCGTCGAATAATTTGAGAGCAGCTCTGGATTGGCCGGCGATACGATCTCGGCGACGCCAGGATGGACGCGCGACACGATTACATCGACGACGCCGGTCCCATCATTCGGCGGATAGACCCAGAATGCGTTCGGATCGTTCTGGTCGAACGCGACATTGCGAACCACGCGAGCCTTCCGCGTCTTCACCTGATCCTGCCAATATGGCGTCTGAGCGTCTAGCATGTCCTTATCGACCGTCTTGATCGAAAGTCCAGGATCGCGCGGCGACTCCGTAACGGTTTTCAAATTCGTCGTGATGCGCAGAATGCCAGTATATTGGCCGTCGATCTTCTGATACGAGCCGACGCCCATAAGAGTGATGACTGGCTTGGCGAACGCAGTCGGCTTCACCAGGGAGATTTCTCTGAGCGCGTCGTTGAACCACAAGCGCATTTCAGCCAGCGGCCATCTCGTGCTGCCCTCGTCTTGCAGCACGATCTTGGCCCGGCTGAAAATGTCGCTCGGGATTACCGTCACTGACGCGCGGCCTTCTCACGGATGGCTTCGATGAGGCGTGGCTTCGTGAGCGAGCCAGACGGAGGCTCGTTGTAAAGCTCGATGTAGCGCTTCGTCAGCGCGATCTTGTCCAGCTCTTCGAGTCCGTTGTCGGCCGGCTCCTGCTCTTGCTCTTCGTCTGGCGTCGGCGCGGGCGCAGGCTCTTTCACCGCAGCCTTTTCGACGACCACGCGATAGGCTTCCGGGATGCCGAGGAAGCGCGCGATGTGATCTTCATCTTCGACATCGGAGACGTGCAGGCCATTCGCATCCGGCGCAAAATGGTATTTCTTTCTGCCGATCTCGACGTGCGTCCCGCCCTTGCGGAGAAGAGTGCATTGAATTTTCATGTCAACCTCTTTGCAATGAGTTGGTGGAGGGCCGTGGTCCTCCACCGTTTTCGGTGTCTCATGCAACTACGCGCAGCGGAGTCCCCACTTCACTGCGCGTAGAAGACCGTCAAATGGATGATCTGGCCGGCGGCCGCCGCGAGGTCGGCGCTGATCTGAAGACCAAGCGAGCGATCGGTGGTCGCGACCGCAATCTTCTGACCGGCGACGGCCGTCTGACGCACGATGCTCGTGTGAGCCGTCGCAACCGATACGGCAGAGTAGAGATCGGTTCCGACCGTGCGCGCGCTGTCGGTCGAGCCGACCGTGCCAGACATGACGCCAGCGCTGATCGTCTTCGCGCCGAGATCGGTCTCGGACCAAAAGAAGTAGTCGTAGATGTCCGCGCCGGCCGGGAGGATGCCGAGTTCGAGCTTGTCCACGGCGAGGAGGCCGGCTGAGGCGTCGTAGATGAACTCGGCGACGTGCAGTGCGCCGGCCGTTTGCGGACGCGGAGGCGTCTCGCGAAGGCGGCCGTATTTTCCCTGAATGATGGCAACCATGATCTTGCTCCGAGAAAGAGTTGTTCAGACGCCGCCGATCAATTCGGCGACGCTGCGGCGGTGTCGATGGCGATGACGCCGAAGTCGCGGCTGTTGAAGCGCGTCTTCTTCACGCCGATGATCGTGCCGGCGACGACGGTCGGCTCGTTGCCGTAGTCGTCCATCTCTTCCTTCCAGGTGAAGCGCAGGCCGCCCGCCGTGCCGTAGGCGACGACGCCGGCCTGACGGCCAAGGAACAGCGCCCGCGCGGCGGCGACGTTCGCGCCGGCTCCGTAGTCGCTGTAGCGGATGACGCTCGCGTGCGAATGCAGCACGACGTTGTTGATCATGCCGAGGCCGCCCTGGAAGATCGGGTTCTTCCGACCCTCGGCCGCCGCAGCCGCCTTCTGGATTTCGAGCCACCCGGTCGTATCGGCCGTGCGAAGATCGTATTCCTGGAACGGCGTCATCAAGCAGACGTAATGAGGCTCGCCGTTGACGGTGACGGGCAGCATATTGGCCGCGTTCGGATCGAGCGCGCGCATCATGGTCGAGGCGATGACCGCCTTCTCGACGACGCCCTTCGTGAACTTGTCGGTCGAGGCGAGCGACGCCTTCGACGTGGCCACGCCGCCGTAGATGATGTGCTGCGCATCAGGAGCCTGGAGCGCATTGCCCGCGTGGCCAGTGTAGTCGGTGTCCTCGATGAAGTCCTGATTGATGCCGCGCGCGCCCGCGAGATACATGAAGTGCATCTCGTCGATATACTGCGACCAATAATCGGACAGGCGATCACGCGCGACCTTGCGAAGATCATGCGACGTGCGCTTGCGGGACATCTTGCCGCCGGCCGAGACCGGGTGACGGAGCTGGTCAATCGCGACTTCATCGGTGTAGAAGCGGAGGTTTTCCTCCTTGCCCTTCACTCGATTGTCGCCGGCTGTGGGCTTTCCGCGCAGCAGAACGGAGAGGTCGAACGACACACGATCGCCCGCGTCCGACTCCAGCTCCGTCTTGCGCTGAATGATGCTGTTTGCTTCCTCGCCGATGAACTTCCGAGTGAAATAGCTCTTCTTGTTCTGCTCGACGGAAAGAAAGGCGCTCCAGCGCTTCTGCGCCTTCGGGTCGCCAAAAGGAATGACTGTTGCGGTCATAGGACGTGCCTCATGAGGGTTTTGAAACCCGCATCAGGCACTCTTGCGCCATCGCGTTCGACGGAAATTATCCGATTTCAGTTTTCACTTCAAGCGGTATTGAATTGGGCTTGTCAAGAATTTCTTTGCGGCTCGCTGAGTTGACGGTGACGGCGATATCCCTGTCCCCATCGATCGACAGTCGCGCCTTCTTGCCGGATTTCTCTTCCAGCTTCACAACCACGCCGCCTATTTCGATGCTATCGCCAGCCGTCAACTCAGCGAACCACATTGTTTTTGCTCCTATTATCGCTCGTAGGCGATGCGCTCTTCGTCAGTCAGCCGAGAGACGGCGCGCTCGTAAGCTGCCGGATCGGTTTCCGCCAGTCTGTCGAGCTGCGCGAAGCGGCCATCGGTCGTCTCCGTGATCTCCTCAGCCGGAAGCCTGGCGAGCGTCGGCGGAATGACCGGCTTCGGCTTTGGCTTCGGGGCTTCTCCGTCGCCGACCTTCTTCTCCGGCGCGCCGCCGAGGTCGGCGGTGAACTCCCGATACGCCTTGTCGAGCTGAGCGCGGTTCGAGAGATTGGCGTTCTTCGGATCGCCTGTGACCGACTTCACATACTGGTCGAACGCCAGGAGCGCGCGCTCTCCGCGATCGGCGATGTGCTTGGCCGTCGTCGAAAGGAAATCCGACACGTCCCGGTTCCACTGATTGACGATTGCGTTCTCGTGCGCCTCGCGGCCGATGTCGGCCTTCAGCCGTTCGCGCTCGATCTCGTTGCGCTTCTCATTCAGCGCTTCGAGGCCATCCGCGTATTCGCGCGCGGTAATGTCGCCGTCTTCGAACTTGGCGACGAGCGCGTCTCGGTCGGCCTTGATCGCCGCCGTGCGCTGTTCCGCATCCTTCGGGCCAGAGGTGGGGAGAATTGGCGCTGGATCGCTCCGCAGCTCTTCCGGCTCCGGTTCCTTGTCGGCCGGCTTCGCCGCTTCCTCGGCCGGCGCGACCGCAGGCTTCGCCTCCGGCTCGTCGTCTCCTGTCAGGTTGTCGATGAGCGCCAGCTCTTCGGCCCCGCCCTCGATCTCGGCGATCTCTTCCGCCGTGAGTCCTTCGTAGTTCGGCTTGTCGGTCACTTCCGTTCTCCCTGCTTCTCTTCGATCAAAAGGACGGCCGCAGCCGCATAGACGATCGCGCCGAGCAGTTCGTGCTTCGCCGCGTCGAGTTGTCCGCGCTCGACCATCGTCGTGGCCTCCTGCGCCTTCTTGCAGATTTGGAACGTCTGGCCGCCGACGCCGACCATGCGTGCGATCTCCATGATCGGCTGCTTGTCGAACGGCTTTCCGTTCCCGTGGCGCTCCTGGCCCTTTCCGCCTTTCGACTGGTGATAGGCCGCCGATAGGATGCGAAGAAGCGCAAAGTGAGTGTCAGGCTCTCCCGGCTTCGCGTGGCAATCTGTCATCGCTGCTATTTTTTTAGCGATAATAAGATCATCGACGAATTCATCCAATTGCCTGCTCACTTCGCAGCCTCCACCATCTTGTGCTCGAACTTCCCGCGAACGTGCGCGCCGAAGTGCTTGCCGATCGACTCGGCTTTCATGAGTTCCTGGTGCTGCTTCGGCGTCACGCCGAAATAGCTGTATTGCTTTCCGTTCGGAAACTTGACGTGCATCACCGCCGCCGCTTCGTCATATGCGACCTCGGAAATCATCGACGACTTGACCTTCGTGAAACTCATTGTCCTAGCCCCTGCTGCTCCAATTGACCGGCGACATTGCCAGCCTGTTGAACCTGTTGCTGTTGCGCCTGCTGCGTGGCGACGGCCGCTTGCTGGCGCTGTGCGTGCTGCTCCATCGCCTGCTGCAAGCTCGCCTCGTCTTCCTGCTCGGACCGGCTCTTGAAGCCGGCCTCATGCAGCAAGCCGTCAGCGACGCCGGCTGCTGGCGGAGCGCCCACGAGGAGAAGCGCTGCTTCGATCGCAGCCTTCTGGCTCTCGACGTTGAGACCAGCCAGCTCGGCTGCGATCCGCTGCGCCTTGTCGTTCGCGTCGGCCTGCGCTTTTCCGGCCTGCGCTCTCTTTAGCTGCGTGCTCGCGACCTTCTCGTCGAGCTCGGCTTGCTGCATCGCGTCCTGTAGCTGCTTCTGGCGAGCCTGCTCCTTCGCCTTCGCGATGTCCTCTGGCGTCGGCTGCTCTTGATCTGGGTCGCGCATTCCAGTCGCCTGCCGAATGCGGCGAACGATCTCGTCGCGGTTCGGGATGTCCATCTTCTCGACGAGAAGATCGAGCATGACGACGACGATCTGCGGGGCGACCGGCGCTAGTTCCATCAACAGCTTGATGAGTTCTTCGACTTGGTTCTGCCTGATCGTCGCATTCCAGTCGTCCTCGCTGATAACGAAATCAGCCTTCGTTCGAACGATATCGTTCTCCGGCATTCCGTCGTTGATGTTCACATACTCAGGCGTGCCGCGCATGTTTGTGATGCGGAATGCCTTCTGCTCGGTGAAGAACTGTTCGATGAGAGACAGCTCCTTCTCGCCGTGCATCTGCGACGCGAGACGAAGGTTGTCGAATATGCCGGTCGTAGCAAGCGAGCCCTGGCTCTGCCGCGCCTGGATCGCCTTGCCAGAGGTTGCGTTCGACTGCCGGCCCATATTCTCGTCGGTGACGCCAGATACCGACTGGATCATCTCGATGGAACGCGACATTAGCTGCATGTGCGCTTCGGATAGATCGCGATCGACATTCAGCTCTAGCTCATATCCCTTCTTCTTAACGATCACCGCGTCAGGCCGCGCGACTTCCTCGACATATTCGTCGATGTCAGGCACAGCTCCTTCTTCCATGATCGTCTTGTTCGTCGAGAGGATGTGCAGCGCCTTCGATGCGCGCTTGTTCACATCGTCCTGAAGATCGCGCACTCCGCGAATGACGCCATATGGAAGCCCGTCCTTTCCGCGCCTGTAGCACCAGATTGGCGTGAACGGGAAATCATTGTGGCGATACGGGCTCTGCGAAACCCACAGCAAGCCTTTCTGCGCCATGATAGCGCAGTGCATTCGCATCTTCACCTTGGAGATGACAACCGACTGGCCAGAGGAGATGGCTTCATCGTGGCTCGGGTGGCCTTCCTCGTAAACGTCGCCGCCGAAGTCTCCGCCTTTCAGGATGCGAACATTGACTGGAGCGCGGAACCAAATCTCTATCAATCGAAGGCGCTTGCGGCGATAGTCGAAATCTTGGCGGTCGGTTCTATACGTTCCGTCCGCAATCTCCATCGTATCCATCGGCGTGTCGCCCATGGAGCTATCAATCAGCAATCGATCCGACTCGATAGCTGATTGATGGATGATGAAGCTGCGATCTTTGAACATCGAGTCGGCTATATCCGTATCGACCCACTTCACGCGGATTTCATATCGGCAGTCGCTCATGTCCTTTTCGATTGAAGCGCTATCCCACAGCATGTTGCGCCATGACTCGGAGCGGGCGTAGACGATCTCTCCGTCGCTCTCGTCCTGCCCGCCTCCTTCTAGCCAACCGACGCCGACCTTCACCGCATCCTCGAATGCGCGGCTCTTGGCGAAGCCAAAACGGTTCACGTCGCCAAGATACTTCATGAGCTGCGTCTTGCGCTCGGCCGGCTTCGATCCATCCTTGCGGCGCGGCAGAATGCGATAGTCTGTCCTGGTCCGCTTCTCCGTTCCGGTGATCCAATTCACCATCGGCGCGATGACGTTGTAGTTCAGCGGCACCTGACCGCGCTCTTTGAGCACCTGTTTGTCGGTGTCGCTCCAAGCGTTGTTGTCGTAGAACTCCTCATCGCGATCCTGCTCATAGCGGTTCGTCTCCTGCCGGCGAAGCTCGCGGATGTAGAACGCCATCAAGCGATGATGAAGCTGCTGCATATCGAAGCTGTCGAGCTTGTGCGACTTCACCGCCGCCGACTGCGCGTCCTTGATGACAGGCAATCTATCGATCGCCGTCCCGCTTCTCTTCGAGTTCTTGAGGTCGAAGCCGCTATCCATCGGATCGTCAAACATTTTCGATGACCTCGTGATGTTGCTGCTTGCCGCTCTCGTCAGTGCGGATGATATCGGCGACGACAATGCTGTCTTCGATCGGCTTCGGCGGCATTGAAATGAGATCGCCGAGGCACTCGCGAATTATCGACGTGACGCGCATTACGTCTCGCACGTTCGCCGAGTTGAGACCGAGATAGTCTGCGAAGCTCACAGAAAGGCGAGCGCACAGCCTTCCGTCGCCCGTCTCTTCCGCCCACTTCCAGGCGCTCGAAAGCGGAACGACGCACGGAATGATTGGCGCAATGCCGAGCCGCGCTGTCGGAGCGAGAACGAGCGCCGGCCGTTTCTTCTGTCCGAACCACGCTCCTATCGCCGTGATGTCGCCGAACGTGCGAACGAAATGCGTCTTGGTCAAATCGAGGTCATGCTGTGTCATGCTGCCATTCCAGACGTGTTTCGACGACGCGGCCTCATCCCTGACGAAACGGCGTGCTCTGCCCAACCCTGTGCGAACTGACGATACGAGTCCGCAGCCTCGCTGTGCTCGTCGTGACGAGGAACGTCAGACCACACGCCTAGGCGCTCGTTCCACTGCTTGCGATACATCGCCAAATGCGCAAGGCCGGATTGGCATGTCTCTTCATCGAACCAGCACTTGGAGAACGCATCGCGCGTCATCTGAATTCCGTGCTGAATATCGTCCACGCGCGGAACGATCTCGAACTTCCACCCAGGCGCGATCTCTTCGAGCATCTGCTTCGGCGACGCTAGGCGTGTTCCTTGTTGGCGAACGTGGTCGGCGTCATGCGGGAGATAATGCGTTCCCCATATCCATCCGCGCGACTGCATCTTGCCGACGAAATACGAGTAGGGCTCACCCCAAGCCTCTTCGAAACCGATGAAGCGATGCTCTGCTCCGACCTTCTGGTGAAACCATATCGCCGTTCCGTCTCCGGCTCCGATATCCCAAAACGAATTGACCGGAACTCCAGAGACGAATGGAACCTTGCCGATCCTTCCATCGCGTCGCGCGGCGGCGAGCTGAACAGCGTAATAGGTTCCTTCTGTCGAGACTTTGAACGCTTCCTCCGGGTAGCTCGGATATTCCTGCCACATCTTCTCAGGATCGCCGGCGAAGTCGCTGTTGCGCGTTGCGACATACCAAGCGCGTTGGTCCATCGCGAGCTTTTGTCCGATCTTCGACTCGACGATATCGAAATACTCATGATCCTTGGCGGTTATGATGACGCCCCTCGGATCGATCCGATACTCAGGAGCCTGCCACCACGCCGCGAAGTGAAAACGATAGTCGCGCAGCGTCAGTTCTGCCTTCGACTCGGCGAGCGCCTGAGCGCGCTTCGTCATGTCGTGGAACTCACCGCCTTGCCCTTCGGCCGTGCTCTCGATGATCGTAATCCCGTCTAGCGGGACAGATGGCAACGATCCGGTAACGACTTCTGCCGCCTTATCTGGAAACTTCGCACATATCTTGCCGAACTCTGAAATGTGCAAACGATGGATCGTTCCAGATCGCATCGACGTGGCGACGCGAATTGACGAGTTGTTGTGCGCAAATAGAAGCTCGCTAGCACTGTCCCTTTCGAGCGGCATTACCTGTTGCAGCACTTCTGGAAGATTGTTGTAAGCGAACTTCACCTTGTCGCGGAAAATCTCCTGCGCTTTCTCACGATCTTGCGCGATAATGCCGCAGCGTTGATCGCTGTTGAACAGAGCATGATCGAGCCAGAGGATGGCGATCAGCGTCGTGAACCCTAGCTGTCTAGCCTTCAAGATCAGATTGCGGTGCCACAGCGATGCGAGCAAACGACGCTGCGCTCTGTTCGGCTTGAACGCGATATTCGTCTCGCCTGTGATCTCGTCAGGCGATTTGACGAGGATGCGATAGAGCTGGCCTGAGCACACGCGCCACATCGGATCGGCAAGCGCGAGCGCCATGTCTTCATTCGATTTCGGAACGAAGTCGATGCCGACGCTCATACAACGCTCCACTCGTCGCCGATCCGACGCGCATAGCGCGCGCGAGAAAGGCTTTTGAGCGCCATATTCGCCGCAGCGATCTTGCTTTGCTGACTCGCATTGCTCCAGCCTTCGATCTGCCAGCGCTCGACGATCTGCTCGACCGTCATTCCGGCGCTCGTCCGCATGATCGCGTAGGCGGCTCGCGCGTGCGGGTCGAGCGCTTCGATCGATTGCCGAGGCTGCTCGGCGAACTGCGGGAGGCTGCGCTTGATGCGGCGCTGAGGCGATTTCATTTGGCCGCCTCGCACCTAAAAGCGAACATGCCGCCTTCGTGAATTTCTGCCTTCCCGTGGCATCTAACTTCGGTGATCCATGACATGGTTTCGTCGTCTCTATGCTTCATGAGACGATCCACAGAATGACCGCATACAACACACAAGATCGACCTGCGCTCGCTGTCGATCTTCTCGTTTTCCGTGTAGGCGTCGGCCAGCGTTCGACCCCGCAAAATTCCATAAGCGTCAGCCATCGTCGTCCTCCATCGCCGCGCCTGGGAAGATCGACATGAAGCTCGCGCCGGTCGTAGCTGCTTCACGCAGCGCTCGCTCGGCGACGCTCTCCGCGCTCGCTGTCACGCTCTGTTCGCTCGACTGCTGCGTCTGCCCAGTCGGCTTGAAAGACGAGCCCTGCACCTGTTTGACGAGCACTGAGAGAGGATCGTCGAACTTGACGCGGACCGGGCTGAACATGCCCAGGTGCTTCATCAGCTTGTCGATCGCGTCTATCTTGTTCGCCAGCTTGACCTTCTTCATCGTGCCGACGAGCTGCCCGTCTTCCGTCACCTGTAGAACATCGAGACCCATGAGCGCGCGACGAGTATCTTCGTCGATCTCGTGAATAGGGCGAAGCGTTCCTTCCTCAGTGAAGGCTTTTCCGATGTCGAAGAATGCAAGTCGAGAAAGTTCCTTCAGCACTCTCTCTTGAGTAACCTCGGTTCGAACTTGCAGTTCGTTCTTACGTTCTTCGATACGCTTTGATACCTGAGGATGTCTTAGCAGCTTCGCCGCACTTACTTCCGCAGCGTTCCCTCTCGCCGAATAACCAGCGCGAATATAAGCTTGAGTGGCATTCAAATCGATCAAGTATTCCTCAATGAAGGCTCTCTGCCTTGCGTTGAGTTCATGCTTGTTGTTGGTCGATTTGGCGGCCATCGAAGAATTTCACATTCTCTATTCGAATGACGATTGACAAACTCGAAACCGACGCTCACGTTGACGGAGAAATTCCGTCACTCGTCTGATTTACGACGGATTTTCCTCTCAAGCAAGCCCCGGCTTTGCTCTCCGAGCCGATCCTCACTTGGTCAAGTGAGGCACGATTTGAGCAAGTGAGGAATGCAAGTGAGGATGACCTAAGCCGTTGATATCGGCTAATTTAGGTCAAGTGAGGCAAGTGAGACGACTCCTAGAGAGGTCTCTGCCTAAAAGATGAGCGCCTACAAAGTAGGCAGCAACCACTCCAAACCCTGTCTCACTTGCCTCACTTGCTTCTGCTTGTCTTTCTTCCTATAGTAATTTTAAATATATATTAAATATAAGAGAAGAAAAAGCTAATGAAATCAATACGTTAGCAGAAATGCACATATGCACATGTCTTTATGTCAGGAATAAATACCTAGAACCAAGTGAGGAATTGGGCTGATCCTCACTTGCTCGAAAACCATCCTCACTTGACCAAGTGAGACGGCGATCGACGGAAAAAATCCGTTGACTGTGCAATTTAAATAAATATCATACGTAAATAAGTTCACAAAAGGAGCTAGCCAAAATGGAAAATAAGCGCGAGTCCGCGATGCGAGCGGCGACCGTCCCGGTGCTCGTCAATGTGCCGGTCGATATCCTGACGGAGGTCGATGCGTGGCGACGCCGGCAGGCCAACCCGCCGTCTCGCACGAAGGGCGTGCTCCATTTCATCCGTGAAGGCGCGAATGCTGTCGCCAAGGCTGGAGAAGAGAAGTGAGCGTGGAAACGATCAACTCATACGCCATCTACCGCGACGAAGATTGCCAAGAGCGCCTATTCGAGACGGTTGCGCAATCGAAGGACGATGCGCTCGACCTGTTCGCGCAATATCGATCCGGCTACGACACGTTCGCTGAAATGTGCCGCTCTACCACCTTTCGCGAGTTCGCCAAATGCGTCGCGATTTGGATACTGCCGAAAACCCGTTGATTTGGAGGGCTGACGAGATGGCTGACAATGCCGAACTTTCGAAGTTCATCAACGAATGCCGGGAGGTCCGCGATGGCCGCCGTGGGTGGGCTTCTGCCAAGAAATCGCGCGCCGCTCTGTGCGGTATCACGGTTGAGGCGCTTCATCGTCATGCGAACTTTCGGGGTTGCGTCGTCGAGAAGCACGGAAAATACGGATATGTCGCTTGCCGCCCGCGAGACGAGGCAGGAAATTACGTCGATCATCCTCTTCCTGAGAAAGATTGATACAATGGAACCCACCGAACAAAACGCCATGATCGTTGGCGTCGATCCGGCCGCCGGTCCTGATTACAGCGTCGGAACCGCGCGCTGTGATAGCGCCGAGGAAGCGCGCAAGATATTCCCCTGGGCGAATGTCTTCATGCCATACCGTGGCGGCTATATGTGCTTTGCCACACTCGGCGACTATCAGGCATATCGCTGGTCTGGAGATCGGAAATAACTCACCCTGGCCAGTCAAAAAACCAAAAGCAGCGGGCTTCGGCCCGCTCTTTTTTTGACTGCGACGACGGAAAAAGCACGACGCGCCACTTGACGACGACGGATATTTTCCGATATTTGAAATTATCGACTTCAACCGGAGACTGACAGATGCCTTTCGATCTTACCCGCTTCAACCAGTTCGTCGCCGAAGGGCGCATCGTGCGTAATGTGTGGGAAAGCCACGACGACGACGGGCGTGAGACGGCGTGCTTGATTGCCGCCATCGCGCCGGGAATGCGCCCGTCGAAATGCCCGGCCGATCTCATGCCCGGGTGGCTCGCTACGATAACGCCTAGCTTCGACGACAAAGGATCGCTCGCTGTGTGGCCGGCGATGATCCAGCGCTACGCCGCCGCAGCCAACCGTTGGCATGTGCTCGGCGAAGCCGCGTGGCGTCGTGTCTTACTGAAAACGCTGCGCGCGAGCCTGGAGATTGCACTGCCACACGATAAGAGCCAGTCGTGCTCCAGTGTCATTGCTATGATCGACCGCGAGATCGGCGGAGATATCCCGACGCGAGACGAATGGGCTGCGGCGGAGGCGGCGGCGGAGGCGGAGGCGGCGCGGGCGGCGCGGGCGGCGGCGCGGGCGGCGGCGCGGGCGGCGCGGGCGGCGGCGGAGGCGGCGTGGGCGGCGGCGCGGGCGGCGGCGCGGGCGGCGCGGGCGGCGTGGGACAAGATCACCGACGCCTGCCTGTCCGCCATCGAGGTCGAGATCGCCGCTGCGGAGGCGGGCCGATGAGCGAGCGGAAATCCCCCACTGGCCCGTGGGCTCCGAGCGACGCCAGCATTGATGCGATGCTGAATGGAAGCGTCGATGCAGAAGACCAGCGTGATTTGATGCGTCAGCTTCTCACGCTGGCCGTCAACGCCGATCCACTCCTGCGCTCGGCCCCGAAGATGCGCGAGCAACTGACGTTCTCCATCGGCACGCTCGTCAATGCTCACGACGCTCTCAATATGGCGTTTCGTAGCATAGACGCCGAGCACGTCTGGCACCGCAAGGAAGCCATCAAAGACGTTCTAGATCGGGCAAAATTCGAAGGCTCGCGGATCGTCGTCACGAAGCGCGAGTTTGCGGGCGTCGAGAATGGAAGCATCATTAAGACACTGGATAGTGATTGCGACTTGGCCATCTACCGCCGCGTCGTCACAGTCAGCGATATCAGCGAAGCTCCGGGAACGCGCGAGCGCGATGTCGGCTTGCTGTCCTATGGCAGCGAAGAGATCATCGTGACGCTCGTCGAAGGCGTCGAATAACCAACAACGGGCGATAGCACAGTCTGGTAGTGCGCTGACTTTGGGTGTCAGAGGTCGCCGGTTCGAGTCCGGCTCGCCCGACCAACATTCATGGAGTTCAATCGTGGCTCTGCTCCTTCTCGAACGCGAGGCGAAAATCAGTGCGATAGCGCGCTGCTTGCGCCCGCTCAAAAACCTCGACGACGCCGATCCGATCAAGGTCGCGCTGAAAGCCGAATTCCAGCTCGTCGATGTCGAGCGCCTGTTCAAGCAGGCAATCGAGGTCGAGCGAGCCCGCCGGCAAGCAATGAGGATTGCAGCGTGAAAACCCCAAAGGTGGGCCGCCCGTTGAGCGGCAGTGGGCGCGTGCTCGTCACCATGACGCCGGCGATGATCTCGGCGCTCGACAATTGGCGCGGCGGCAGAGTGGACAAGCCGTCGCGCCCAGAGGCAATCCGGCAGTTGCTCGTATCGACATTCGAAAAGAAGGCGCGGAATAATGGATGACCGCAAGAAGCTCATTGATCGCATCAAAGCGCTCATGTCCAAGACGACCGAGAACGGCTGCACGGAAGCTGAAGCGATGATCGCGCTGGAGAAGGCGCGCAAGCTCATGGACGAGCACGATATCGCCAGTGCCGATGTGACGTTCGACGGCGAGAAGCCCGGCGAAGGATGTGTCGATCACAGCCGGCGCGATAGAATACCGTTCAATCTAGCCGAGAACATCGCGCAATTCTGCAATTGCCGCGCGTGGCATACGCATCGACGCCACGATGCTCAGGCGACGACGACGTTCTTCGGCTTGGAAAGCGATGTCATGTTCGCCAAGTTTTTGCTTTCCACGCTTTCTCAGTTCGTGAGAAGCGCCGCTGACGATTACATGAAGGAGCGGAAGAAGACCGGAGATCGCGGCGCATCTATCCAGGCCCGCAATGGCTTCATCTTCGGCTGCTGCAATCGCATCAACATTCGCCTGCGCGCGATGAAAGCGGCGTCAGACGCCGCCTCGCCGATCGTCGGCGGAACGGCGCTCGTCGTCGTCAAGAATGCGCTCGTCGAGCAAGCCTACGCCGAGCTGAATATGAAGCTCAAGAAGGCGCACGAGAGCAAGGCGACGCTCGATCCGATGGCTTTCATCTCTGGCTCGAAGGCTGGCGACGGAGCGACGATTGGCCGTCCGATCGAAGACAATTCGCAGCCCGTGTTGATGATCGGGAGGGTGGGATGAGCAAATTCATTCCAGCTATTGGCAAGAAGCCGCCCGTGAAGATTGCCGGCCCGAAGTGGCGCAACTCACGCCAAATTCGCGGCTATCTCGCGCATGTGAAATTCGCCATCACGCATTCTGACGATGGCTCCACTGTGACGCTCGACCTGAAGATTGCGGAAGCGCTGAAGGAGATATGTGAGCAGGCGATCCACACTGAAGAAGGGCATGGATCATGAGTGTCCTCACTAACAACATGAAGCAATGCTTGGATCGCCTCGACACCGCGACGAATTGGGCGACTACGTTTTGGGTCACAGGTGGGAGTGCGATGACATGCGCTCGCGCTCGCTACGCCCTCAACGCGCTGTTCGACCTAGATCTCGTCGAGAAGGAAAAGATCAACGCATCAAACGTCATGTGGAAGCTGACGCAGGTCGGCAAGGATGTCGTCTTTGCGCTCCACAAAGAAGAAAGAACCGGATCATGGCTGACCTGAAATCCATCGCAGAGTCGCGCGGCACGTTCCTCAACTTCGATCCGCGCAAGATCAAGATCAAACCCGATCTCAATGCGCGCGATCTCAATACCGACGACAACCGCGAGCACATCGAATGGTTGGCTGATAGCATCGCCATGGAAGGCGTCAAACAGCCTCTCGTGATCTTCTCGGAAGGCGACGACGTTTTCGTGTCCGATGGCCATTGCCGACTGACCGCGACGATGCTTGCGATCGAGCGTGGCGCAAACATCAAAACCGTTCCGTGCATTCCCGAGCAGCGCGGAACGAACGATGTCGATCGCATCCTCTCGCAAAACCTCTTCAACAGCGGCAAGCGACTGACGCCGATCGAGCAGGGCGTGAATTTCCGCAGAGCCATGGCGCTTGACGGCTCTTTGACGGTTGCCGATATCGCGAGGCGGGTCGGAAAGACGGCGCAATATGTGGCGTTCATCATCGACTTCCAGGCCGCCCCGGCCGAAGTTCACAACATGGTGAAAGACGGCGAGGTCAGCGCTTCGCTGGCGGCGCGCGTGATCCGCGAAGACGGCGCGGAGGAGGGCGCGAAGAAGCTCCGCAAGGCGCGCGACGCGGCCAAGGAGGAAGGTAAGGCGCGTGTCACGCCGAAGTCCATCGAGCCAGAGGATGCGCTGTGGGCGGATCTGCGCACGGTCGTCGGACGGAAGCGCCCCTCTGGCTTGTCGGATGATGCGGTGCGCGCGGCGATCGATGCTCTGAGGTGGCAGTGATGGCGCGAGCACGGAAGATCGCGGCGATCAAAGCCGCCTGGAGGCGCAAGCACTGTCTCAGTTGGCGTGCCGCGCGCTGGCTGATCCGCTACGGAGTCTGTGATGGGCGGCGGCCTGATCGCACGAAATGGGTGCGGTTCATGAACGATATCGCGCATGAGCGGCAGGCGCGGAAAGTGGCGAAGGAGAATGGTGATGGATGAGACATTGAAGGAGGCGACCGAAGTTGCTGCTCAAGCAATTTACGAAACATGGTCGGACGTTGATGGTTATGTTCCGTGGGTCGCTTACGGTAATAGTCTTCGGCAGGACGACGCGCGGCGAGTTGCATCAAAGATCGTCGTCCCTCTTATCGCTGAGCGAGACGCGACAATTTCGCGCCTTGTGGCCGAACGAGATCATTTTGGAGCGCGTAATCGCGAGCTTAACACGTCAATTTTCGCAGCCAGCGATGAGGTCAAGCGTCTTCGCGACGGCCTGTCTGCGCTCGCTAACTGCCAAGGTGGCGTGACGCGATCCGCCATCCGTGAGGCTTGCGTTGAAATACTAAATGGCGGCACGACAAATATGGAGGACCAATCTCCGTTCGTAGAAGCCATTGGGTGCCTGACGAAAGAACTCAATCACGCGAATAAGCGTAGCATCGAACTAGGTGAAAAAATTGTTGCCTTAATGGCAGATCGCGACAAAGCGCGTGACAAGCTCAATCGTCTGGAAGATGACTACGAGTCGATGCGCGCTGGCCGCATCGAGGATAGAGATCGACAGAGATCGAACTATCGCGCGGCTATGGCCACGCCGCAGTTCGATGCGCGAAAGGAAGTTCCGCTCGCGATAGACTACACGAACTGGCGAGGCGAGCGCCGCGAGCGCGGTATCATTCCACTTCGCCCTTTCTTTGGCTCGAACGAGTATCACAAAGAGCCGCAATGGCTGCTCGAAGCCATCGACACCGATGACTGGAAGACGAAGACGTTCGCATTCGCCGGGATGCTTCGTGGGCATGACGTGAGATACGCATTGCACGCAGAGCTTGCGGATGTGCGCGAGCGCTTTCGTAAGCTTCAATCATCAGCGCAAGAGCATGGCGTGAGAGACGGAAATGAGATCACATCGCTCCGCAACGAACTCCGCACAGCGCGCGAGATCATCGAAGGCCAGGAGGAGATGATCGCCGGATACGTCGTCAGGATCGGCGAGCTTGAGAAAACGCGCGAGACGATAGCGGATGAGCTGGAGTCGGACGGTGAGTATGTCGCCGCCGATCTTGTGCGCAACCCAGATTGTGAATAGGTGTAGACAATGGACACAATGTCAGACGACCAGTTTGTTCGTTATTGCGAATCGATGACAGAAACGCCACGCTGCGGAGCTACGCCAAGGCAGATGGAGCGTTTATGTCGATTGTCCGGTCACGTCGATTGGGCTAACGAATGGAAGGATGCGCCAAATGGGGTTTACGACGGTTACAAAAATGCCATCGTGGCCATGATTGACACGTATCGCTCTAAAGCTTGACGAAATGAGATAAATGAACGATGGTTGTCTCCTAACGACAATGGGCGACAACCATGAAAACCGTTTTTGAGACAATAGAATACGCGATTCTTGCCATATATGAAATCGTCAGCATGTCGATCGTGCCGCTGGCCGTTCTGTTCGTGCTCGGGTCAATGATGTCCTTGGTGACCAAGCCCTAATCCATACCGCCGCCAAGGCGGTATTTTTTTACCGCATGTCCGCCCTTTCCGCTCTTGACGACTTCCTCGACGATGAACCCGCCGTCGAGTAGCGTCTTTATCACGTCCTGCAAGTCGCGAGATTTCAGACGGCTCTTGAGCGCCTGAGAGATATCGCGATAGCTCGCGAAGCCGCCCTTATTCGTGATGATTCTGAGCACATTGTTGGCGCTCTTTTGATGATCCGTCTCGCTGATATAGAGGCCAGCTCCGCGTAGCATCGTTTGCGCCGAGAACTCCGCAACCTCTATGCCCCACTTCACATCCTGCGCCGTCACCTTCGGATCGCCGACGCCGAGGCGGGCCAGCGCCTGGATCGTCGCGAGCCGGATCGCGTTCTGAGCGGCGCGCGCGTAGTAGGGCATTCGCTCTGACGCCCCAGGTTGGCCGTGACGCTCGATAACCTCCTCCTCGTATTCGAGCCAGATGCGCTCGACGGCCTCGCTCTCCCAATCGACGATTACCGGCTTCCAGGTCGAGGCCCGCGCTTCAGGCGATAGGCACTGTGCCGACGTTCCGCTCTCGACGCCATCGCCGCCGGCATGGAGCGCCAGGAGCCCGGCGATGATGCTCGACGGGACGATGCTCGGATCGGCTAGCTCCGGCTTCTTCGGCGGCGGGCGATCGTCCATTTCTAGCATGAGAAAACGGTTCAGGAAGCCGTTTAGAATATCGGCCCCTTCGAACGCCGCCCAGAATTCATCTGGGTTGCTCGCGCCGAGGATCGTCAGCGACGCGGCGTAGATATGTGACGCCTTCCGGGAGGCATAGGCTGCCGTCGTCGTGCTGTTGAAATTGAGGCCCCACAGCTCGCGCAGCTCTTTCGAAATGCCGCGCTCGAATGACGACGCCCGCTTGGCGTGAACACGCGCCATGAACGCTCCGAACTCATCCTGCGCGCACAGGCTGACGGGCGTGTCGAGCACATGCGCCTGGATCGCCGTCTGCGACATGAACTCCTTCGGTCCGATAAGCGCGCTCAGTCCGATCGCCTCCAGCATCCGCCCAGGCGAGCGCACGAGGTGCTCTTTGTCGGCCCCGGTCGGCGCGAGGAGCGCCAGATAGAAATTCGTTCCTGATCGCGTCGGCCCCGCCCAATATCGCCCGCAGATGGCTCCGACCGTGGCGATAGCCGGCCCGAGCGCGAGCGCCCTATTTGGTCGGCGAGAGGTCGCGCATATCCAATCGACGATCTCGCCTATGAGCCCAGGCGGGCGCGTCAGGCGTTCGTCCATGCGCGCCGCTGCGCTCATCGCTGGCCGTTCGAAAACCTCTCCGGTCTCCGGGTCATGGAGCGTCCCATCCTCGTCCTCGACGAGCGTTCGCCCGAGCTGCGCCGCAAGCTCTGCGATGGCCGCATCCTCGTCGCGCCAGCCGAGTGCTTCCGCCGTCACGCCGAGCTTGTCGCACAGCCATTTGGCGGCGGCGGTAGCGTCTTCGGCCCCGCCCCATTCCATCGCCATGTCGATGGCTGTGCGCTTTCCTTGTTGCGGATCACCCATGTCGGCGACGCCGAAATCGACAATCCCGGTCGGCGCGAGCGCGATGTCTTCCTGGAGTTGGCGGCCGAGCGACTTCGATGTGACGCGGAACGCGCCCGTGCTCGGCTGGAATTTGGCGCTCGGGAAGATCGCCGTCACCCAAAGATCGAGATTGGCGAGCGCGCGCTCGTTTACTGCTCGGAAGAAGCTCTTGCCGTCGCTTTGAGGCTGATTCTCTCTGCGGTGGTCACCGCCTCTCGGCCTTACGATTTGCTGATGTTTTGGCTGATTTCCTTGCTCGGAAGTCACCGCCTTCGGAGTGTGCGCCGCGACGCGCGCGAGCAGCTGCTCGATCGTCTGCGGAGCAGGGCGGATGTCCTCTGGCGTCTCGTCGATGTGGTTGCCGGTGATCGTCAGGTAGCGCAGCGAGCCGTAAATCTCGACGTGGGCGGCGTCGCATTTCGTCGCGCTCGTGACCTTCCCTCTGGCCAGGAGGCGGACGCCTGTGCCGCTCGGGCTGACCTCGGCGTAGGTCTCCGCCAGCTCGATGATCTCGGCCGCCCACGGCTCCAGCTCGCCGGTCTCTGCGTTCCTGCAGGCGTCGAGATCGATGCCGGTGAGTCCGTCGCCATCCGTCAGGACGAAGCCGACGCCCGCGAGGCGCGAGAAGCGCGTGCGCCAACACGCCTTCTCATAGGCCGCCCATGTCTTCGGATCGCTGTGCGAGCCTGCGCCGCCAGTGTTCGGATCGACGGGCGGCTTCGTCGGCTTCGTCGTGCCTGGACGCAGGAAATATTTCCAGCTCACCCAATGTGGGATTGCGCGCAGCTCGTCGAGCGCGGAAGTCGGCGGCGCGTATTGGAGCGGGTCGAAAACGTCATCATCGTCGAGCATTTCGCGACCTAGAACGGAGGATCGAACGAGGCCACCTTTTTACACAAATCCTTGCCGAAGGCGTCAACGATTGTTTTGCAGAATTTCAACCATTCGTGTTGTTCGAGCTGCGCGAGATCGGTCTTGCCGATCGTGTCGAGATACTGCCCGGCTGCGTAGCCGGCCTCCTCGATCGCCTGAGTCTCGAACGTGTCAAATTCCTTGCGCGGCATTTTGAGCGCCTTGTTAGCGAGTTCGATATGATCGTCGCAGGCCCAGGCGATGCGAGGGTTTCGACGATCGTGCAGATAGACGCCAATTCCATCGCTACGCCGCCTGCATATGCAACAAACTTGCGAGTGCGACGGGCTCAGTGATTTGTAGCCGATGAAAGGAGGCATGGCGTCGAACTCAGAATGGGATGTCATCATCGAGCACCATGCTTTTTGATGTGAATTGATAGGCGTTCTGCCTGACGACATTCTGCCCAGGCGTCGTCTTAACCAAAACGACTTCCTGGTAGCGTCCGGTTTGGCGGACGATGATCGACGATATGCGCGAAAGCTCGTCAGGCGCGCGCGCTACCGCATCATCGACCGTAGTTGGAACTGGCATTTGCCCACCGAGCTTGCGCCACCACATCCGCGCCATGTCCTTTGGCTTGCCGTCGTGCTCGAAGCAAATCCATTGGCTGTAGTCGCGTATCTCATTGTGATATGTCACGCGCATCGTTGAGACCGATCCCATCTTCTCGTGCTTGGAGAAGGTGACGGACTCGACTTCGACCTCGGCCGGCTTCGCCGCTTCCGTCGTCAGGATCGGCACATTCTCGGCCGCGCGCGCCTCGTGGCGCGGCGGCGGCGCTGGCCATTCGAAGCCGCAAAGGCAGATGCGCGTCCCCGGCTCGACGAGGGCGCGACACTGCGGGCATTGCTTCGCCTTCACCGTGTCGTCTTCTTCGGTCGCAGCCTTGCTCTTCGACGATCCGCCACCGGCGCGCTGCGGGGAGATCGCATCCACTGGCCCGTGGCGCATGACGTTTCCGGCGAAGTCGAGAATGAGAGCATTTGGCTTCGGGCCAGATGCGATTGCCGCTACGCGGCCAGCGACTGTCGATAGATCGTATCCAGTCGCGTAGACTGGCCTAAATGCCCTGCCAACGATCTGGACGTATTTGCTTGTAGATAATGTGTCCATTAGCAACGACACCATGTCAACATGTGGGAAGTTCACACCAGTTGACAATACGTTGACTGACGCTAACGATTTTGTTCTTTTCGCCTTGAACTTATTGAATATAGATAGCCTGCATCCTTTTGGTGTGTCGCCAAACACTGCGTCGCACGATATTCCATGCCTAACTACCTCTTTAACAATATCTTCTGCGTGCTGTTTACCTGAACAAAACAATAGCCATCCGTTTCTTTCACTTCCATATTCTATAATTTCAGCAATAGCAGACTCGATGACGCCAGGGATGCGCGCCCGCTCTTCAATTTCTGATTGGATAAATTCCCCACCGCGACGATGGACGCCGCTCGTGTCGATACGCGATAGCGTCGCCTTGGATATCAGAGGCGATAGGTATCCTTGATTTATAAGGTCTATAACGAATGCTTCGTAAACAATCTTCTCGAAAATCGAGTCTTCTCTGCCGTAAAGAAGACCGCTATCAAGTCTGTATGGCGTAGCGGTAAAGCCAGCAATTCTCATATCTGGCACCGAATCAAGGCAGTCAGATATAAACTTTCCATACATCGTGTCTGAGCTTTTTGGGATAAGATGCGCTTCATCTATTATCAAAATATCAAAATCGCCTAGCCTAATCTTTTTATTATATACACTTTGGATGCCCATAAATAGTATCTTAGATCGTAGGTCTCTACGGTTTAGACCTGCCGAATAGATACCGATAGGCGCTTGGTTCCATACAGAAAGAAGCTCTGACGCATTCTGTGTCACAAGCTCCTGTATATGAGTTACGATACCAATTCTCATATCAGGATATGACGCGAGAAGCTCCTGGCAAAGCTTGGCGATAATCAGCGATTTCCCGCCGCCGGTCGGAATGACGATCAAGCCATTCCCGCCACCGCCTCCCCAATAGGAGTAGAGCGCGTCGATCGCCTCACGCTGATATGGTCTGAGTTCAAGAGCCATCACGCGCCTCTCAACTGCCGCGAAAGCTCCGCGCGGTCGATCTCTCCGGCCGCAAAGCGACGACAAATCGCCATCGTGTCGATGCGCGGCTTCTGATCTGGCTCTTTCGTGCGAGCGAACTTCGCGTTCATCCGCGCGCGATCTGAAGCAGCTTTCTTTTTACGGTCATCATCCGTCATGAGCGCCTTTCGCACAGTCCAGATTGGTAGCGATAGTTTGGTAGCTATCTTGTTGACGCTGCTTCCCTGGTCGCGGAGGCGATAAATTTCAGGTTCGAGTTGTCCAGCTTCCCGTCTACCCATTTCGTTCCGTCCTTCAGCGCATAGGTGACTGTTCCAGCAACCTCGTCAGCATCGATTTGCTCGCCTGGAACAATGTCTGGTATCCACAAATGGTTCGCGCAGCCTTTTTCCTGAGCTTCGCGCGAAAGATCGTGACCATGCTTCTCGCAAATCCATCGCGCATCGCCGTCCATTGCCGGCGTCGAATAGATGCATGTCCGACAATTGAAGCGCGGCCATAGATCGCGATGGCAGTGGTCGAGAGCGTGGCACTGGCGACAGGCCCAGGCCATCTTCGCTTCAGGGTCGGCGTGAAGCTTCGGCGGCGGACGATCGGCAGTGATGATCGAGCGTGCCTTGGCAGTCAGCCGCGCGGCGAAAACAGGATCATATTCGCAGCGCTCGCCATAGAGCGCATCGACACGATATTCGTCGAGCGCATCATCGTTTTTTCCATAAGCGATGTAGAAGGCGCGCGACAGCTCCATGTAGTGCATGTATGTCTGCATTTGCGCATAGTGCTGCGGCTTCGATTTGCGGACGCCTTCGTCGCGAAGTTTTCTGAATGATTTCGTGCTGTGTGTCTTTGCCTCGACGACATGCGGTGTCTTTGGTGCCTCTTTGAAGCCGAGGCCAATCCCATCGAGATGGCCTCTGAAGTGGCCGCCAATGTCGGAAATGCCGATCTGCTTCTTCGGATCATCAGGATCGCGGTCCCACACCTGGACGCCAATCCGACGAAGATCGTCAATCATGCGCTCTTCTTCGCGATGCCCGGTCTGGAAGAGGCGCAACAGCTCGCCATTGAACTTCTCTGGCTCGACGATCCATCGGAATGTGTAATAGAGCTTTCGCCAGCACTCGTCGCCGATGATCGACGCCCCGAGATATTCGCGTTCGACCTCATCGTTCGCCTGCTCGTAGGCGTCGTAGATCGCGCGGATCGTCGGTAGCGGCTCGTCGATAATCAGCATTCCGCATCCTCGTGCGAGAGCTTGTCGAAGCGCTCGATCGCGCCTTTCTTGAGAACGAATGTTTGTGCCGAAGCCGATCCGAACAGGCCGTCGCTTGTCGGCTCGATGTATCCACTTACGATTGCCAGCGTCGCCGCTCCAGGCGGTATTTCGACGCCGCTATCTCGCATGTGATATTCAATGCGTGTTTCGCCTTGCCGAGTGTTGCGAAACTGCTTCACGAGCGCGTCGCCGCCGCGCAAGAGTTCGATCACTCTCGCGAGTCGAACGGCTATGTGCTTGCGGCGACGCTTTGGCACGTCATGCGACCGTCGCCGGATCGGCGCGTTTCAGCCAGCCGGAGCGCGTGTCGTTCAAGCGCTCGTCGAGCTGCTCCTCAGTCTCCGGCCACAAGTGCATATCATGGACGAGGCGCACGTAAGCAGCCCGGAACCAGTCGCGAATTTCAACCGCCGGATGCTTGTAGCCGACGATCTCGAATGAGTGCAGCAAATGGAGCTGGAAGTGGTGCGGAATAGCGTCCAGCTCGCGAAGGTAGTCCGATAGAATTCGGTTCATCTCACGAGCCCAGTCGTCACCACGTTCGAGCGCGTCGTAACTCGGTCCCATGAAGGAGCCGCCGCGATGATCATGCGGGTTAGCCAAAACTTCTCCGTCCAGAGAGGAGACGAGAACGCAGCGCCGATACCAGCGCAGCAGCATTTTGACGCCGCCGTATTTCGGCAATCCATCCGGCCCGCGCACGGCGGTAGCGAGAACGGTTTGCTGCATGAATGAAAGCTCAAACGTCCATGGTTGCCAGACTGATGTCGGCGGAAGTCCATTGCGGATCATAGTCATCTCTCCTTGTGTCGCCTTACACCTTCGGTCCGTATGGCAATGGCTGCTCTTCTACTTTCTTGCAGGCATTCATCCACGCTTCGACGAGCGACTTGCCGCGTCCCGAACGAAGCCTTCCACCGCCGTCCATCCATTGGAACTGAACAAACCATGGCCCATCGTAATGTGGCAGCGGCGTGTGGATTTCTCCCGCGTAGGAGATACTGGTGTGCTGGTGCTCAGCACGATAGAGGAACCAGCCCTTCGGCTCTTGGAGAGCGTCCATGGTCACAGCCCCTTGCTTTTGACAGACTCGACGCCGGTCGGAAGGACACCCATCGCCTTGCGATAGTCGCGCGCCGCCGTTTTGATCGCGTCGGCGATCTTCTCCGGCAACACGTCATTGCGCTCGGCCAGGATGAACTTCAGCGCTGCGAGCGCATCGGTGATGACCAGTTCCTCGGTCGTGCGGCGCGAGAGCGCGCGGCCGACGCCGAGCGGATTGATCTTCACATGCGCGTCGCGTGCGGCGAACAGCGCGGCCCTGTCCGCCTTCTTGAACTCGCCGAACGTCTGATCAGCTTCGGCAGTGGCCGCGCCGACATCGGTGAACTCGCCCTCTGCCGCGTTCTCGATCGCCTCGCGTTCTTTGGCTTCTGCCTCACGGGCCAGACGTTCTGCCTCGGCGGCCTTCTTGCGCGCCTCTTCTAGAGCTTCAAGACGGCGCTTCTCCTCCTCGTCCATCCAGACATCGAGCCGCTTTTCCACTTCATCGAGCAGCTTCTTTAATGGATCGCGCGCCGTCTTGAATGTGCCGTTGATCTCGCTCACCTTCTCATTCAGTGGGCGGACGAGGCCGTCGCGATCACCTTCGAGCGTTTTGAGCACACCTTTGGCGTAGTTGATGACGGAAGCCGTCTCCTTCGCCTCGTCCTGCGTCTGGACGACAGGATGCTCTTTCAGGAATTCGGAAATGTGTTGGAACGCTTCCTGCGCGGTGATGATCGACTCGCGCGGAGGGTTGTTCATGCCGATGACGGCACGTTCGTTGTCAGCCTCGTCCATATTCGTTCTCCGTGGGGAAGCGGGCGGCCCTGCATGACCTAGGCCGCCCGGAGAAGCGTGGCGTCAGCGCGCCGGCCGTTGCCAAGGGCGGGAACCGCCGCCAGCCGCCGCTTGCTGTTGCGTGGCCGCTGCCGTCTGAGCCTGCGTGGCTCGCTGCGGTTTGGCGGTCTGCGGGCGCGCCGGTGGTTGCCCCGCGCCATCGAGCGGCTTGTAGGCTCTGATCGAGTTCTGATCGGCGTAGTTACCTTCGCCTTTGCGAATTCCGATCGTGCCGACAAACGGCTTGAAACAGATAGCCTGCTCGGCCTCTGACTTACGAAACGCCCCCGCGCCGACTGCAAAACAGAGCTTGGCGAGGCTTTCTCGGCCGATCTGTTGCGCTTTCTCACTCGCATTGCGGAAGTTATAATTCTCCCACAACATACGGCCTTCGTATTGGCCGTCGATGACCTCGAATGTGATCGCATACATCTCGCCGTTCTTCGTCTCCTTGACGACGGCCTGTGTCGCTTGAAGCGTGACCTCGGTTCTTGCCGGGATGAGCGGAATTTCTTCGATCTCGACAGTTGACGGGTCGAAGACTTCATCGTCGTCATAAGTGCTCACGACATTTCTCCTGTTTTTGCTGCGGTGGATTTCAGGCCGCCTGCTCTGAATCGGCGACGGCGTATTGCGGCGGCAGATACTTCGCCAGCTCAGCGAAGCCGTTCCCGCGCTCGTAGATGAAGTCGCTGATACCGTAGCGGTTCTTGGCCATATGGGCGGGGTTCGGGTTTGCATGGACGAATACGGTCGATCCGCCTTTGGCGATTGATCGCTTTTTCTTGAAGCCCAAATCCTCCTCCTGAAACGAAACTCGTGTTTTCAGAAAAAGAACGGCGTCCACGTCGCGCTCAACCATGCCGACTATATCTTTGTAAAGATCGAGCCCGTATCGGTCATATGACACGGAGTCCGGTGGCTTCATGGTTGTGATGTTGCTGTGGCTCAGGAATATGAGGCCCATGCCGCGCATCCGCCGCAGCTTCGCCAGCTCGTCGAGAAGCTCTTGGGTCACCTGAAGGGATTTTGCGTAGCCCTTGCCATACCCGAAGTCTTCGATGCTACTCTTGCTTTTTCCGTGTTCGTCGCCACGAATGCACGTCTCATCGAAAATCAAGCGCTGCATCGTGTTCGACGAAAAACTATCGAGAACGGCCCACATGAAATTATGGTCGCTCTCTTGCAGATCGACGATCGCGTTCATCACGTCGCCATATGTGTCGAGCGTTCCTAGTGATGCGAGTTCGACACCTTCCGGTGCGCCATCCTCACAGGCTTGTATAAACACAGCATCCCGGAACTCTGAGGCGAGCGTTGTCTTCCCGATTCCGGCTGGGCCGTAAATGACGATACGTGGCGGGCCATCATTTATGACCTTCCGCAATCCCGTTAGAGGTCTTGCCATGTGTTTTTTCTCCGGCTTTTCCCCGCTGTGTGATCAGGCCCGCCCGGCGCGCGGAGAAATCACGCCGGGCGGGCATTCACCTATCCGCGAGCGCGGCGTCGGCGAATTAGGCGGCCTTCTTGGCCAGGATGGTGTCGATCGCGACCGATTGCTTGATGAGGCCTTCCTTGCGGAGATAGGCCGTCACGGCGTGCGTCTTGACCTCCGCGCCGGCGCGCGCGCTCAGGTGCTTGGCGATGGCGCGGGTGGTCGCACCGCCGACGAACAGCGTCTTGGCCAGCTCCTTGTCGAAGTCGGCGCTGGGCTCTTCCTTGACGACATTGAAGCCGAGGCCCTGGAGCAGAGCCGCGCCATTGCCGACGAGCGTGCGGGCGATGTCGTATTTCTTCGCGACCTCGGCGGCCGACAGCTTCGTGTAGTCGGCGATGAAATCGACGAGATTGACGATCGCGCTTTCGTTGTCGTTGATGAACTCGTGATGCTGATCGTCGAAAACGGTATCGTTGTCGCTCATTGCTCTTCCCTCGGTTTGGTGCGGCGGTGCCGCTGGTTCACGCCACACTGGCGAGATGCGTTTTCACCCGCAGAAGACCCCACGCGGTCAGCACGTCCTGCGCTTCATCGCGCGAGCGCACGACGGCGAACGGAAGACCGTTGTGTTGGAGGCGGGCGATGAAATCTTCCTGGTCGTCGGAGAGCGAGCCGCGTTTCGTTTTCACTTCCATGAAGTGCGGGATGCGACGTGCCGGCTCTATAAGAATAATGTCGAGAACGCCGGCCATGACGCCGGTATCCTTCAGCGTTTTCGCGGTATTCCAGTCTCGCTTACCGCCGTTCGGAACAGCGAAATAGATCAGTTCATCGATCGCAGCGACGCGCAAAAGCTCGAAGATTTGCGCCTGTATGGCGTCCTCTTCCTGCCTCCGCTTGATCCGCGTGATTATCGTCTTCATACGAAACCAGCTCCGTCGTTATGACGGAAAATGGCAGGCGAAACGACGGATGTCAAGCGCGGTGGCGATTAGTGGTTGAAAAAATCCGACATTGCGTTTCTTATCTCCGTCATTGTATGACGGATTTTGAGTTGTTGTTTGCGCGTATCACGAGGAACCGGAACAATGGGAAAAACAAGCTCTATCCAGGATGTCATCCGTAAGCGTGTCAAACGGCGTATGGAGTCGTGCCGAATGAGCGCCGCTGCGCTTGATGAAGCGGCGGGGCTTGGTAAAAGTCACGTCAGCGACTACCTGTCTGGCCGTAAGGACAGGTTGAGCGATGATGTGTTGGAGCTGATTGCAGATGTGCTGAACACGACGCCGCAATGGTTGCTCACGGCGAGCGGGCCAGAGACGCGAGACGCGCTCACGAGGCAGAGGGTATCTGCGTCAGACGTGTTGCACATCGATAGGGCCAACATCATGGGTGTTGGTAAGCGCGATAATCGAGAGATAAAAATTATCAGCATGAATTTGATGAGTGGCGATTGCGAACTGGCTGACAAAGCAGCATCCGGCCTACATCGCGGCGTGATCGTCGATCCAGATATCTTCCTGCCAGGAAATGCATACGCAATGGCGATGGCCACGCACAACCAAATCAGCGTTTTGGTAAAGCGCGTCACCATGAAATCCGGTGATGACATTTGGTTCATAACTGACACGGCATAGGTCTCATCGATATTCAGCATCAAAAGCCGCAGGCGAAAGTCTGCGGCTTTTTTCATGGCTTTAGCGTAGGCATTAACCATCGGAGTCGGAAAATCTCCGTTGACTTTAATTAAAATGCGACGGATATTTCATATTGTTAACGGGAAAATTTGGTGGGCAGACATGGTTCAGAAAATTGGTAGGACGGTTATCGTCAGCGCAAAAGTCGTGGAATACGACACATCCACAGGACGCGCTCTCATCGTCCCAACCGACGCCGACTCGCCCGAAAAGGAGTCGATGACCATACCATTCAAAGACATTCTGAAATGGGAGGAACGAAATAAGCCGTCGCCTCAAAAAGAGGGCGATGCGGCATGATAGTCCCAGGCCACAAACTGCCGCTGTCGATCGTCACGCCGTTCAAACCAAGAACGATTTTCGACGGAATGTCGTTCGGCATGAGTCATGCCGGATATGATGTGCGGATCGCTCAAGACCTCATCATCTGGCCGGGACAATTCCGACTCGCAAGCACCATAGAACAATTTTCTATGCCGCTCAACATGGTCGGCGTCGTCCACGACAAAAGCTCGTGGGCACGTCGCGGGCTCGCCTGCCAAAATACCCTGATCGAGCCGGGGTGGAAAGGATTTCTCACCCTGGAGTTGTCCCTACATCGGCTTTGGCCGCTGCGGATCAAGGCAGGAAGTCCAATAGCGCAAATCGTTTTCCATCTCACTGACGGAACGTGTGTCGGTTACGACGGAAAATATCAGGATCAACCGGATCGACCGGTGCCTGCGATAATGGAGCGAGCATGACTCATCGATTGTCGTCTGAGCAAATTGGTCAGCAGCATCGCATCGTTAGAATGCGCAAAGTGGATAGCGCAACGCCAGAAATGCGTGCGCTCTACAATGAATATGGGACGGCGCTTGTTGGCCAGTTTATCGCATGTGGGGTGACGAAGCCAAGGCAAATCCGCCACCTTATCGAAGCAACACTAGACGAGTTCAGCCCAACTCGCGGCTCGTTTGCTAAGCAAGGCATTCGAACGCAGCACGAAAGATAAGCGAGCATGACTGACAAAATCGACGTTCTCGACCACGGCTTCATTCGCTTGGTCGAACATATGGGCTCTGACCTATCCATCGTGCGCGCGGCCCGCGTCTCCTACGATGCTGCATGGCGCGCCGGTGAAGACGAAGGGTCGGATCATAAATTGATCCATTATTTGTGGCGCAATCGCCACACGACGCCGTTCGAGTCGGTGGAATTCCAGTTCGAGGTCTTCGCGCCGATATTTGTCGTTCGCCAGTGGCACCGACATAGGACATGGACGTATTCGGAGTTGAGCGGCCGCTACCGCGAATTGCCGGAAATCTTTTACGTGCCAGACGCGGATAAGATCGGCGTGCAGTCAAAGGATAATAAGCAGGGACGTGATATCGCGCCACAACACCAGATATCCGCTGCGGCCGGGTGCGTGGCGCGAAACGACTACCTGCTTCACTGTGCTGAGGCGTTCAACACGTATCGTCAGCTCCTGAAATGCGGATGGCCGCGCGAGCTTGCGCGAACAGTTCTCCCACTCAGCACCTACACGCATATGTTCGCGAAGGTCGATTTGCGCAACCTGTTCGGCTTCCTCGACCTCCGATCCGATCCACACGCGCAATACGAAATTCGCGTCTACGCCGAGGCGATCGAGAAGCTGATCGAGCCGATCGTGCCGGTTGCGTTTGCGGCATGGAAGGCAGGCAAGAAATGAACACGCGCTTCCTCCTGATGGCGCAATACGGGGCGCGAGCGGTTATCCCGCTCGAACTCGTGTGCAAGGACTATTTCAGCCACCTTACGCCGCGCTGCTTCATGGATAAGGTCGGAAGCAAGGAAATCGCGATCCCGGTCGTCAGGATTGAGGCGTCGAGCCAGAAGGCGGCGCGCGGCGTCCACATCGACGACTTGGCGAATTGGATCGATGCGCGGCGTGAGGCGGCGACAAAAGAGCTGAAGGCGATGGTGGACTGACATGGCGACTGTGGTTTGCAGACCTAGAAAGGATGGCTCTGTCGCCTTTATGGCGCAGATTTTTATCAGAAAAATAGATGGATATGTGCGCGAATCACGCACATTCAACAGCGTTGAGCTAGCTAATGAATGGGTGGATAGCAGGGAGCGAGACCTTAAAAAAATACATACAAGCAATAGAGATGTTAGGCATAAAGATATTTCTGATTATAAGATAATGAACTCTATAGATAATATAAATGCTATGGATAGCAGGAGAAAGGAAATAGATAGTGACATTAGAAGAAAATTATCGTTGTATGGCTCGATTAATAACGAATACAAAATTGTATCTACTTATTTAATAAGGCCATCTAAGGATGGAGCCGGTATATCTAGTTTATCAGGAATATATTTTTTATGGAGCGGAGATGTAGTTGTATATGTTGGACAGAGCAAAAACCTAAACAAAAGGCTTCGTATTGGAGTCCACGAAAGGCTAAATATGAAGCTTATGATATCATATCTAATGTATGATGAAAAAGAGCTAAACTGGGCAGAGTGCTACTATATAGGGATACTCCGCCCACGCCTAAATTTCAATGGCACCGTTGTCGCGTCGAAGAAGCGTCGGTTGCTATGTAGCGATGGTGCATGACTGTGTGCATGACAATTTACGCTGAGCATTTCATACACGATTGAAAATTAAGAGACTACCGCGACGCCGGTTCCCATCCATCATCGGGGCAATGGAGAATCTAATCTCTTGATTTGTAGGCGATATCATCCTGGTCTCGAGGCCAGAGGTCGGAGCGTGCGCACTCTCCAGTCCGCCTCGATACGACACTTTTCGCTCCTTTTCGACTTCTCAGTGCACACAGAGCGCACACGAAATGGCGACCTTCACGAGGCTCAAATCCGGCTCCTGGCGCGCTCGAGCTCGACGCAAGGGGAAATACGTCAACGAGACGTTTCTCCGCCGGCGCGACGCCGAGGAGTGGGCGCTCGACATAGAGCGCCGGATCGACCGCGGCGAGTCGCCGTCGAAGCGGGCGCGCAAGGAGGCGCGAACATTCGGCGATCTCGTCCGGCTCCATAGAGACGACCTCGCGGAAGTCGGAAAGCGGATCGGCCGGTCGAAGGCCGCGAGCCTCGACTTTCTCGAGCGTCGCCTTGGCCGATTGAAGATTTCGGAGCTGGATCGAGAGCGGCTCATTCAATTCGGTCGCGATAGAGCGAAGGAAGGAGCCGGTCCCGTCACGCTCGGCATCGACCTCGGCTATGTCAAAACGATCCTGTCGCACGCAGCGGCGGTTCACGGCATCCAGCTTTCGACGGAGCCGACCGATCTCGCGCGCATCGCGCTGAACCGTCTGGGATTGGTCGGGAAAGGAAACGAACGTGATCGCCGGCCGACGCCGGACGAAATCGATCGCATTATCGCGCGAGCCGATGTGACGCCGAAGCTGACAATTCCATTGGGAAGGATCGTGCGGATCGCGATCGCGACCGCGATGCGCCTCGATGAAATTTGCCGCGTCGCTTGGGACGACTTCGATCCCGACCATAAGATGCTTCTCGTCAGAGATCGGAAAGACCCGCGCCGGAAGTCGGGAAACAATCAGAAGATTCCGCTTCTCGACGTGAGCGGCTATGACGCATGCGCTCTCGTTCACGAGCAGAAGGAAGCCTCGAAAAGCAGCAAGGGTCGAATTTTTCCGTATAACAGCCGGTCGGTAGGGATGGCGTTTCGTCGGACATGTCGCGCCCTCAAGATTTCCGACCTACATTTTCACGATTTACGGCATGAAGGCGCAAGTCGCCTTTTCGAGGCGGGCTTTTCGATCGAGCAGGTGGCGCTCGTCACAGGGCATCGAGACTGGAAGATGCTTCGACGATATACGCATCTCAAACCCGAGCAGTTGCATGCCCGGAAGAGTGGTGTGGCGGCGTGAAATCCGTGCGCGATGGGCTGTGGGAACCAACACCCCTGAGAGATAGAAGACGATAGATCGTGCGCGTCGGAAGACCCCAGCTCTGCCTGTGCGGCAATAGCGTGCCATAGCGTGCAAATTGGATAAGTGAAAGTCCGCTGCCAACTAGCTTGCATCGTATCGAACGCGAGCGTTTTGGATGTTCTCCTGATTGCTGTTCGCCCACGTAACGAGAGCCATTACGGGCGCAAGAAGCGTCCGTCCCACATTCGTCAACTCATAATCAACGCGCGGCGGAATAGTAGGAAACAATGTCCGCTTCACTAACCCGTCACGTTCCAGTCCGCGCAAGGTAATCGTCAGCATCCGTTGTGAGATGCCGTCGATCCGACGCCGCAGTTCATTGAACCGAATTGGTCCATCTTTGAGCGTTGCGATGATGTACAGGGTCCATTTGTCGCCGACGAGATCAAGGATTTCCCGAACCATCCGGCAGTCGTCACCTTTGCTGGGGGTAGGAAAATCAATGTCACTAAGTGTCATTGGAGTGCCTTCTTGCGAGGGACTTGGTAGTCACCTTAATAGTGTTGGTAACAAGAGTTTACTACCCTGTTCAGGTCGGAGCAACCATGACCAACATCCTCCTCGTCACATCGAGCCCTCGTGGCGCCGAGAGCCTGTCCACCCGCTTCGCGACCGAGATCGCCGAAGGCTTCAAGGTTCGCTTGGGCGGCGCCCTTTTGACTCGCGATCTCTCGTTCAACCCACCGCCGCATATCACGCAGGCCTATATTCACGGCCGCGTCGCGACCCCCGAGGCGCGCACGCCCGAGCAGGTCAAAGCGGTCGGCCTTGCCCAGGAGCTCGTCGATGAGGTGAAGGCTGCTGACGTGATCGTCTTGGGTTCGGGCATGATCAATTTCGGCCCGTCGTCGCAGCTCAAAGCCTGGTTCGATCATATCACTTGGCCGGGCGTGACCTTTGGTTATAGCGCAGCCGGCAGGCCGCAGGGATTGCTGACCGGCAAGAAGGTCTATCTGGTCACTGCCGCAGGCGGCGTCTTCTCGGAAGGCGACTGGGTCCCCTTTGATTTCCAGACCGGCTATCTGCGCCACCTCTTGGGCTTCATCGGCCTGACCGACATCGAAATCGTCCGCGTGGAAGGCACCGTCTTCGGTCCTGAGGCGGCCAAGGCCGCCATCGCCGCCACCGAAGCCCAGGTTCGCTCGGTCTTGGAAAAGGCCGCCTGAAGGCGGCCGGTCGGCTGCTCAGGCTGTGAGCGCGACATGCACGTCAGCAGCCAGAGCAGTTGATCCAAGCCAAAAGACTGCAAGGAAGATGAGATGAAGATTGCTCTCTTTGGAGGGACCGGACCAACCGGCAGACACATTATCGAAGAGGCGCTCCGGCGAGGATATAAGCTGTCCGTCTACACGCGGGATGCCGGAAAGTTATCGGCCTTCGGCGGCAAGATCGAGGTCATCGTTGGTGACCTGAACAATCGGGAAGCGATCAAGGCGTGCATCGCGGGCGCAGACGCAGCGATCAGCGCGCTGGGACCAAACAGTCTGAAAGCGCGCGAGAGGCGGCCGATTATGCGCGGCGTCAGCACAGTCATTTCTGTCATGGAAGAGCTGAACGTTCGTCGCCTCATTCAGATTTCGACGGCCATATATCGTGATCCGAAGGACGGTTTCGACTTCAAGTCGCAAGCGTTCGTCATGCTGTTCAAGATAATCGTTCGCAACGCCCAGGATGACATCAAGGCGACCGCTGAACTGGTGAGCAACTCACGCCTCGATTGGACCCTGGTTCGGATTCCCAACCTCAAGGATGGGCCCGCAACAGGTCAAGTGGACGTCGGCTGGTACGGCAAGACGAAGCTCGGCATGAAGCTGTCCCGCGGGAATCTCGCGAAATTCCTGGTCGATCAGGTTGCAGCCAAGGAGTTCGTGCGCGCTGCGCCCGGGATAGCCGATCGCAGCTGAGGGCGGATGGCTCATCAATTTGCGGGCATGCGCGCTGCGACTGCCGCCGATGCACCACTCGATTCGGCATGGCCGCCCGTAACTTCAAGTGCGTTCGGAGCGGCGTTCAGGAGCGACAGACCCAAATGCGCGTCGAGAGGGAGGAGAAATCTGTGCCATCCGAGGGATTCACGAACGCCGATGTGCCCGATCAGTCAGGCAAGTGCTTCATCGTCACGGGGGCCAATACGGGCATAGGCTTCGAAGTGGCGAGCGCGCTGGCGTCGCGGCGTGCGCGGGTGCTTCTCGCCTGCCGCGACGACGCGAAGGCGAGAGCCGCGATGAGCCGGATTCGTCAAAAGACTTCGGGAGCTGAGCTCGCGTTCCTGCCGCTTGACCTGGCGGATTTGGCGAGTGTGCGACGGGCGGCTGAACTCGCCGCCAAGGAGCCACGTGTTGACGCGCTCATCAACAATGCCGGCGTGCAGGGGCCGACGCTGAAGCACACAGCGCAGGGCTTCGAGCAGACGTTCGGCGTCAACCATCTCGGCTGTTTCGCGTTCAGCGCGCTCATGCTGCCCACGCTCATGGAAACGCCGGGGTCGCGCGTCGTCGTCACGAGCAGCGGGCAGCACAAGGGCGCGAAAATCGAATGGGAAGACCTTGACGCGCAGAAGGACTACAAATGGCTCCCGCGCTATGGCGCCAGCAAGCTCGCGAACCTGCTCTTCGTCTTCGAGCTGGACCGGCGGCTGAGGGCGGCAGGAGCGCCGGTAACGGCGGTGGCCTGCCATCCGGGTCTTGTCGGAACGAACCTCGCCCGCGGCAGCTGGTGGGGCAACATGGCGATGTCCCTGATCGGCTTGCTATTCGCCAAGCCCGCCATGGGCGCCTGGGGCGCGCTGCACGCAGCGACCGGGCGAATAAAGCCCGGCGGTTACTACGGGCCGACGGGATTATCTGGGCTGCGAGGTCCTTCCGGTGAAGGTGTTCCCTCTGAGGAGGCGAGGAATCCGCAGTTCGCCAAACGACTATGGGATGTGTCCGTCACGATGACCGGGATTGACCCTGGCTTGCCTCCCGTCAATGGCCCGTCATGACTTAGGGATGGAAGGCGCCGCCGTCGACGCGAAACGGGTCAGATTAATCCAAGACTGTCGGTTCAACGATCAGAAGGATGACACTATGCTGCAAATCGATCTTTACACCGAGATCACCTGTCCTTGGTGCATCATCGGGCATCACCGTCTCGATAAGGTCCTGGCGGAACGTTTCCCTGAGCTGGGGGACTGTCAGGAATCTTGTGTGCGGGGCCGGGTTCCCATCACGCCGCGACGAAGCGATCATCGAACATGATGGCGAATTGATTTTTCGCCTCGCACCATTCGCGAGGCGCCATTTTCCACTCTCCCGCGACTTGGCGCAAGACGAGATAGAGGAGCTTCATCGCCGCGTCATCGGTCGGAAAATGCCCTCTCGTTCGCACGGCGCGCCGCAGCTTCGCGTTCAAGGATTCTATGGCGTTCGTCGTGTATATGATCCGTCGCATCGCGATCGGAAAGGCGAAAAACGGGATGACCTGCTCCCAATTGCGCCGCCAGCCCTGCGCGATCGACGGATATTTCTTGCCCCAATGGCCGCCGTCGAAGGCCTCCAGAGCTTCGCGAGCCGCCTCGGCGGTCGGGGCGCGATAGATCGTCTTCAGCGCGCCGGCGATCGCCTTGCGGTCCTTGTATGAAGCGAATTCCATCGAGTTTCGAATGAGATGCACGATGCAGGTCTGCACGGTCGTCTGCGGAAACACCGCATTGATCGCCTCCGGAAAGCCCTTCAGGCCGTCGACAACGGCGATCAGTATGTCGCCGACGCCGCGGTTCTTCAGCTCGTTCATCACCCGAAGCCAGAATTTGGCGCCCTCCGAGGTCTCGATCCAAAGGCCCAGAATATCCTTGGTTCCGTCCGGCGTGACGCCGAGCGCGACATAGACGGCCTTGTTGCGAACCAGGCCCTCATCGCGGATTTTTACGCGCAGGGCGTCGAAGAAAACCAAGGGATACATCGCCTCGAGCGGCCGGTTCTGCCATTCGGCGACGGTCTCCAGCACGGCGTCGGTGACCGTCGAGATCAGATCGGGCGAGACCTCCAGGCCGTAGAGCTCGAGCAAATGGCCCTGGATCTCGCGCACCGTCATGCCGCGCGCATACATCGACACGATTTTCTCGTCGAAGCCGGGAAAGCGGCGCTGATAGCGCGCGATCAGCTTGGGATCGAAGCTCCCCTCCCGGTCCCGCGGAACTCTGATGTCGATCTTCGACGTCTCGGTCAGCACGGTCTTCTTCGAATAGCCGTTGCGATGGTTCGCCTTACCCGCCGCCGCTTCGCTCTCGAGATGGTCGTCCATTTCGGCGTTCAGAACCCGTTCCGCCAGCGCCTTCTTCAGCTCGTCGAACAGGCCGTCCTTGGAAAAAACCTCCTTCGGATCGCGTCCCGACAGCAATTGGTCCAGTGTGTCCTTCTTGATCGCCATAGCCCGCCTCCTGCGGTTCTACTATGGCCCCGCACACAAGATTCCTGACAGTCCCCTGAGCTGGACGTGGATATCCGTCAGCACCCGGTCCTTTTGCTCCCCGATGCGCCAGCGGAGGGCCTCTACATTCCCGATCTTCTCCGCTCGCGCTATGGCGTGACAGATCCGAAGGCGTCGTTCGCCCGGCCTGAGGCGGAGGCTCGGGCGTCCGGCCTTGACCTCGACCTGAGCCGCCAACCTTGGACTTACCGGACGCAGGCAGCGCACGGGTTGATCCTTGCGGCGCGAGCGCGAGGTACGCAGCATCAGCTCGCGGTCGCGATCACCGATGCCCATTTTCTGAAAGCAAAGAACATCTCAGACGCCGATATCCTCGCAGACGTCGCCGTGGCCTATGGGTTCGAACGCGAAGAAGCCCGCGCGATAGCGCTCGATCCAGAGCAACACCGACGTGTCGAGCGGGAGGCGACCCGATCGACGGCGGCCGGGGTCCGGTCAGTTCCTCACTTCGTCTTCGGCGGGCGCATCGCCATCAACGGTGGACGCAGCGAAGACGAGATTGCACGGGCCATTCGTGAAGCTGCTGGAGTCGCCGCGTCTGGCTAGCAGCGGCGGTTCGCGCATCGGGCCGCGTGCGGGCAGCTCCAACTCCACGCAGCCGATAGCGGCGAAGCGGGCGTGAATTGCTTGGCCGAGATTCTTCGGCGCGATGACGCCGCCGATCGCGCGACGCAGGATCTCCCGCGCTTCTTCTTCCATGGAGCGGCCATGTTCAGCGGCGCGCACGCGTAAGCGGCGCTTCAATCGTCGTCCAGATTGCGGATTGTGATGCTTGCCACGACAGCCTCCAACATCGTCAGCAAAATAGGCAATGATTGCACTGCAATCAAGGTCTCGCTGGCGAGCCCTCGAGGGTTCGGCCGCGGGAGCGAGGCTGTGGCGCAGCACGTCTAAGCGTTAAGGCGGTCGCGATCGCCAACTTTGGCCGCCGGACGAGCATCACAGAGGAGACGATCTTTGTAAGCATCCGGTGAGGCTTTCAATTACCCACAAGTGCACTCAGCGCTGCCTCTGCGCCTATCTCGATGTCGGTTAGGCGCGCGAGGCCGCGCCAGATAACAATGCTTCCCGGCGGCGAGTCGCCGGCCCTCGCGAGATAGCCGCCCAACCGAGCGAGCTTTATGAGGTAGAAGCTGAGCGTCCCGTGCTCGGCTCGTCGATTGCCGACATCGCCGACGAGTCGATCGAGCAAGGCGATCTCCTTGTCCGTGAATGCGATCGAGGGCGAGGCCTCAGGCTCGGCCCGCGCCAACATGGTCAGCCAGAGAACGCGCCAACTGACGATACAGAAAACAGCCATCAAGTTCGCGAGCCGTTCCGCAGTGCGCAATTTGGATGCTTCGGCCTGGCAGCCCGACTTCAGGACCTTGTGGAACACCTCGATTTTCCAACGCATCGCATACCAGTTGATCTTCTCGATCGCTTCGGCGCGCCCGCGCACAGGCAGATCTGTGATCAACTTCCAGACGATCGGCTTGCGGCCTTTGGGCGCATCGCGTTCGATGGCGTGGATGACAGTAAGATCGAGCGCAGGATATCGCTTCTGTTTGCCGATGGGTGGCTGAACGATGATGCGCTTAAACCTGATTTCCAGAACGATCTTCTCGATCTCGCCGTCGTCCGTCTGTACTTCAATGCGATGCAGCCCCTTGAGCCTCGTCGCGTCCATTTCGTCGGCGATGGTGTGGTCGCCATCGCCCGCCAGCCGATCCACGCAGGTCCGCACCAAAAAGTGCGAGCCGAGATCACGCGTCAGGCAGTAGAGTTCGAAAATGTCGCTCTCTCGGTCTCCGACATGGATGAAGCGCTCCGGCTGCCCGAGAAGCTCGATCGATTGCCGGAAATTTTCGAGCCACCGAACGCTCTCCTTCTTTTCGATCGGCACGCGCGTCGGGTTCACCTTCTTCTTCAGCGCCTTGGTTCCCCTGAATTTCTTGCGCGTCCAGAATTTCACCGCCGCCAAGCCGAGCGGCAGCCCTTGGGTTGTCACCGCTAAACTCGAATGCATGAGCATTCCGCATACTGTATGATGGCGGATGCGCCCCTGCTTGTCGCGCCCACTGTTGACGCTCTTCGTCACGCCAACGGCGCTCACATTGGCGCGTTGGAACGAGAATTCCGTGGTGTCCTGGAGCAACAAGATCGGGCCTTCGAATTTATCGCAGCGGGCGCGCGTCGCGGCGAAGTGACCGCTGAGAATGTCGCCCTCATCAACGCGCGCGTTCGAAAGAAACCGATAGGCGGCTTTGGTGTTCGCCCAGTCCTGGCAGGCGTACGGGATGCTCTCGCCCATGGCGTCGCCGATCTGCTTCAAAACCTCAGCGCATCGTCGTCCGAGACGGGGATCTTTGAAAGCGGCTTCGTCTACCTCGCGCTCAGTCCAATGCGGCGCCGGCCCTGATCTCCCAGCTCTTGGACGGCAGAAAGTCTTGGAAAAAGCGGTCTTCGAGGACATGGAGCACCTCGCGCAAGCGATTCGGTGCTCGATAACGAATCACAACCGATTCATCCGATTCAACTTTCTTCTTCCACAAATCCGCCCACTGAGTCAGCTACTTGTGGGTAATTGAAAGCCTCACCGGCTTTCAATTACCCACAAGTGCACTCAGCGCTGCCTCTGCGCCTATCTCGATGTCGGTTAGGCGCGCGAGGCCGCGCCAGATAACAATGCTTCCCGGCGGCGAGTCGCCGGCCCTCGCGAGATAGCCGCCCAACCGAGCGAGCTTTATGAGGTAGAAGCTGAGCGTCCCGTGCTCGGCTCGTCGATTGCCGACATCGCCGACGAGTCGATCGAGCAAGGCGATCTCCTTGTCCGTGAATGCGATCGAGGGCGAGGCCTCAGGCTCGGCCCGCGCCAACATGGTCAGCCAGAGAACGCGCCAACTGACGATACAGAAAACAGCCATCAAGTTCGCGAGCCGTTCCGCAGTGCGCAATTTGGATGCTTCGGCCTGGCAGCCCGACTTCAGGACCTTGTGGAACACCTCGATTTTCCAACGCATCGCATACCAGTTGATCTTCTCGATCGCTTCGGCGCGCCCGCGCACAGGCAGATCTGTGATCAACTTCCAGACGATCGGCTTGCGGCCTTTGGGCGCATCGCGTTCGATGGCGTGGATGACAGTAAGATCGAGCGCAGGATATCGCTTCTGTTTGCCGATGGGTGGCTGAACGATGATGCGCTTAAACCTGATTTCCAGAACGATCTTCTCGATCTCGCCGTCGTCCGTCTGTACTTCAATGCGATGCAGCCCCTTGAGCCTCGTCGCGTCCATTTCGTCGGCGATGGTGTGGTCGCCATCGCCCGCCAGCCGATCCACGCAGGTCCGCACCAAAAAGTGCGAGCCGAGATCACGCGTCAGGCAGTAGAGTTCGAAAATGTCGCTCTCTCGGTCTCCGACATGGATGAAGCGCTCCGGCTGCCCGAGAAGCTCGATCGATTGCCGGAAATTTTCGAGCCACCGAACGCTCTCCTTCTTTTCGATCGGCACGCGCGTCGGGTTCACCTTCTTCTTCAGCGCCTTGGTTCCCCTGAATTTCTTGCGCGTCCAGAATTTCACCGCCGCCAAGCCGAGCGGCAGCCCTTGGGTTGTCACCGCTAAACTCGAATGCATGAGCATTCCGCATACTGTATGATGGCGGATGCGCCCCTGCTTGTCGCGCCCACTGTTGACGCTCTTCGTCACGCCAACGGCGCTCACATTGGCGCGTTGGAACGAGAATTCCGTGGTGTCCTGGAGCAACAAGATCGGGCCTTCGAATTTATCGCAGCGGGCGCGCGTCGCGGCGAAGTGACCGCTGAGAATGTCGCCCTCATCAACGCGCGCGTTCGAAAGAAACCGATAGGCGGCTTTGGTGTTCGCCCAGTCCTGGCAGGCGTACGGGATGCTCTCGCCCATGGCGTCGCCGATCTGCTTCAAAACCTCAGCGCATCGTCGTCCGAGACGGGGATCTTTGAAAGCGGCTTCGTCTACCTCGCGCTCAGTCCAATGCGGCGCCGGCCCTGATCTCCCAGCTCTTGGACGGCAGAAAGTCTTGGAAAAAGCGGTCTTCGAGGACATGGAGCACCTCGCGCAAGCGATTCGGTGCTCGATAACGAATCACAACCGATTCATCCGATTCAACTTTCTTCTTCCACAAATCCGCCCACTGAGTCAGCTACTTGTGGGTAATTGAAAGCCGGTGAGGCACGCCGGTTGATCATTTTCGGCCAGTGACGGCTGCGCGCGGGTCAGGCGGCGACTTTTTTGGCTTGCTGGGCGGCGGCCCAACGCCACGGCAGCAAGGCGGCGAGATCTTTGATCTTGTGATCGTTGATGCGGGCCAGCACATCGGCGAGCCAAGCCTGTGGGTCGACGCCGTTGAGTTTTGCGGAGGCGATCAGCGTGTAGATCACAGCGGCGCGTTCACCGCCGCGATCTGAGCCGGCGAACAACCATGATTTTCTTCCGAGAGCAATTCCGCGCAGTCCACGCTCGGCGGCGTTGTTCGTCAGGCAGATGCGGCCGTCGTCGAGAAAGCGCGCGAAGGCGCTCCATCGTTTGAGCATGTAGTCCATCGCCTTGGCGACCTCGGCGTGACGCGACAACCGCGCCCGCTCGCCGCGCATCCATGCCTCGAGCTCGGTGACGAGCGGCGCGACATGCTCTCGGCGAACGGCCAGACGCTCCGCGGCGGGGCGGCCATTGATTTCGCGCTCGATGTCGAAGATCACGTCGATACGTTTGACCGCCTCCAGAGCCAGAGGCGCGATCGCAGTCTGCTTACCGAGCGCCTTGTTGCGAGCGTTGGCGGCAATGTCCGCGAGCACGAAGAACTTGCGCCTCCCATGGCTCCAGCATGCCGCTTCCATGATCCGCCCCGGCGACCTCTGCGGCGCATAGAGCCGGTTGAATCCGGCATAAGCGTCGGCCTGTAGGATCCCGGAAAAATGCGCCAAATGGCTTTCTGGATGCTCGGCGGTGCGATCCCGCGAGTAGAAGAAGACCGCCGCTGGCGGATCGGCGCCGCCGAAGGGCTTGTCGTCGCGCACATAGGTCCACAGCCGCCCGGTGCGCGTCTTGCCCTTTGCGAGGACCGGAACGGTCGTCTCGTCGCCATGCACGCGCGCGCCGGCGAAAACATGATCGCGAATGAGATCGTAGAGCGGCCGCAGCAGCAGGGCGCAGCCGCCGACCTGATCGGCGAGCGTCGACAGGCTCAGATCCACGCCCTCATGAGCATAGCGCACCGATTGTCGATTCAGCGGCTGATGCTGTCCATACTTCTCGAACAGGATCATCGCCAACAGGCTCGGTCCCAGAAAGCCGCGCGGCAACGGATGAAAGGGCGCGGGAGCTTGGCTGACCTTCTCGCAGTCGCGGCAGGTGAACTTCTCGCGCACATGCTGGACGACCTTCCATTGCCGCGGAACGATCTCGAGCGTCTCGGTCACGTCCTCGCCGAGCTTGTGCAGACGCGTTCCACCGCAGCACGCGCATGCCGTCGGCCCCGCAAGAACGATGCGCTCGCGCGGCAAATGCGCCGGAAAGGGCTGGCGCGACGGCTTCTTTCGCGAGAAGGCGCGGACCGCTGTCGTCTTCGCCGCTTCGGCCTTTTGTTCGGCGGCGAGATCGTCCGCGGCGGCGTCGGCCTCGAGCTCCTCGAGCTCGAGCTCCATCTGCTCGAGCAGCCGCGCCTTGCGCTCGCTGCGCACTCCATAGAGCTCGCGTCGAAGCTTCTCGATCGAGAGCTGCAAATGCGCGATCAGAGCGGTCGCATTCGAAGCTGTCGCGCGCGCCTGCGCCAGCTCCGCATCTCTGTCGCGGAGCATCGCCTTCAAAGCCTCGACATCGTCGGGAATAGAATCGGCGGCGCTCATGATCACGATCGAATCACAATGGCGCGCGCTGGCAAGGCCTATCGCTGCCCATCCCTTGAAAAATCTCAGCCTGCCGCCTCCGGCCTCCATGTGTATTGTGGAGCACGCCAGTCTATGCCGGAAAGAAGATAGCCGAGCTGCGCAGAGCTGATCGTCACTGCGCCGGATGAGGCCGAAGGCCAAAGAAAACGTCCACGTTCCAAGCGCTTGTAACTCACCAGAGAATGCAGCCGCCCCAAGCACAGCTCAGCAGTTAGTGCTGGTGACGCATCCGTTTCATCCTCTGTTTGCTCAGCAACTGCCGTGCGTCGGCAGGCGCTACAACCGATATGGCGAACGGCTTTTGCTGCAAGATCGCAACGGCGCCGTTTGGTCGCTCCCCCCGGGATGGACTGATGTTGCGAGCCCCGACCCGGACGTCGTCATGGGTCATGGGCAATCGCTTTTGCGGGTTTCCGATTTCCTGGAGCTTGCCGATCTGGTTAGCCGCCTCAGTGGCAAATCAGTGAGGCGGCCGCGAAGCGGTATGTAAAGGCAATTATGCCGCCATTGTAAAGCAGATTGCGCCGCAATCCTTCCCCGAACGTGATTCTCATGGACAAAAAGCTGCACAATATCGATCATAAGCTGGCGGAAAATGGTAGGCGCGGTCTTGACGCTGGTTCAGATGGCGGCGTAAATATGTTTACGTCAATATCGAATCACGCGCCCGGCGCCAGCGATGCCCGACAGCAAGCGATCGAAGAGGGACGCCCTCATCGAGGAGGGCACATTCAATCCCACCCCGGACAAGGTGCGCGATCCGAAGTTCCGCGGCGGCGAGTTCTTCGATCCGCACGACGCCGTGCAGGTCAAATACGAGATGCTGCGCCGCGTCTCCGTCGACAAGTTGTCGATCACGGAGGCTGCCGACGAATACGGCGTCTCCAGGCCGACCTACTATCAGGCCAAGGCGAACTTCGACACCGCCGGGATTGCCGGCCTGGTCCAGGCCAAGCCAGGCCCCCGCGGTCCCCACAAGCTCGACGACGACATCATGGTCTTCCTGAAGGCGCGACTGGTTCCTGGCGAACCTGTTCGCGCCCGGGAACTCGCCAGGCTGGTCCGCAACGAACTCAATGTCGAGCTTCATCCGAGAACGATCGAGCGGGCGTTAAAAAAAACGGGCCGGTGAACATCGCCGCGACCTCGACTTGTTCGATCCCGTCGTCGGCTCTTGCGTCCGATTACGAGGTGCTGCGCGCCGCCGCTCTCGGCGAAGCGCTGCCGCTCATGGCCCGCAGCGGCCTCATGCTGTTTCTGCGCCGTGGGATGTGGGGATGGGCGAAGGCGCTGACGGCGGCGGCAGACCCCACTCCAGAACCGATCGACCAGCGCCCGTTCGTCTCATCGAGGCCGGGCGGGCGCGGCGCCGTCGTTCATGTGCTCGCGACAATCGCCGCCGGCACAAACCACGCTGGCTTACATGAGGGGATATTCCCATGAACGCACAGATCAAAGTTCAGCGTCACCATCTCGAACGCGGCGCTTACCTCTACATCCGCCAGTCGTCGATGCGGCAAGTCGTCGAGAACGCCGAGAGCGCCAAGCGGCAATATGCGCTGCGCGGACGCGCTGTCGCCCTGGGTTGGCGCGACGAGCAGATCATCGTCATCGACAACGATCAGGGCGAGTCCGGCGCATCGGCGGCTTGGCGCGAGGGATTCCAGCGACTGGTCAGCGATGTCGGCCTGGGACGCGCCGGAATCGTGATGGGCCTGGAAGTCTCCCGTCTGGCGCGCAACAACGCCGATTGGCAGCGCCTGCTGGAGATCTGCGCCCTTGCCGACACCCTGATCCTCGACGAGGATGGCGTCTACGATCCGGCTAGCTTCAACGACAGGCTTTTGTTGGGTTTGAAGGGTACGATGAGCGAAGCCGAACTCCATGTCATCAAGGCGAGGCTGCGCGGCGGTATCCTCAACAAGGCGAAGCGTGGCGAGTTCCGCTGCCCGCTGCCGACCGGGCTGGTCTATGACCTCTCCGGCAACGTGGCGCTGGATCCGGACCTCCAGGTCAGGGAGACAATCGCTCATTTCTTCGAGACCTTCTCGCGCGTCGGCTCCGCGTCCCAGACCGTCAAGACCTTTCGCAAGGAAGGTCTTCTATTCCCCTCGCGCCTGCACAACAGCGAGACGGTCTTTCGGCCACTGACGGCTTCCACGGCGATGCGCGTCCTAACCAATCCGCGCTACGCCGGCGCCTACACCTATGGCCGACGACAGTTCCGGCGCACGATCGAGGGCAAGAAAACCGTGCGCGCCAGAGACGATGACGATTGGCTGGCCCGCATTCCCGGCGCCCATCCCGGCTATATCAGTTGGGAGCGGCACCAGGAGAACTTGAAGGTTCTCAAGGCGAACGGCCATGGCTATGACGCGGCGCGAACGTCAATTCCGAGAGAAGGCCCGGCGCTGCTGCAAGGACGGGCCATCTGTGGTCGATGCGGCGGGCATTTTAGGGTCCGCTATGCCGCCCGGCGGGGCCGACAGGAGGCGTGGTATGTTTGCGATCGCCCCCACAACTATCGCGGCGAACCCTCGTGCCAGTCGATCGCCGGACCTCCCGTCGATCAAGCTGTCGGCATGCTGATTGCCGACGAGATGACGCCGTTGGCCGTCGAACTGGCGCTCGAAGTGCGCAGGGAGATTCAGGCGCGTCATGAGGAAGCCGACCGGTTGCGTTGCCGTGCGATCGAGCGCGCCCAAACCGAAGCCGATCTCGCTCAGCGCCGCTTCATGCTGGTCGACCCCAACAATCGCCTCGTCGCCGACACGCTCGAAGGCGAGTGGAACGACAAACTCCGCATATTGGCCAACGCCCGCGAGGAGCGCCAGCGCGCCCACGAGCACGATCAATTCGTTCTTGACGACGCCATCCGTAAGCGGCTCATCGCCATGACGGTGGACTTCAAGAAGCTTTGGGCTGATCCCGATACCCCAAACCGAGAACGCAAGCGGCTGCTCGCCCACGTCATCGAAGACGTCACCCTCGTCAAGCTACAGGCGGAAGGAACCACCAAGGTTCATGTTCGGTTCAAGGGCGGCAAAATCCAGACGCTCACGACCTCGAGCCCGAAATCGTCCGCCCAGCAGATCAAGACACAGCCCGGCATCGTCGAACTGGTCGACAAGCTGCTCGACGACCACGTCTATTCCGAGATCGCCGAACTCCTCAACCAGCAAGGATATCGCCCGGGCGAGGCTGCGCGCCGCGGGCGCCACGACGCCCGCTTCACCCCCAAACGGGTTGCCTATCTCGTTCACGAATACAAACTGCGTCCCCGTTACGATCGACTGAGAGAGCGGGGAATGCTGACCAAGAAGGAAGCCGCGGCGCGTCTGAATATCCACGAGACCACCCTCACGAGCTGGGTCAAACATGGCCTCGTCACCGGGCATTCCTACAACGGGCACTTTTGCCTCTACGAAATTCCCGACAAAGACGTACCGCAAAAACAATGCAGCCGATGGAACCGTCTCGTTGACCGAGCCGCTGCCCGCGCACAAAACACCAGCGCGGCATAAACGATCAGCTGAAGCTGGAAGAGGTGTAGTATGAATGCAGATCGTTCACGAATAGGCATTGGCCCTGGCCGTCATGCCAGAGAATTTTTGCCAGATCGCCGCGGCGCCCACGAAAGACGAATAAATGTCCGCCATTGGGATTGCGGCGCAGCGTCTCCTGAACGATCAGCGCCAGGCTCGCATAGCCCTTGCGCATGTCGGTATGGCCGGTGACGAGCCAGACCCGCGCGTCCGCCGAGACCGGGATCATCGCCGCAACGCCTTGACCACGCGCGCCAAGGCCGAGGCGTCGACATCCGCGCCGACCATGATTCTCTCGCCCGTGGAAAGCGTGATCTCCATCCGGCCGATGGTGTCGGGCGCCGACGAGAGAGCCATCGCCGGCGTCGACGTGATCGTCACCGGCAAGATCGCCGGCGGCTCGCCGCTATCGCCGGCCGCGAACCTCCGACGCCAGGTGAACAGTAGATTCGCGTTCAGGCCATAGCGCCGTGCGACTTCCGCCACCGACGCGCCTTCCTCCAAGCTCTCCGCGACAATGCGGCGCTTCTCGTCTTTCTTCCAATTGCGACGCCGGCCCTTGAAACCCGCCGCACCGTCTTCATCCGCCTCGATCATCGGAGATAGTGTCCATCATCGATAGTGGACACGATCCCCGCGCCACGCGCGCAACTATCGACACCATCCGCCCCAATCGCCAGACGGCCTTCGGCGGCTTTCAATTACCCACAAGTGCACTCAGCGCTGCCTCTGCGCCTATCTCGATGTCGGTTAGGCGCGCGAGGCCGCGCCAGATAACAATGCTTCCCGGCGGCGAGTCGCCGGCCCTCGCGAGATAGCCGCCCAACCGAGCGAGCTTTATGAGGTAGAAGCTGAGCGTCCCGTGCTCGGCTCGTCGATTGCCGACATCGCCGACGAGTCGATCGAGCAAGGCGATCTCCTTGTCCGTGAATGCGATCGAGGGCGAGGCCTCAGGCTCGGCCCGCGCCAACATGGTCAGCCAGAGAACGCGCCAACTGACGATACAGAAAACAGCCATCAAGTTCGCGAGCCGTTCCGCAGTGCGCAATTTGGATGCTTCGGCCTGGCAGCCCGACTTCAGGACCTTGTGGAACACCTCGATTTTCCAACGCATCGCATACCAGTTGATCTTCTCGATCGCTTCGGCGCGCCCGCGCACAGGCAGATCTGTGATCAACTTCCAGACGATCGGCTTGCGGCCTTTGGGCGCATCGCGTTCGATGGCGTGGATGACAGTAAGATCGAGCGCAGGATATCGCTTCTGTTTGCCGATGGGTGGCTGAACGATGATGCGCTTAAACCTGATTTCCAGAACGATCTTCTCGATCTCGCCGTCGTCCGTCTGTACTTCAATGCGATGCAGCCCCTTGAGCCTCGTCGCGTCCATTTCGTCGGCGATGGTGTGGTCGCCATCGCCCGCCAGCCGATCCACGCAGGTCCGCACCAAAAAGTGCGAGCCGAGATCACGCGTCAGGCAGTAGAGTTCGAAAATGTCGCTCTCTCGGTCTCCGACATGGATGAAGCGCTCCGGCTGCCCGAGAAGCTCGATCGATTGCCGGAAATTTTCGAGCCACCGAACGCTCTCCTTCTTTTCGATCGGCACGCGCGTCGGGTTCACCTTCTTCTTCAGCGCCTTGGTTCCCCTGAATTTCTTGCGCGTCCAGAATTTCACCGCCGCCAAGCCGAGCGGCAGCCCTTGGGTTGTCACCGCTAAACTCGAATGCATGAGCATTCCGCATACTGTATGATGGCGGATGCGCCCCTGCTTGTCGCGCCCACTGTTGACGCTCTTCGTCACGCCAACGGCGCTCACATTGGCGCGTTGGAACGAGAATTCCGTGGTGTCCTGGAGCAACAAGATCGGGCCTTCGAATTTATCGCAGCGGGCGCGCGTCGCGGCGAAGTGACCGCTGAGAATGTCGCCCTCATCAACGCGCGCGTTCGAAAGAAACCGATAGGCGGCTTTGGTGTTCGCCCAGTCCTGGCAGGCGTACGGGATGCTCTCGCCCATGGCGTCGCCGATCTGCTTCAAAACCTCAGCGCATCGTCGTCCGAGACGGGGATCTTTGAAAGCGGCTTCGTCTACCTCGCGCTCAGTCCAATGCGGCGCCGGCCCTGATCTCCCAGCTCTTGGACGGCAGAAAGTCTTGGAAAAAGCGGTCTTCGAGGACATGGAGCACCTCGCGCAAGCGATTCGGTGCTCGATAACGAATCACAACCGATTCATCCGATTCAACTTTCTTCTTCCACAAATCCGCCCACTGAGTCAGCTACTTGTGGGTAATTGAAAGCTTCGGCGGAGCCTTACCGATCTTTTCGCGGCGACGGCATAAAGGACGTTCGTCTCGATCGACGTCGCGCCGCTCGCGCGCAGGAGAGACAGATTTGTCTCTCTGACACGCGAAAAAGTCTCGAAGTCGAGCTGCGCGAGCGTCCCGCGATAGCCGCTGCCCATCGCGATCGCCCACCAATCGTCCGGCGACTGGAGGTGATGACGGCCTGCTTCCGGTACTATATCGGCTCCACTCACGCCTGCGGCGCTCAGCATTTCGCGCAGACCCGCCGGTTGGGAAATGCGGTCCCATGGATTGAAGCCCCGATAAAGATCGGGGCGATCTTGCCGTATCGCGCTCCAGAAGGCGCTGTTCGCGGGCTCGAACAGGTCTGGACCCCAAGTCGTGATGGCGAGCCGGCCGCCTGGACGAACCATGCGCACAGCTCCCGGACCACCGCGGTCATATCGGGCACGAAAAAGACGCCGAACACGCAAATGACCGCATCGAACGCGTCGTCCGGATAGTCGAGGGCGAGCATGTCGGCGACGCGGAACTCGATATTGTCGAAGCCTTTGCTCTGCGCCTTCGCCGCGGCCAGTTCGATCAAGCGTTCGGCGAGATCGACGGCGATCACTTTGCCATTCGGCCCGACGCGCTCCGCGGCCGGCAAGGCCGATCCGCCGCTGCCGCAGCAGACATCGAGCACGCATGCGCCGGGAGAAAGACTCAGGCGATCGACGGTCTCACGTCCGAAACGATGCCAGAATGAGCTGACGGGGTGATCGAAATAGTCGGCGGCGGCATTGTAGGCGGCGGCTTTCGCTTTTGCGGCTTCCAGTTCGTTCATTCGATCTTTCCGATTCTCGCTCAGGCGCGTGCGGCGCCGGCGCTCTCGTACCATGTCCGCGAGCTGCGGACGATATGGACGACGGAGAGCATGACCGGCACCTCGACCAGCACGCCGACGACGGTCGCGAGCGCGGCGCCCGACTGGAAGCCGAACAGGGCGATCGCCGTCGCGACGGCGAGCTCGAAGAAATTGCTGGCGCCGATCAGCGCCGAAGGGCCGGCGACGCACCATTCGACGCCGAGGCGACGATTGAGGAGATAAGCGAGCCCGGCGTTGAAATAGACCTGGATCAGGATCGGCGTCGCCAAGAGCGCGATGACCAGCGGCTGACGCATGATCTCCTCGCCTTGCAGGCCGAACAGAATGACGAGCGTGAGCAGCAGCGCCACGAGCGAGAGCGGTCCGAGCACGCGAAGCGTCGCCGCCAGCGCCGCCGCGCCGCCCTTCGCCAGCAGCGCGCGGCGCCAGAGTTGCGATGCGATCACCGGCGCGATGATATAGAGGCCGACCGACAGCAGTAGCGTGCCCCAGGGCACGGCGATGGAGGACAGGCCGAGCAGCAGAGCGACCAGCGGCGCGAAGGCGACGATCATGATCGTGTCGTTGAGCGCGACCTGCGACAGAGTGAAATGCGGTTCGCCGTCGACGAGATTGGACCACACGAACACCATCGCCGTGCAGGGCGCCGCCGCCAGCAGAATGAGGCCGGCGATATAGGCGTCGATCTGATCGGCCGGCAGAAAGGGCCGGAACAGATGCGCGATGAACAGCCAGCCGAGCAGCGCCATCGAGAACGGCTTGACCAGCCAATTGATGCCGACGGTCACGGCGATGCCGCGCCAATGCTCGCGCACTTGCGCTAGAGCGGCGGGATCGATCTTCAGCAGCATGGGGATGATCATCAGCCACACCAGCGCCGCGACCGGCAAATTCACTTGCGCGATCGTCGCTTCTCCGATGGTGTGAAAAACGACAGGCGCGGCTTGGCCGAGCGCGATGCCGACGATGATGCAGAGCGCGACCCAGAGAGTGAGATAGCGCTCGAAAGCGCCCATGGCGGGCGTCGCGGATTGGCTTCGATCCGGCGCCGTGGCGACCGGAGTTGCGCGCAGTTCCATCGGACTTCCTTTCGGTGAAATATCAGGCTGTGGCGACGACGCGGCCCGCCAATTCCAGAAGGCGAGAAACGCCGACCGGCTCTTCCTTCAGCAGCGGGACGATCGCATAGCGCCGCGCATGTGTGGCGGCGACGGCATCGATCTCGCGTATTTCATTGCGCGCGCGCTGACGCAGCAGCGGCGAATGCGGATGCGCCGCGGCGACGCTATTGTTGATGATCCACGCCCAAGGCTCGATTCCGGCGCGCCGCAGATCGGCCTGGAGGGCGGCGGCTTCGAGCACGGGCGTCGTCTCGGCGAGAGTCACGAGCAGAACCTTGGTCTGCTGCGGATTTTGCAATTGCATCATCGGCGTCGTGTAATGCGCGCCTTTGGCGTCCAATTGGCGCGCGACCTCGCGATGATAGGCGCCCGTCGCGTCCAGCAGCAGCAGAGTGTGGCCGGTCGGCGCCGTGTCCATCACCACGAAGGTCTCGCTCGCCTCGCGGATGATGCGCGAGAAGGCCTGAAAAACGGCGATCTCCTCGGTGCAGGGCGAGCGCAGATCCTCCTCCAGTAGCGCCCGGCCGGCGGCGTCCAGCTTGGCGCCCTTGGCGGCGAGGATTTCGCGGCGATAGCGTTCCGTTTCCACATGCGGATCGATGCGGCTCACTTTCAGTTGCTCCAATGATCCATGGAGTGTTTCGGAAAGATGCGCGGCCGGGTCGGAGGTGGTGAGATGCACGGGCAAGCCGCGGCGGGCGAGCTCCACGGCGACGGCGGCCGCCAGAGTCGTCTTGCCGACGCCGCCCTTGCCCATCAGCATCACGAGGCCATGACCATCCGCAGCTATGGCGTCGACCAGCTCTGACAAGCTCGGCGCGTCGAGCACGATCGGCACATCCTCGCTCGCGCCCACCGGCGCCAGCGTCGCGTCGAGCAATTGCCGCAAGGCGTCGAGGCCGACCAGATTGAACGGCCTGAGCGCGACGCGATCACAGGGCAAAGCGGCGATCTCGCTGGGAAGCGCGCGCAACGCCGCCTGCTCGCGCTCATAGATGGCGGCGGCGAGCCTATCCTGCTTCGCCTCCTCTTCCGGCAGCAAGCCGTTGATGACGAGATATTGCTGCGCGATGCCGATCGCCGCCAGCTCCTTATGCGTGCGAGCGATCTCGTTCAGCGCCGACCGCTGCGCGCGGGCGACGAGCACGAGGCGCGTGCGCCCGGCGTCGGCCAGCGCTTCGACGGCCTGGCCATATTGAGCGCGCTGCTTGTCCAGCCCCGCCAGCGGTCCGAGGCAAGAGGCGTCGCCCTTGCCGGATTCGAGAAAGCCGCTCCAGGCGCCGGGCAATTGAAGCAGGCGGATCGTGTGCCCCGTCGGCGCGGTGTCGAAGACGATATGGTCGTAATCCGCGGTCAGCGTGGAATCGACCAGCAGCGCGGTGAATTCGTCGAAGGCGGCGATCTCCGTCGTGCAGGCGCCCGATAATTGTTCCTCGATCCCCTTCACCACCGCGTCCGGAAGCACGCCGCGCACTGGGCCGACGATGCGGTCGCGATATCCTCGAGCGGCGGCCTGTGGGTCGATCTCCAGCGCCGACAGACCTGGGGCGCCGGGAATGTCGGTCATCCGATTGCCGATGATCGTTCCGAACACTTGCGCCACATTGGACGCCGGATCGGTGCTGACCAAGAGGACACGCCGCCCGGCCTCGGCAAGCGCGATCGCGGTCGCACAAGCGATCGACGTCTTGCCGACGCCGCCCTTGCCGGTGAAGAACAGGAAGCGCGGCGGTTGCTCGAGGAATTTGATCACGGGCTTCAGCAACTGCCGCCGCCGCAGCATCCGCTCTGCTTCGGCTCCATCGCGGTCTCGACGAGACCCGCCCAACGGGCAAGCTCGCTGCGGCTCGGATAGCGCCCGGCGAGAGCGACCTCGCCCGCAACGAGCACCAGCGGCAGCGCCTCCTGTCCGGAGCGCTCGAGAAAGGCTTTCACCGTCGCATTCTCGGCGAAGGCGAGCGGTTGCTGCGCCAGATTGAAACGCTCGATGCGGGCGCCGTTCTGCTTGGCCCAATCGACATCGGCGGCGAAAGTCACCAGCGCCTGATCGACCTCGGTTCCGCACACGCCGGTGCTGCAACAGAGCGCCGGGTCATAGATTTCGATTGCCGTCATATCCCTCTCCTTCGATCGCTATTTCGTCGCCGCGCGTCGACCATCGGAATCGACTACCAGCTCGCCGTCCTCCTTGCGGAACTCACTGCGTTGCGGCAGCGGCAGGATATCCAGAACCGACTCCGACGGACGGCACAGTCTGACGCCCTCGGAGGTGACGACGATCGGCCGATTGATGAGGATCGGATGCGCCATCATTGCATCGAGCAACCGCTCTTCCGTCAGTGTCGGATCGCCGAGGCCGAGCTCGTGATAGGGCGTTCCTTTTTCCCTCAGAATCGCGCGGGTCGATTTCCCGATTCGTTCGATGAGCTGCGCCAGCAGCGCGGGCGTCGGCGGCGTCTTCAAATATTCGATCACATGCGGCTCTATGCCGGCGTTGCGGATGAGGCCGAGCGTGTTGCGCGAGGTTCCGCAATCGGGGTTGTGATAGATGATCACATCGGGCGCGCTCATGCGGGCTCCTTCGCGCCGCAGCACGCCGCCTTCGCGGGAAGCTCCGGCTTCGGCGGACAGCATTCGCCTTGCGGCGTCGTCGGCGTGCAGCAGGCGCGAGCCTCGCCCTTCAGCGCGTCCAGCGCCGGATCGCCGCCATAGACCGGGCTTTCTCCCGTCGTGAGGAAGGTTTCCCACATCAGCCCTTGCGGATCGGCGATCCAGGATTTTTCCGATTTCGCATAGCAACAGGTGGTCGCGCCCTCTTCATAGACGCGTCCGCCGGCCTGCTTCAGGCGGCCATAGACGTCGTGCAGCTCGTCGGTGGTTTCGACCTGAATGCCGAGATGCTCCAATCCGAGGCTCGTTCCGCCCCGCGCCGAAATGGCGAAATTCACGCGCGGATCGTCGAGCATCCATTTGGCGTAATCGGGCTTTGCGACCGTCGGCGCCGCGCCGAACAGCGCGCTGTAGAATTGGATGGATCGCGGCAGGTCCTCGACGGACACATGCAGATGCAGGCGCTTCATGGAACCCTCTCGGTCTGGCAGGTCGTATCGGCTTCCGTGACGCAACAAGTGGCCGCGTCGCCCTTGCAGCAATTCTCCGTCAGATAGGCGAGCAGCGCGTTCATGACGGGATAGGCGGCCGAATAGATCAGAGAGCGGCCGTCCCGACGGAAGGTCACGAGATCGGCGTGCTTGAGCTGATTGAGGTGGAAAGACAGCGTGGTCGAAGGAAGCCCCAGCCGCTCGCTGATTTTTCCCGCAGGCAGCCCCTCGGGGCCGGCCTGCATCAGCAGCCGGAAGATATCGAGCCGGGACTCGTGGGCGAGCGCCACGAGGGCCGCGATGGCGTCGTTCTTTTCCATGTTTCCAATATATTTGAAGTATGGGCTCCGTCAAGGGAACGAGTTCGTCGCAACGCCCGGTTTGTGGATTTAAAACCTTGGACCTATGCACATCGCAGTGATCGGCGCGCGGCAGGTTCCGCACAAAGCCGCGAGAAAAAGTGAGGAACACGCGTGCGGGACAACAAAGCGGCGGCGTTCGGCGGCGCAGCGATCATCGGAACGCTCGGCGGACTGATCGGGCTGGGCGGGGCTGAGTTCCGTCTGCCATTACTGATTGGCGCATTCCAGTTCGGCGCGCTCGAAGCGGTGATCGTCAATAAAGCGACGAGCCTCGTCGTTGTCGCCTCGGCCTTGCCGTTTCGGGCGTCAGCCGTGTCGCTGGGCGACGTCGCCGCTCAATGGCCGGTTATCCTCAATCTGCTGGCAGGAAGTCTCCTCGGCGCATGGCACGGGGCGGGATGGGCGACGCGCCTCAAATCGGCGACGCTATACCGCGTGATTGCTCTGCTGCTGGTGGGCATAGCCACCCTGCTGCTGTTCGGCCATGACCATGCGAGCGGACAAGCGCTTGCGAGCGGCAGTCTCCAACTCGTTGCGGGAGTTGCGGCGGGTTTCGTCATCGGGCTCGTCGCCTCGCTTCTCGGCGTTGCGGGAGGCGAACTGCTTATCCCGACCCTCGTTTTGCTGTTTGGCGTGGATATCAAGCTCGCGGGCAGCCTCTCGCTCGCGATCAGCCTGCCGACGATGATCGTCGGCTTCGCCCGTTACAGTCGCGATCGCAGCTTCGCAGTGCTGCGACACAATCGCTCCTTCGTCGGCGTCATGGCGCTCGGCTCCATCGTCGGCGCATTCATCGGCGGACGGCTGCTCGGCATGGCGCCGAGCGCGATCTTGCTGCCGCTTCTGGCCGCGATCCTCGTCATTTCCGCCGTCAAGATCTGGCGACATGAATGAGGAGGCGGAGCCTAACCCGGCTTCGCGCCGCCGTCCAACATATCGAGCACAGGGCATGACGGGGCGGGATCGCCGGAACAATGGGCGATCGTCTCGCCGAGAATGCGCTCGAGCTTCATGAGGTCGGCGAGCTTCGTCCGCACGTCGTCGAGATGGGTTCTCGCAATTTCGCGAACTTCGGCGCAGGAAGCGCGAGACGGCGCGGCGAGAGCGAGAAGGGCGCGAATGTCCTCGATGCTGAAACCAAGCTCGCGGGCGCGGCGGATAAAGGCGAGCCTGCGAATGTGCGCCGTGTCATAGGCGCGATGTCCGCTCGCTGTCCGCGCCGGCGGGGGCATGAGATGGATACGCTCATAATAGCGCACGGTCTCGAGGTTGACGCCCGCCGCCGCCGCGAGCCGACCGATCGTCAATGGCCGCATGGAATTTCTCTTGCACCCGTAGCCGCTACGGGTTGCAGGATAGCCCAACCGTAAAGGAAGGGCGAGCCATGACAGTGGACGATGCTGCAGACGAGATGACTTCACCCTCAGCCCCTCCTCCCGCCATACCGGCGACGTCGAAGTGGCTTGCTTCACTGGGGCTCGTCGCGGGTCTCGGCGCTGTCGTCGCCTCCTCATGTTGTGTCATTCCGCTCGGACTCGCCGCGGCAGGCGCGGGCGCGAGCGTTCTCGGCGGCCTCGAGATGGTCGCCGGGTGGCGCGTTCCGTTTCTGGTCATCAGCGCCTTGGCTATTGCCGGGGGATGGGGCGCCTGGTGGTGGAAGCGTCCGGCTCCTTGCGTTTCGCGTGTGGGCTGCGCCTCGCCGGAGCGATCACGCGCGACGCTGGGGCTGCTGCTGCTCGCCTCTCTCATCGTGGCGCTGGCTGCGAGCTGGAGCCACATAGACCCTGTGCTGCTGAAGTTCTTCTGGGGGCGGTGAATGCAACTCGAATCCACGATAACCTGTCCGGCTTGCGGCCATCGGGCGACCGAGACGATGCCGACCGACGCCTGCCGGTTCTTCTATGCATGCAAGGGATGTGGGGCTCTGCTCAGGCCGAAGGCCGGGGATTGCTGCGTCTTCTGCTCTTACGGCGACGCGCCGTGCCCGCCGATCCAGGAGGCGAAAGCGCGTGATCGCGCCGCCGAATGTTGTTCCGGCGCATAGCGCCATCGTTCACATGATCGCGCACATTCGGAAACGTGCGAGATCTCTTCCTCACGCCGCGCTCTTCACCGCCAGCTCCGTCGCCCCCTCCATCGTCGCAATTTCGGCGAGGCGGCTCTTCAGAGCGGCCCGGTCCAGCGACTCGAAGGGCAGATTGACGAAGGCCGTAAGCCGCGCGCCGAGGCGGCGATAGGCGTCCATGAAGGCGGCGCGCTTCTGGACATCGTCGCCCTTCGCCAGCGCCGGATCGGCGACGCCCCAATGCGCCAGCAGCGCATTGCGCGGCCAGGGGCCGCAGGGCTGCTCGCATATGTCGTCGCAGAGCGTGATGACGAAATCCATGCGCGGCGCGTCCGGCCTCGTGAATTCCTTCCAGCTCTTGGAGCGAAACGCGCGCGTGTCGTAGCCGAGCGACGACAGCAATGCGACGCCGATCGGATCGGGCCGCTCGGCGGGCCGGCTGCCGGCCGAATATGCGCGGAAGCGGTCGCCGCCCTCGCGGTTCAGGATCGCCTCCGCCAGAATGGAGCGCGCGGCGTTGCCGGAGCAGAGAAACAGAACATTGCGGACCCGCTTGCTCGCCGATTTGGGGCGCTTCTGCGGAAAGGCGGGCGCCGCGAGAGGGAGATCGTCGAGCGACGTCCCGAGATCGGCCAGCATTGTCGTAAGCACATGGCCCAATTTGCTCGAATTCGCGGCATAGATGACCGAGCGCCCCTCGCGTCGTCCGAGGACGAGTCCAGCGCGCTCGAGATGGGCGATATGGGTCGACAGCGTATTGTGCGGCACGGCGAGAAGGCGGGCGATGTCGCCCGCCGGCAGTCCGTAGGGAAGATAGCGCAGCAGCAGACGATAGGCCTCGAGGCGCGTCGTCTGCGCCAGGGCCTCGAAAATGCCGACGATCTCGGCTGCGGCGATCCGATCTTCCGCCATTTGTCCCTCGCCTCCTTGGACCGTCAGCGGTCCTTTGGCGAGAATAGTCGATTTCTCGACGTGTCCCTATCCGTCGACAAATCGTCCTGGAGTGGATCGCATCGATCGCCTGCCGGAGACCGATCCGCGGCGGCCGTCGCGGCTGCGGCTTCCTCGGCGAGCTGGCGCGCCGCCTCACGGCAGACGCGCCAGAGCCATGAGGCTTGGCGGAAGGCTTCCTCATGCTCAGCGCTCATCCCGCGCCATTGCTGTAACTCGACGCGATCGGCGCGTGTCGCTTCACCCGAATGCGCGCGGACGACCCATGAAACAGCCTCGCACAGCAGCGGGTCCAAATCGGAAGGCGGATCGTCCGGTTCCATCAGATCGCAAGTCCGGCGTTTCGAGCATGACCCAAGCCGTCCGCCTCCGAGCGCGACCCGCTCAGGCGGCTCCGTCGACAGGCGTCGCCTTGCCGATCTCCTCGAGCCGCCTCTGCAAGGAGAGCTTGTCGAGGCCCTTCATAGGAAGAGAGGCGAAGATCGAGATGCGGTTGTTGAGCATGCGGAAAGCGTCGGCGAAGGCCAGATGCTTCTCGACCTCGGTCCCTTCGACAGCGGCGGGGTCGGGCAAGCCCCAATGCGCGGTCATCGGCTGGCCCGGCCAATAGGGGCACTCTTCCTTCGCGGCGTCGTCGCAGACGGTGAAGACGAAATCGAGCGGCGGAGCGCCGGGCTCGGCGAACTCGCTCCAGCTCTTGGAGCGATAGCCGTCCGCCTTGAAGCCGGACTTCTCCAATATCGCCACTGTGCAGGGATTGACCTCGCCTTTTGGCCGGGAGCCCGCGCTATAGGCTTTGAAGCGACCGGCGCCCACGCGATTGAGGATCGCCTCGGCGATGATGGAGCGCGCGGAATTGCCGGTGCACAGAAACAGCACGTTATAGACTTTGCCTTCCGTCATTGCCTTCTCCCGGAACGAGTCGTTATGTCCATAGATATCGACATATCGATATATATATCGCTCGTCACTCCTTCTGCAAAGCGGGAGAGTGGCTTTGATGCGATTTTTTGATTGGCCCCAATACGCCCGCGTACGGTTCCGCCGCGCTCCGACGTGAATTACGAACATTCGCCCGGGACCGCAGGAATAAGAGGCGCTCCGCGGAGGCGAGGCAATCTGCTACGGTGTCGAACCGGGCGGGCTTCCGTGCAGCGCTATTTTCTGCCTTTTGGCGCAGCGCTCGCTCTGGACTCTCGTCATGGAAATGCGAGAGACGCTGGCGCGCAATCTGAGGAAATATCGACGGGCGCAACGCCTGTCGCAGGAGGAGCTCGGCCATCGAGCCGAACTCGACCGCACCTATATCAGCTCGATCGAACGCTGCGTCTATTCGGCGACGGTCGATGTCGTCGGTCGCCTCGCCGACGCTCTCGGAATTCCGGCGCTCGAGCTTCTGAGGCCTGCGAGCGAAACCGCGGAGGCGAAGTTGTCGTCTACGGCATCGACTGAAGGCACTCGCCCGAAGGCGCAGGCCGAGAAAGGCGCAAAGCCAGCTCGCAAGAGGGAGAGGCCCGCGCAAAGGGCCACTGCCCGAAAGAAGCCGGGTCCATAGCCGAGCGGCCATGGACCCGAGCACGAGGATCACATCGGCGAGACTGCCGCTTCCGGGGACGCCAACCGGGCGATATCCGCCAGCGCCGAGCGCAGTTCCGGCCAAGGAAATTCCGCATCTGTCGGGCTCGGCTCGCCGAGCTGAATGAGAATGGCGAGCTTGGCCGCGACGCCCGGCAGGCTGGCGGCTTTCGTCTTCGGGACCGACGCCACAAAATCGCGCTCCTTGCCGAGAGCGGCTCGGAGCTCCGCGTCGACGGCGTCGAAGCCGAGCGTCGCCGCCGCCTCGTTCCATCGCTTTTGCCGCTCGTCGAACGCGGCGATCAGCGCTTCTCTCTCGAGCGCCGGCTCGTGCGCGACCAGCTCCTCGATCTCGTCGACCGATTGCGCGATTTTCGGCTCCTCCTCGCCGGAAAGGCGGATCGCAACTTCGGGGATGCCGACCGTGCGAATGAGCTTCTTCTCGATGCGCTGCCACTGGCGAGTCAGCGCGATGACCTGCGTGTGATTGGCCTGCCAGTTTCGCCAGAGCTGCAGCGCGGGGTCGGACGGCGCCTCTCCCGTCTTTTTCGCAGGCGGCAAAGCGCCGGTTCCTCGCAGAATGGCGCGCCAGCTAACGGCGGGCGGAGTCGTGCTATCTTCAGAATCAGCCATGATCCAGGCTCCACTTCAGCTTGGGTTGTGGTCAGGCCGGGCGGGATGCTCGAACATCCCGTTCGGCCGCTGCTCATGAAATTGCAGCCGGGAGAAGGTAAGCCGCATAGAACGTTTTAGCAACGGATATTGGAAACGCTGGCGTCCATAGCCTTGCGCAGCAAAGCGGTCGGGCTGTTCGGGACGGCGCATCGATTGAGGAGGAATCGGGTCCGTTCGCCGAAAAACCTATAGCTTGCAAAGCGATAGCCGCTCGATCGACAGCCTTGAAAAGGCCATTTATTTTCAATGAAGTATGAAATATTAGAGCGATCGGCGGGGTCCGCGTCGTCGGCATGTCCGATTCTGGAAATCAGCTTGTGAAACCGGGCTTTTCAGGTGAATTCGGAACTTCGAGATCTGAAATGGGCTCTTGTCGCCTCGCGGCATCGAAGCCTTCGGCAAGCGGCGGAGACGCTGAAGACGCGTCAATCCACACTCAGCCGTCGATTGCACGATCTCGAATGTGAACTCGGCGTGGACTTGTTCGAGCGCACGACCGGCGGAACGAAGCTCACGCCGATCGGTCGCGAATTTCTGGATTTGGCGCGGCCCATTGTCGATGAAGCGGACCGGCTCTTCCTCACATTCAAAACGCGACGCAATGGCGGACGCGGGCCATTACGAATAGGGATTTGCTCGTCGCTTTCGGCCGGCAATCTGCGGGAGACGCTCGCGGAGTTGTGCCGCCAGATCGCGGATGCGGATATTCTCCTGGTCGACGGCGCCAAGGTGGGATTGCTCGGCGAGGTCGCCGCCGGCGCGATCGACGTCGCCATACTGACCTCCGGCGGCGGAAAGTGGAGCGACCGCGTTCTGCCGCTCTGGGGCGAACGGGTCGTCGTCGCCGTTCAGGAACATCACCCGCTCAATAGTCGGCCAGCGATCCAATGGCGGGAGCTTTGCGACAATCGGATATTGCTGACGCGGAGCGGCGTCGATTCCGAGCTCGAGCAAATGCTGAGCATGAAGGCCGGCGGCTCGGGTTCTTTGCGTATCAGCTATCAGGATGTCAGCCTCGACAGGCTACTGAGCCTCGTCGGCGCCGGTTATGGCGTCGCGCCACTGCTCGAAGGCGCTGCCGGATTTGGCTGCCCCGGAGTGACTCATCGCGAGCTGCATGGCGACTGTGGGCAAATGCGGCTTCAGTTCGCGGCGTATTGGAAAGAGACGAACAGCAGTCCGATGCTGCAACGATTTCTCGATCTGTTGCGCGCCCGCTATCCCGACCTTTCGGTTTCCGCGACATCGGGTTGAGGTTTCGGACGCGTCCGAGTCTTCGCGAAGGCTCTGTCGGTCGCGATGAAGCGCTGAAGCATCGGAACTATCAGCTTGAGCGGATCGGCGATCGTCTGCCCATTGGCTCGGCCGAGCGCGTCGGCATAGGCGGCAAGATCGCGATGCAGAGAGGCGGGAATCTCGACGGTGATTTTGACGGGCTTGTCGTCGGCGAGCGGACCGAGCTTCAATTTCGTCACGGTCCCTTCGGCCGGCTGCCATCCCGAGGATCGAGCGCGATCGTCTATCGACCAGTCGCTCGCGGCATGCGGCTGGCTTGTCCAATCGAAAGTCGACATGAACCTCGGGGCAGGAGTCGGAGTCGCCGTTCGGGAGTTCCAGACCGAATCGGGTCCCGTCGACTACGGCCTGTTCGTGGATCGAAGGCTCTGCGGCGTCATCGAGGCGAAAGCGGAGGGCGTGACCCTGTCCGGATTTTCCGAGCAGGCGGCGCGCTACATCGCGGATGTACCCAAGCATCTCGTTCGTGAAGAAGGACAGGTGCGATTCGAATATGTCGCGTCTCGAATGGAAATTCTGTTCCGCGACCATGCCGATCCGGAGCCTGTTTCTCGGCGTGTTTTTGCGTTTCATCGCCCGGAAACGCTGCAGCGGTGGATCAAGCAGCCGGCGACGATCCGCGCAAGGCTGAAGGAAATGCCGCACCTGGACAGGGAAGGACTGCGCGCCTGCCAGATCGATGCGGTCGCGGCTCTCGAGAGATCGATGGCGCAGAACCATCCGCGCGCGCTGGTGCAGATGGCGACGGGCGCCGGCAAGACCTTCACCGCCTGCACTCTGAGCTATCGTATCCTGGCCCATGCAGGGTTTCGGCGAATATTGTTCCTGGCGGATCGCGCCAATCTCGTCCGCCAGGCGCGGGACGAATACCTCGCCTACCGACCGCCCGGCGTCGGGCGTTCCTTTTCGGAAGTCTACAATGTTCAGAAGCTCGGAGCGGCCGGGCTCGACAAAGACGCGCAGGTCGTCGTCGCGACCATCCAGCGCGTCTATTCCGTGCTGACCGGCAAACAGCTTTCGGAGGAGGACGAGGAGGCTTCGTCATTCGAGGGCGGCGGCAGCAATGTCGACTGCCTCATCGCCTACAATCCGGCGATTCCGATCGAGAGCTTCGACCTCGTCATCACCGATGAATGCCATCGCTCGATCTATGGGACGTGGCGGCAAGTTCTCGAATATTTCGACGCCTTCACTGTCGGTCTGACCGCAGCGCCCTCGCTTCACACTCTGGGCTTTTTCGGCAGGAATCTCGTCGCGCAATACCCATACGAGCGCTCCGTCGTGGACGGCGTGAATGTCGCCTTCGAGGTCTTCCGCGTCCGCACGGAAATCGGAGAGCGCGGCTCGACCGTCAAAGCGGGATATGATCTGCCGGTGCGCGACAAGCGCACCCGCGCGGAACGCTACGAGACGCTGACGGAAGACTATTCCTACACGCCGGAGCAGATCGACCGTTCGGTCCTAGTGCCGAACCACATCAGAACAATCCTCGAGACCTACCGCGACACTCTATTCACAGAGCTGTTTCCAGGCCGGAAGGAGGTCCCGAAGACGCTCGTTTTCGCCAAGGACGATCATCATGCAGAGGAGATCGTCGGCATTCTTCGTGACGTTTTCGGCAAGGGCAACGACTTCGCGAAAAAGATCACCTATCGCACCGACGGCGCCGATCCCGAGACGCTGATCCGCGCCTTTCGCAACGACTATAATCCGCGCATAGCGGCGACGGTCGACATGATCGCCACCGGCACGGATGTGAAGCCGATCGAGGTCCTGATTTTCCTCCGCGACGTGAAGTCCGAGCTCTATTTCGAGCAGATGAAGGGCCGAGGCGCGCGAACCATCAGCGCCGAAAAGCTGCGCGAGGTCACGCCCGACGCCGAAGCCAAGACCCGCTTCGTCCTCATCGACGCTGTCGGCGTGACGGAGAGCCTGAAATCGGTTTCACAGCCGCTGGAGCGAGACCGCGTCATCTCTTTCGACAAGCTCGTCGACGAGATCGCCGCCGGCCGGCGGGACGACGACGCCTTCGCCACTCTCGCGGCGCGGCTCTCGGCGCTCGATCGGCGGATCGGCAAGAAGGACCGGGCGGCGATCGCGAGGGCCACGGGCGGGATCGACCTCGCCGGTCTCGCTCGCCGGCTGCTGGATGCGATCGATCCGGATTCGTTGGCGGCCCGGGCGCCCAAAGATGCTCCCGAGGCGGAGCAACGCGCGGCGCGGGAGGCGGCGAAGGATGAAGCGGCGTTCGTTTTCGACGATCCGGCTCTGCGGCGTCTCCTCAAGGACGTGAAAGCCGCAGCCGACATTCGCATCGACACGATCTCCACCGATGCGGTGATCTCGTCCGGCTGGGACGAGAACAAGGCCGCCGACACGATCGAGCGCTTCCGCCGCTTCCTCGAGGAAAAGCGCGATGAGCTGGTCACGCTGCAAATTCTCTATCGGCTGCCCTATGTGCAGCGGCATCTCACCTATGAGGCCGTGGATGATTTGAAAGAGGCGCTGAAGCGGCCGCCCTGGCTGCTCGAGCCGGTCGACGTCTGGCGGGCCTATAAGCGGCTCGCCGGCGAGAAGGTGCGGAGAAACCCGGCCGGCACTTTGGCCGACATCGTCATGCTCGTGCGCTATGCGCTCAGCGAGAGCGAGGCGCTGGAGCCGCTGCCGTCGGTCATTGCCGGTCGCTTCAACCTGTGGCTCGGCCGCGAGGAGAAGGCGGGCCGCCTCTATAGCGACGAGCAGAGGGAATGGCTCACGGCGATCCGCGATCATCTCGCCGTCAATATCGAGATCAGGCAGCAGGACGTCATGGACGCGCCGGATTTTGCCGCCCGAGGCGGAATCGTCCGGGCGCGCGCCTTGTTCGGCGCCCGCCTGCCTGTGCTTCTTGACGAATTGACCGATGCGCTGGTCGCATGATATCTATCACGGATAGATGACATTCCACTGAGGCTCGAGATGACCGCGAGCGCCGGCAAGCCCATCGAAGGGAAAGCGACCGCCAAGCTGTTCATGCATGGCCGCAGTCAGGCCGTGCGCCTGCCCAAGGAATTCCGTTTCGAGGGGAACGAGGTGCGAGTCAGCAAGGTGGGCGACAAGGTGATCCTGGAGCCTTTGGAAAAGGAGCCGTTCGACGTGGAGGCCTGGCGCGCGCGGCTCGACGCCTTGGGCGCGCGGGACTTCTTGCCCGATGGTCTGCCTGACGATCCGCCGCTCGAGCCCGACGACTCGATCTCATTCGATTGACGCGGACGATGTTTTGTCTCGACACCAATATCGTCATCTTCGCCCTGAACAAGCGGAGGCCCTGGATCGCCACGAGGCTCGACAATGAGCTGAGGGCGGGAACGGCGCTCATCGTCCCCGCGATCGTGCTGTTCGAGCTCGATTATGGAATCGCCAAGAGCGACCGAGCCGAACAGGCGCGCGCCCTCCTCGATGGCTTTTTGTCCGCCGGGATCGGCCAGCCGGCGTTCGACATCGAGGATGCGCGCGAAGCGGCGGACATAAGGGCGTTCCTCGAAAGGCAGGGGACGCCGATCGGCCCCTTCGACTATCTCGTCGCGGCGCAGGCGCGGCGGCGCGGCGCGGCGCTGGTGACGCTCAATCGCCGCGAGTTCGAGCGCGTGCCGGGGCTGCTGGTGACGGATTGGGCGGCATGACGCTCGTGGAGGAGATGCCGAAGGCTGCGGGCGGCGATGCGGCGAGCGGGGATGGGCCGTGGGAGTTGCCGGAAGGATGGGTGTGGGCGCGAGTCGATCAGGTTGTAGAGTCTGTTGCTTTCGACGGAGCCGACCGACCTCGCACGCATTGCGCTGAACCGTTTGGGATTGGTCGGGAAGGGAAACGAACGCGATCGCCGGCCGACGCAGGACGAAATCGATCGCATTATCGCACGAGCCGATTTGACGCCGAAGCTGACAATTCCGTTGGGACGGATCGTGCGCTTCGCGATCGCGACTGCGATGCGGCTCGATGAAATTTGCCGCGTCGCCTGGGAGGATTTCGATCCAGACCATAAGATGCTTCTCGTCAGAGATCGGAAAGACCCGCGCCGGAAGTCGGGCAACAATCAGAAGATTCCACTTCTCGGCGTGAGCGGCTATGACGCATGCGCTCTCGTTCACGAGCAGAAGGAAGCCTCGAAAAGCACCAAGGGGTCGAATTCATACAATAGTCGATCGGTGGGGACCGCGTTTCGTCGGACATGTCGCGCCCTCGAGATTTTTCAGGATTTACGGCATCGCCGGCGACGGCTACAACAACGCGCTCGCCGAGACGATCAACGGACTCTGCGATGCGAGCCCTGGCGAAGCTCCGAGGCCATGGAGTTCGCCAGGCTCGAATGGGTTCGGTTCGACAAGCACAGACTGCTGGAGCCGATCGGAAACATCTCGCCGACGCCGAAGCGCGCTATTACGCGCGACTCGAGGAGCCCGCCATGCCGGTCTGACTCAAACAAAATGGCCTCCAGCGAACCCCGGGGTGTTTCAACGTGATCCTCAGGCTCGCCCACGACCTACAGGCCGAAAGGCGCGCCGGAGCGCGCTGCAGAGGCGCGCCGCTGAGAGTTGCGCCCGTTCGTCAGGACTTGCGATATTTCTCATACAGGCGATCGGCGTTGGACCAATTGATCGCAGCCATGACGGCCTTCACATAGTCGGCGGCCTTGGCTCCGAAATCCATTTGGTAGGCGTGCTCGAACATGTCGAGAACCAAGATCGGCTCGCCTCCGGCGATGCTCTGAGTGTGATCGTTCGCCCATGAATTGACGAGCCTCTGCCCGTGCCTGTCATAGGCGAGGATGACCCAGCCGGATCCGCCGCCCAGCGCTTTGCCCATGCCGGTGAATTCCGAGCGCCAGCGATCGAAGGAGCCGAAGTCGCGCTCGATCGCCTCGGCGAGCGCCGCTCCCGGCTTGCTGGCTTCGCCGAGACCCGCGAAATAGATTTCGTGCAGGATCATGGAATTGGTCGCGATCAGCTCTTCGCGTTTCAGGCCGTTGATCTGGAACCCCGCCGCCTTGTCGAAGTCGAGCCCCGCGAGCTGCTCGACGATGGCGTTCAGTCGTTTGACCGCGCCGCCGTAATTGTTCTCGTAATGAGAGGTGATAATTTTTTCCGAGAAGCCTTTGACGCTTTTCGGATCGAACGGCAGTGGCTTTATCGTATGAACGAAAGGCTTTCGCGGAGACGCGGCGGCGTCTTCCGCCCGCGAGGGAGCCGTCGCTAACGCTGCGCCGGCCGTCATGGCGGCGCCGAGAAAAATTCTGCGATCGAGGTGATTGCTCATCGTCTACTCCTCAGGAATGTTCGGTTGGTGTTACTCGCGCCTCGTTCATCCATATGGCTGGACTTCATCATCTTCGGCGCGAGCGAATAATTGACGGCCGCCCGCATCGCTGCGCTTTCAGGCGCGGCCAGAGTCCGAGCCGCCGCCGGCGCCGCGCCGACGATAAACAGCAATACCCCGGCCGCCGTGCACAGCGCGAGGGTGCGCGGCGCGCCGAGACCGAAACGAAACAAGGCGAGCGCCGCGCCGATCGTCAATAGCAACGCCAGAGGATCGACGCTCGCGAGCAACGGAATCTCGAAGGAGAAGCCGAGCCCCCGCACGGGCGCCGTCTCGTGGAACAGGACATGGATGGAGAACCAGATCGCCAAATTGAGGATGACGCCGACGACCGACGCGGTGATGGCCGTGAGCGCCCCGGCGAGCGCGCGATTGTCACGCAGTTTTTCGACATAGGGCGCGCCCAGAAAAATCCAGAGAAAGCACGGGACAAAGGTCACCCATGTCGTCAACAGGCCTCCGAGAGCGCCGGCGAGGATCGGCGGGAGGACGCCGGGCTGCCGATACGCCGCGAGAAATCCGACGAATTGCAGAACGATGACGAGAGGGCCGGGCGTCGTTTCGGCCAGTCCGAGCCCGTCGAGCATTTCATGTGAGCGCAGCCAATGAAATTCATCGACGGCTTGCTGAGCGACATAAGCGAGAACCGCATAGGCTCCGCCGAAAGTCACCATCGCCATTTTGCTGAAGAACACGGCGATCTGACTGAAAACGTTCTCCGGGCCGAGCGTCAGCGCCAGGATCGTCACGGGCGCGAGCCAGAGGAACGAGCAGACAGCCACGCATTGCAAAGTCGCTCGAGCGGAAGCAGACGTATGGAGAGGCAGAAGGTCGCCGAGCAGGCTGTCGTCGCTTTTCACGCCACTCGCGTGAGCGCGGCCGGAGAATTGCGGCCATCCCTTCTTTCCGCCGAAATAACCGACGAGGCCCGCGCCGAGAATGATCAGCGGGAACGCCACATCGAAAAAGAAAATCGATGCGAAAGCGGCCGCGGCGATCCCTTGCAGCGCCCGGTTCGCGAGCGCGCGCTTCCCGATGCGGATCACCGCCTCGACGACGATGGCGAGAACGGCGGCCTTGAGACCAAAAAACGCCGCCGCCACGATGCCGATCTTGCCGAACAGCACATAGACGACGCTCAGCCCCATGATAGCGGCCGCGCCAGGGAGCACGAAAAGGCCGCCGGCCATGACGCCGCCGAGCGTTCCGTGCATCAGCCAACCGACATAGGTCGCGAGCTGCTGCGCTTCTGGACCGGGGAGCAGCATGCAGTAGTTGAGCGCATGTAAAAATCGGCTCTCGGAGAGCCAGCGCTTCTCCTCCACCAGAACCTTGTGCATGAGAGCGATCTGCCCCGCAGGACCGCCGAAACTCCAGAAGGCGATCCGCGCCCATACGTCGAACGCCTCGCGCAAAGAGACGCCATGAGCGCGCGCACGACTTCCCATCAGCGCGCTCATGGCGTCTTTCCCGACTTGGCCGGAGGCCAGTTGTGAGGTTCGTCGGCAGCGTCGCGGCGCCAACGATAAAAGGCGTCGTAGAGCGTCATTCCCGCTTCGAGCAGCTCGAGATCATCCGCATACATTCGAGACAAACCGAGCGAAGCCGCGAGCAGGCCGGCCGCTTCCGGCGCGAGATCGGTGCGGGCCGTGTCGGCTCCGCGCACGATGACGGCAAGCCGTCGCAAGGGCTCTATCGTCAGTCCCCATTCATCGAGCATGGCGTCGAAGGTGCAGCGTTCGCCCCTGTGGCTCCAGAAGGCGCCGTCGATGTCGAACGCAGCGCCGTCGAAGCGTTCGGCGACCGAGGAGACTTCGGCGGGCGCGACAAAGAGAAACACCGCTTTCGGATCGACGAAGCGGCGGATCAGCCACGGGCAGGCGATGCGATCGACCTTCGGCCGCGTCCGTGTGACCCAGATCGTCCGACCCAGACGGTCACGCGGAGGCAGCTTCGCTTCCGGGATGAGCGGGCCGCCGGCCTCGACCCATGCGACATGGCCGCCGCTCAGAACGTCCGCCGACGACGCGCCCGCTTGCCGCAGCCATGCCGCAACGCCTTCGCCGGATGCGCCGCCGGTCTGGTCGACGACGATGGCTGCGCGACCGGCGAACTCGGACGCCCACTCGGAAACAGAAGCCTGATCGCGGCGCAGGGCGCCCGCGACGAAACGCGGGTCCGCTTTGAATTCTTCCGTCGTCCGAACATCGACGAGCGCCGGACAATGGCGGACGCCGATGAGACGCGCGAGCTTGTCGGGAGAGATGGAGTTGATCGACGACATGATGCGCCCTTGGTGGAGAACCGGACGCGATTCTTGGGCATGTCGCCTCGTGGGGAGATCGCTTCCCCATGAGCGGACGTTACACCAAACCTGCCGAAGTCTGTCAATACCGTCCAGAATGCAGAAATTCGTCCTTTCGACAAATTTTGGTTGCTAACAATTTTCAATTAAAATCATTGGATTGGAGAGGTTCGTCGAGCTGGCTCCGGGTTCGAGAGTTCCGAGGTCGCCGCCGCGGCTCCTCGGACACGGGCGATGGGGCGATCTGGCAATCGGCGCCCAATGTAAGGCCGGCCCTACGGTTCGCGGCTGTGACTGTGTGACCCTTCGCCGGACGTTGTCGAAGGGCAGGATGCCCGCGAAATCTTCGGTGATCATGATGTCGATGGCAGCGGTCAGACTGTCGCGGCGCTTCCCGGCAGCCGGGTCCGTGCGCAATTCGGCCTCGGCCACCGCGCTAAAAGCAGCTTGGTCGAGTCCTGCGGGCTCAGCCGCGCCGAGATCGAGCGGCTCGGCAAGACGCTCCGCGCCGCCGCCGTGGACGGCGAGCATCCGACCGCGCCGGCCGCCATCCTGTTCCTTCTGCTGACCGGCTTTCGCCGCATGGCAGGACTCGGAGTCGAGCGCGGCTGGCTCGACGAGGAAGAGGGCGCGATCCGATTTCCCGATGAGAAGAGCGGCGCGCAGACCCGCGTGATCGGACACAATACAACAGTCGTTCAGTAGGAACTGCGTTTCGTCGGACATGCCGCGCCCTAGAGATTTTCGACCTACATTTTCGTGATTTGCGGCATGAAGGCGCAAGCCGTCTTTTCGAGGCGGCCTTTTCGATCGAGCAAGTGGCGTTGGTCACCGGCCATCGAAACGGGAGGATGCTTCGTCGATACACACATCTCGAGCCGGAGCGGTTTCATGTTCGGAAGAGCGGGATGGTGGCTTGAATTCAGAGCGTGAGCTGCATGAGAGGGGCTCTGCAGAGGCGTCACGCAGTTTGCCGGTCGAGATGCGATCGCATCACCAGTTCCGAATAGGTTCGTCCTTGGGAAACGAGCTCGTCGTGTGTGCCGCGTTCGACGATCTGGCCCTTCTGCAAGACGATGATTTGATCGGCCTGCCGCACCGTCGAGAGGCGGTGGGCGATCGTGATGGTCGTGCGTCCCTGCGATAGTGTCGCGAGGGCGCACGCCATGGCGTGCTCCGTCTTTGCGTCGAGGGCGCTGGTCGCTTCGTCGAGCAGCAGGATCGGCGGATCGCGAAGAATGACGCGCGCGAGCGCCAGCCTTTGCTTCTCGCCGCCGGAAAAGCGATAGCCTCTCTCCCCGACCAGCGTCTCATAACGGTCGGGCAAGGCCATGATCATCTCGTGGATCTGGGCGATGCGCGCGGCCCTCGCGAGCTGATCGTCGGACGCCTCCGGGCGGCCGAAGCGCAGATTCTCGGCGACGGTCGCATGGAGCAGATAAGGCTCCTGCGTCACGACGCCGAGCATGTCGGCGAGCGTCTCGAAACGAAGCGCGCGAATATCGACGCCGTCGAAGGAGATGACGCCTGCGTCCACGTCATAGAGTCGCGCGAGGAGATAGCCGAGCGTGGTCTTGCCCGAACCGGTCGCGCCGACAATGGCGAGATGGCCGCCGGTCGGAATGTCGATGGAGACATCGCGCAGAGCGGGAGTCGCGGCGCCCGGATAGAAAAAGGAGACATTCTCCACCCGCACCGCGCCGCGCATGTCGGCCCGGTCGAGCGCGATCGTGTCGGCGCGTTGCGTGATCTCGACCGGTCTGTCGAGATAAGCGAAGATCCGCGCGAAGAGCGCGCGGGTCGTTCGCATTTCCCGTCCGATTTCCAGAAGCTGCTCGAGCGGCCACAATAGCTGCTCCTGCAGCGCGATCATGGCGACGAGCGTGCCGATACTGATCGGCGCGCCGGCCTGCATCAGCAGTCCGCCGACCAGCAGCGTCAGCGCCGGAAGCACGGAGAGCGCGAGGTTGATGAGCGCCCATTGCCATTCGCCCGCCGTATGCGCGCGAGCTTCGAGCTTCGCCACCTCTCCGGAAAGGCGCGAGAAGCGATGCGACAAATGCTCGCCGCGATTCATCGTTCTGGCGAGGATCACGCCGGAGATCGAAAGCGTCTCCTGTATCGCCGACGACATGTCGGCAATGCGCTCCTGCTGCTCGAAAAGCAGCTTTTCGCGCATTTTCGCGACGCGATTGCTGATCGCCACCGTTCCGGGAACGATCAGAAATACGAAGAGAGCCAATCGCCATTCGAGCAGCACGATCGCCGCGGCGGTCATGATCACCGTGGCCGACGCCCGCGCCAGCTCGTTCGCGCTGGTGGTCACGAGCGATTGCAGCCCGGATATGTCGCTGGAGATGCGCGACTGAATTTCCCCTGCGCGCGTCGCTGTGAAGAAGCCGAGGGACAAGGATTGAAGGTGCGAATAGACCCTCACCCTCAGATCATGCATGATCGCTTGCCCGATCCCGACCGACAATATCACCTGCGCTGTGCTGAGGCAGGTCGACAGGACAGCGACGAACAGCAGGCCGACCACCAGCGCGACGAGCTGATGCAGATCGGAACTGGGCAGAGCCTCGTCGATGATTGCGCGCAGGAGAAAAGGCGATGACATGCCCGTGCATGCGCCGAGGAGCATCAGGAAGGCGACAATTGCGATCTTGGCGCGGTAAGGCCTGAACAGCTCGAGAACGCGGCGCAGAGACACATGCGTTGCGGCGACTTTCTCGTAATCGCTATCGGCTCTGTCTATCGCAGGCGCGGCAGTCATTCGATTGTCCATGGTCGTTCGATCAGTTTCGTGGCGGCGCCCTCATTCGGCTGGCGCGTCGCCGCCGATGCGATCGCGCGTTCGGGCGAGCGGCAGAATAATCTCGAAGATCGCGCCGCCGGCCGCGGAGGTTCTGTATTGCGCGCGGCCGTGATGCGCCTCGGCTATGGCGCGCACCACGGAGAGGCCGAGGCCCGCGCCGCCGTGGCGGCGCGAGCGCGAGGCTTCCGCCCGGCTGAATGTATCGAAGGCATGGGGCGCGAAGTCGGGAGCGAGGCCCGGCCCCTGGTCCTCGACGGCAATCATGAGCTCATTCTGTTCGATCCGGGTCGAAACGCGCAAGAGCCCTGGCGTCGCATAGCGTTTTGCATTCTCGAGAAGGGCGAGCAGCGCCTGCCGCAATCGAACCCCGTCGCAAGCCAGAATGACGCGGCGAGCGTCGATCTCGATCGTGAAGCCGGCCTCGACGAGAGCGGGCCGCATCGCCTCGACGGCCTGCCGAATCTCCCGCTCGAGATCGGTCGGCTCGAAGCGCATCTCCAGCCGGCGGCTTTCCGACAGAGTGACGATGCGCAGATCGTCGACGAGGCGCGACAAGCCTTCCACTTGCGACAGGAGATTTTGGAACAATTCGTCGCTCGGCGCGAACACGCCGTCTGCGAGACCGTGCAGCCGGCCCCGCAATATCGTCAATGGCGTGCGGAGCTCATGCGCGATGGCCGCGTTCCAGGAGGCCATCGCCGCGACGCTGTCCTCGAGGCGTTGCGCCATCGCATTGAAGTCGTCCACGAGTCGAGCCGTTTCGCCGAGCGATCTGTCGTCGGGCGAGGCCCGCGCCGTAAGATCGCCAGCGGCGATCCTGCGCGCGCCTTCGGCCAGCGAGTTGAGAGGCACGAGAATCCGCTTCGTCAAGCGAAGCGCAGCGAAGATCGCGATGACGAGAGCGACGAGCAGCAGGACCGCGTTCAGCACGAAGTCCGGCGCCTCGGGAAGCAGCGGCGGCGGGCCGGGCGGCGGCGGGTAGTAGGTCAGATAGATGCCGTAGAAGGTGAAGGAGCCGACGAAAACGATCATCACGGCGACGGCGACGACCGCGCTCATCGACAGCGTGATCTGTCGGCTCAAACGATGGAGGCTCATGGCGTCGTCAGCCGATAGCCGACGCCGCGCACGACATTCATCAGGCCGGTCGCGCCGCCTTCGTCGAGCTTGCGGCGCAGATTGCTCATGTGACTGTCGACGGTCCGCTCGAGCGCGTCGCCGCCGGGCAGGCAGGCGTCGACCAGCTCGCCGCGGCTGAACGCGCGCGAGGGCGATTTCGCCATATGGGCGAGGAGGCGGAATTCCGTCAGCGTCAAGGGCAGCGTCGCAGTGGCGTCGCCGTCTCGCACCCTGGCGAGAAAGCTTTGAAGATCGATCTCGAGCTTGCCGATGCGCAAGACGGGGATGTCGGCGCGGGCATTGGTTCGCCGCAGAACCGCTTTCACGCGTGCGACGATTTCCGCCGGATTGAACGGCTTCACCACATAATCGTCGGCGCCGAGACGCAATCCCTGAAGGCGCTCTATGTCCTCGTCGAGCGCGGTGATCATGATGACCGGCGTGTCGCCGCGCCGCCGCAGCTCGGCCAGAGTCTCCCAGCCGTCGACATTCGGCATGTTCACATCCAGCAAGACGATGTCCGGCTTCAGAATCGCATGTTGATCGAGCGCGATCCGGCCATCCGCAGCGCTCACGGTTCGCAGCCCTTCCCGCGCCAGATAGGCATCCAGAATCGCAGTGATTTCCGGTTCGTCGTCGGCGATGAGAACGAGCTCGTTCATCGTCGAACGCTCGCGGGCGTGCTGAATGGGCTCATCGGTCCTCGCAGGTGGGACGGCGCCTTCGCGCGCTCTGACCACCCCGACATATGGCCGAAATTCCGGCCGCTGCAAACGGCCCCCGACGCCTCGAGAGCGCGAACATCCGCGGTCTCCATCAAATCTCCATCAAATCTGCACGATTCTCGAACGGCGACGGCGTAGGTCACGATCGAACCCGAAACCTCGGCAATATTCTCGAAAGCGCGCCATGAATTTTCGCCCGACGATCGCCGCCTTCACCGCCGCCGCCGCGCTCGCCGGATGCGACTTCATGTCGAGCGACCGAAGCAAGGCGTCATCTGTGCGGCCAGAGGTGGGCGTGGTCACCTTGCATCCACGAAATGTCGCCATCGCTTCCGAGCTGCCCGGCCGCATCGTCGCTTCGCTGGTGGCGGAAGTCCGGCCGCAGGTCGCGGGGATCATTCAGAAGCGCCTGTTCCAGGAAGGCGGCGAGGTCGCCGAGGGCGCGCCGCTCTATCAGATCGATCCCGCCCCCTATCGAGCCGCGCACGACAGCGCCGTCGCCGCGTTGCAAAAGGCCGAGGCCGCCGTGCCCAGCGCTCGAGCCAAGGTCGAGCGCTATCAGGGGCTGATCAAAAAGAACGCCGTCAGCACGCAGGATCTCGAGGAGGCCGTCGCCGCTCTGGCCCAGGCGCGCGCCGAGGTGGCGACGGCTCAGGCGAATGTCGCCAGCGCGAAGATCAATCTCGACTATACGACGATCAAGGCGCCGATCGGCGGCCGCACCGACAAATCCTCGCTGACGCAAGGCGCGCTGGTGACGGCCGGTCAGGCCGACACGCTCACCACCATCCGCACGCTCGATCCGATCTATGTCGACCTCACCCGATCGAGCGCCGCCTTGCTCGAGCTGAGACGGGCCATCGACGAGGGCCACATCCGATCGTCGGAGCGCAAAGTCGATGTGAAGCTGAAGCTCGAAAATGGCTGGGTCTATCCCATGACCGGACGGCTCGAATTCACCGAGGCCAAAGTCAGCCAGACGACCGGAACGGCGACACTGCGGGTGGTCTTCCCCAATCCGTCGCGACTGCTTCTGCCGGGAATGTACGCCCGGGCGACCGTCGAGGAAGGCGCCGCGTATGGTGCGTTCCTCGTCCCTCAGCGCGCAGTCGCCCGCAATGTCAGGGGGCAGGCGACGGCGCTGGTGCTCGGCAAGGACGACAAGATCGAGGAGCGCGTGCTCTCCATCGGCAGGACGGTCGGCAATAATTGGTTGGTCACGGCGGGGCTCGGCGACGGCGACCGCGTGGTCGTCGAAGGCCTGCAGCTCGTACGCGCCGGGCAGCAGGCGACAGGCGTGGAGGTCGTGATCGACGACGCCACCGGCGAGCTGCGCGAGCGTGAGCCGACGACGACGAAAATCCAGGCGAAAGGCTGACGCGCGTGATCTCCACATTTTTTATCGTCCGTCCGATCTTCGCCTGCGTGATCGCGATCGTCGTCATGCTCGGCGGCCTGCTGGCGCTCATCGGCCTGCCAGTCTCGCAATATCCGGAGATCGCGCCGCCGACGATCCAGATCACCGCCACCTATCCCGGCGCCGATGCGCAGACGGTCGAGAATTCGGTCACCAAGATCATCGAGCAGGGCATGACCGGCCTCGACCATCTCGACTACATGACCTCGACGTCGACATCGACCGGCCAGGCCGACATCACCCTCACCTTCACCAACGCCGCCAATCCGGATGTGGCGCAAATGCAGGTGCAGAACAAGCTGCAGCTCGTCACAGCGCTGCTGCCGACCACGGTCCAGTCCAATGGCCTCACCGTCACCAAATCGTCGAGCGCCTTTCTGATGGTCGTCGGCTTCGTCTCGACCGACGGCAAGATGACCGGCACGGATCTGTCGGATTACGTCAAGAGCGCGCTCAATGACACGCTGAAACGGGTCGAAGGCGTCGGCAACACGCAGCTCTTCGGCGCCGGTTATGCGATGCGCATTTGGCTCGATCCGGACAGGCTCGCCGGATATGCGCTGAACCCGAGCGATGTCGCGAGCGCGATTCAGGCGCAGAACGCGCAAGTGTCGGCAGGACAGCTCGGCGGTCTGCCGGCGCGCAGAGGGCAGTAGCTCAACGCCACCGTCACCGCGCAGAGCCGCCTGCAGACGCCGGAGCAGTTCCGCGACGTTATCGTGAAAAGCGCTGCCGATGGATCGCTGGTTCGCATCGGCGATGTCGCGACCGTCGAGCTCGGCGCCGAGGATTATGTCAGCGCCTCCACCTACAATGGCGCGTCGGCGACCGGCCTCGCCATTAATCTGGCGACGGGCGCGAATGCGGTCCGCACGGCCGCGGCGATCAAGGCGGCGATCGATCGGCTCGCGCCGACTTTCCCCGAAGGCGTGAAGGTCGTCTATCCCTACGACACGACGCCTTTCGTCAAAATCTCGATCGAGCAGGTGACGCACACGCTGATCGAGGCGATCGCACTCGTCTTTCTCGTCATGCTGGCCTTTTTGCACAATATTCGCGCCACGCTCATTCCGACGCTCGCCGTGCCGGTGGTGCTGCTCGGAACTTTCGGCGTTCTGGCGGTCGCGGGATATTCGATCAACACGCTCACCATGTTCGCTATGGTGCTGGCGATCGGACTCCTGGTCGACGACGCCATCGTCGTGGTCGAGAATGTCGAGCGCATCATGCATGAGGAAGGCCTGTCGCCGCGCGAGGCGACGGTCAAATCCATGAGCGAGATCACCGGCGCGCTCGTCGGCATTACGACGGTCTTGTCCGCGGTCTTCGTGCCGATGGCGTTCTTCGGCGGCTCGGTCGGCGTCATCTATCGCCAGTTCTCTGTCACAATCGTTTCGGCCATGACGCTGTCGGTCGGCGTCGCGCTGATCCTGACGCCGGCGCTCTGCGCGGCGCTTCTGCGTCCGCCGAAGCCGGGCGCGGAGAAGGCCGGCTTGTTCCGCTGGTTCGATCGCAACATGGAACGCGGCGCCGACGCCTATCGAGACGGCGCGGCCGCTGTTCTGCGGCGCCCGAGAGGTGGATTTGCCGCTCTCGCCGTGATGACGATCGCGGTCGCCGCGCTGTTCACGCGCTTGCCGAGCTCGTTTCTGCCGCAGGAGGATCAGGGCTATCTGATGGTCAGCGTGCAGCTGCCTGTCGGCGCGACCAGCGACCGCACGGAACGTGCGCTCGATCGCGTGACTCGCTATTTCCTCGATCAGGAGAGCAAGGCCGTCGATGGCGTCATGACAGTGAGGGGCTTCGCCTTCAGCGGCCTCGGCCAGAATGTCGGCATGGCGTTCGTCGGCTTGCGCGACTTTTCGGAACGCAAGGCGTCCGACCTGTCGGCGACCGCGGTGACGGAGCGCGCGACGGCCGCGCTCACCGGCATTCGCGACGCGCAGGTCTTCGTGCTGGCGCCCCCGGCGATCGAGGGATTGGGCACGAGCAGCGGCTTCGATTTCTATCTCGAAGATATGACCGGCGCCGGCCACGAAAAGCTCTTGGCCGCGCGAGACCATTTGCTCGCAGACGCCGCGCGAAGCAGGCTCTTGAACGGCGTGCGGCCGAACGGCCAGGACGACACGCCGCAATTTGCGATCGATGTCTATCAGGAAAAAGCGAGCGCTCTCGGGATCGATCTCGCGACCGTCAACGCCACTTTGTCGACGGCCTGGGGCGGCGCCTATGTGAACGACTTCATCGATCGTGGCCGCGTCAAGAAGGTCTATTTGCAATCGGCGGCCGATTTTCGAATGCAGCCCGACGATCTCGACCGCTGGCATGTCCGGGCTGCTTCGGGCGAGATGGCGCCTTTCTCGTCCTTCGCGTCCGGCCGCTGGACGTTCGGCTCGCCCCGCCTCGAACGTTACAACGGATCGCCCGCCGTTCAGATCCAGGGCGAGGCCGGAAGCGGCGCCAGCTCCGGCGACGCGATGACGGAGATCGATCGTCTCGTCGCCGGCTTGCCGCCCGGATTTTCCCATGAGTGGACCAGCCTGTCGCGGCAGGAGCGGCTCTCGGGCAATCAGGCCGCTGCACTCTATGCGATCTCCGTCCTCGTCGTTTTCCTATGCCTTGCCGCGCTCTATGAGAGCTTGACGGTCCCTCTCGCCGTCATGCTGTGCGCGCCGATCGGCGTGCTCGGCGCGCTCGGCGCGGCGCTGATGTTCGGACAGGCCAATGACGTCTATTTCAAGGTCGGCCTGCTGACGACGATCGGGCTCGTCGCCAAGAACGCAATCTTGATCGTCGAATTCGCGCTCGACCACCAAAGGGCGGGAATGGATGTGATCGAGGCGACGCTGCTCGCGGCGCGCCAGCGGCTGCGCCCGATCGTCATGACCTCCTTCGCCTTCATCCTCGGAGTCGCGCCGCTCGCTTTCGCTAGCGGCGCCGGATCGGCCGCGCAAAACGCGATCGGCGTCGGCGTCATGGGCGGCATGATCGCGGCGACGGCCCTCGCCATCTTCTTCGTTCCCCTGCTGTTCGTCGCCACCCTGTCGTTGTCACGCCCCGCCAAACAAGAGCTGACGTTATCGAGCCAGCCATACGATTGGCGTTGATCGTGTTTCAAAGATTGTTTCGGGAGCAATTATCATGGAAAGGCGAATAACTCTCACTGACATAGACCGCCCTGGAGAGGCGCTCGAAGTCGATATCATCGCTGCCGACGAGACGTCGCAGGGCTCCGAATCCGGGTTAACGGGGTGAGGCTCCCAAGGCTATGGCGAGATAATCCTCGCGCCAGCTGGCGATTTTTCTGCGCTTGATGCTGGTGCGTGTGGGCTTTGTGGCCTTTCGTTGCGGTTTCATGGGCTTGTTCTCGGGCTCTGGCGCCGTGCGGATCATATTGACGGCGAAATGCCTGACGACGGCCATGTTCCGCGCGCCGTGGCTCTTGCGCAGGCGCGATTGGTCCTCGGCGAAGACGACGTCGAGAACCCAATGCAGCTGGTTTTCGATGCCCCAGTGGCCGCGCACGGCCTCTGCCGCCCGCTTCGCCGCGAGCCGGGCCGAGGAGATGTAATAGCGCGTCTCGAAGCGGCCGCGGTCGGCAAGCTCGGCCAGCGATTTGACGCGGATGATCGTCGCGGCGTTCGGCAGGCGCAGCGCGCCTGGAAAGCGTCGCTCGCCCCGTTCAGCCAGTCGACCTCGGCGATGACGCCGATGGCGTCGAAATGATCGCAATCGGCCATGGAGGCGCAGACGACGAGCAGCAGCGCCTCGCGCAATGGATGCGCGACGCGCCAGGGCTCGCGCGGGTCGTCGATGATCGAGAAATAGTTCCGCGGCGGCGACCGCGGGCGTCGTTCCGGCGCGGGAGCTGCATGACTCGGCAGGTGGTGAGCCATGTCACATTCGACGTAGCGAGCATTACTCGGGCAAACCATGTCGTGTCGCGGAAATCGGGCCGCGATGATCGCGCCGCTGCGTCTCACATGTGTACGGCTTGGAGATTCACGAGCCGTTCATCTGCGGAGCGCGATGCTGGCTCATATCGTCGCCGGGTCGAGCAAGTCCGCACGATGGAGTAGCGAGAATCGCGTGACCGTAACGCTGGGGAGAATGTTCATGGACAAGAAGACCGTCGGGCTGGTCGGCGTAATTTCGGCGTTGCCGCTCGCTGCGGCGCCCGCTGCCGACGCGAGAACACTCGAGCAAGTGATGTCACCCCGTTCCTATGCGGAGCTTCTGCAACCGATCCCGAATGCTGCGGCGCTCCTGCAGGAGGCCGAGGCGCGGAAGGCGACACAATCCGAGCCGCGCATCCAGATGGCGCAATATTATGGCAATCCTTACTACGACGGTCACGGCTACACCTACTATCCGTACCGACGGTGGCGCCATCATCATCATCACCACCACCACCACCACCATCATCATGGCTGGGGTTGGGGCGGCTGGGGCTACTACGGCCCGCCGCGCTATCACCACCACCATCATCACCACCACTGGAATGATGGGCGCTGGTAAGAACACAAGCCGCACCGTCATTCACGACGCGGCTTTTTCTGCTTCTCCTCGGCCGAACGCGCCGCGCCATGCATATGGCGATAGGTGCCGTCGAAAACCGTGTCGCTCGTCGATAGCCATTGCGAGTCGACGCCGAGCGTCTCTCGGCTCGCATGGATGCGTCGCGATTGCAATTCACGTTCGGCCGCCTCGTCGAAGCTCATCGGCTCGAGCTCTATATCGCTTTCCGCCGGAATCATGGTGAACTGAGCCATCGGCGCGCCAGTTCGGAAGATATGCGTTTGTCCTTCCATCGGCGATTTGAAGACGAGAAAATAGATCATCGGCCACCATTCCCGGATGATGGCCGGCACTGCGATCGGCGCGGCGCCGGCGCTGTCGGTATAAAAGCTCGGATGAGTCTCGACCTTGATCGCATAGCCGGGCTCGGGCTTGAGATCGAGCAGGAGCTGGTAGGTGTAGAAGCTGCCCCCAAAATCGCGAAAGGGCGGCCAGCTGCGGCCGGGACTCGGCGGAGCGCCGAAGTCGCCATCGAGCATCAGCCGGCCGTCCTTCTTCGAGACGCGCAGCTCGTTCTCGTAGGGGTAGAAAATTTCGACGCCATATTTGGCGTATTCAGAAAATGGCACGCAGTGCCAAGCGTGCTCATGCGAGCCATCCGTGCGCTTCTCCGGCTGCCCCGCCCAGCCGGGGATTTCCATGCGCGTGCGGCGGGGCGCGAGATCGTCGCCGCTCATCCGGAACTTGATTTTTTTCATGAGTATTTCCGTTCGTTCGGAGGCCGCTCCGGCAGCGCGCTCTGCTCGAATTGCCGCGGCGTTCTAGACGGCGGCGTCGGAAGTCTAATGATTCCGGCGGAACGCGAGCGGATCCGAGCAGTCGTCGATACGCAGTCACCTGGGCGTCATTACGGCGGCGAAATCATGGATCATGAGCGTCGCGACCATGCCCGGTCGCAACAACAGATCGGGATTGAACGCCTTTATGACGACCTGATACGTCGAAGCGTGGTCGGTATCCGGGGTCGAACGTGAAACTCGCTCGATGATTCCCGAGAATGCGCGCCCCGGCAGAGACACGACGCTGAAAGTGACCCGACTGCCGATCTTCGGTTGCCGTAGCTCGCTCGAATGTATCGTGACGACGATCTCGACGACGCTGAGATCGGTCGCGATCGTGAACAGTTGCGCAGGCTTATCTCGCGCTTCGATCGTGACGCCCGCTTTCGCCTCGCGCGCGATCACCGTCCCGTCGACTGTCACAGCCACGGCAGTCTGCGCCAAACGCTCTTCCGCTTCGCTCAACCGAGCTCGGCGCAGAGCGCGCGAGGCTTCTTCCTGATCCGCTCGCGCTCGCGCGCGGGAAAGAGCGACCTCGGATCGGGCGAGCGTCTTTTTCGACAAGGCTCCATGATCCGCCTCGGCTCGTTGGCGCTCGAGCCGCTTTTCTATCCGGGCGAGGGCGGCTCTGGTTGTTTCGCGGCGGGCGTCGGCGAGAGCGAGATCGGCTTTTGCTTGCTCGACGGCGGCGCGGTAAGGCTGCGGATCGATCTCGGCGCAAACCTGGCCTGCCGTCACCTTTGTCCCGACGTCACAATAAACTGCTCGAATGGTCCCCGATAGGCGTGTGGAGATCGGCGTGGCGTTCGTCGCCTCGATGACGCCTGTGGCCGTCACCCCATCTCGCGGCGCATTGCGCTCCCATCGGAAGTAGAGCCATCCGCCTCCCAGGAGGATTGCGAGAGCCGCCAGCGTCGCGAAAGCAGTTCGTCCAACGGCCCTTGCGCGAGACGCCGAACCTATGGCGCGATCAAAAGCGGCAGCCGCTTCGGATTTGCGCGTCTGCGGCTTTCGTAGTGATCCGCTTCCGCCGAGTTCCGACGCGGCCTGCTCATAGACGTCCTCCTCCTGCGCATTATGGACTCGAACGAGAGTCTCGATCGCTTCGATGATCCGCTGCGCGTCGCGGATCAGATATTTGTCGGGCTCGTGCGAGCGCAGTCCCTCGGCGAGGCGCGCCAGCAGCCTCGCCTGATGGCGGATCTCTCGATGCGCCCGGCTCATGGCGCCGAGCCCTTGCCCGCTCGGAAGATAATGCGAGATGCGTGGATAAATGTCGCTCTCGTCGTCGCGCTCGTGCACCAATATGACGTCGGCGACCAGACGATCGGCTTCGTCTATATATTCGGATGCGCGTCGCGGTGAGGCCGCGTCCAACGCATCGGCGATCTGCCGCAGGCGATCGAGGCTCTGCTCGATCTTCTCGTGATCTTCGCGCAACGCCCGCGTCGCCGTCTCCGGCAGAGGACGCCGAAGGAAGGTCGAGCCGCCGCCGAGCGCGCGCAGAGCGTTGAGGATGACGGCGATGTCGATCGCCTCTTGTATCAGCGCGCCGCCCACCGGGCCGATCCAGCCGAAGGCCGCCGCTCCCATCGTCGCGAAGGACAGAGTCATTCCGGCGATGATGCTCTGCAGCGCGATGAGGCGGGTTCGGCGCGCGATCGCCACCGCCTCCGAGACGCGGTCCAGCCGATCGACGAGAATGACGACATCCGCAGCCTCGGATGACGCGCTCGCGCCGCGCGCGCCCATGGCGACGCCGACATCCGCTGCGGCGAGGGCAGGGGCGTCATTGATTCCGTCGCCGATCATCAGCGTCGGATGCAGGCGTCGCTCGATCGCGACGGCGTCGACCTTGTCGGACGGGATTCGGTCGGCGAGGACCGCGTCGAGATCGAGCGCCGCGCCGATCGTTTCGGCGGCGTCGGCGCGATCGCCTGTGACCATGACGATTCGACCGACGCCCGCATCGCGCAGCGCTTGAATCGCGCGCGGCGTTTCGCGCCGGAGCTCGTCGGCGAGAAGGAGGACGGCGATGAGGCGCCCGTTCGACGAGACGAAGACGGTGAGCGCGGAGCGCCAGGAGGCGCGGCGGGCGGCGCGGGCGGCCCAATCCTCGAGCTCTTCGTCGCCTTGAACGAATTGCAGCGCGCCGACACGGATGTCGCGCCCGTCGACCTTTCCCTCGATCCCGGTTCCGAACGTCTCGCGGACTTCGGTGGGAATGTGCAGTGAGAGGCCTCTCTCCGACGCCGCGGCGACGATGGCGGCGGCGACGACATGATGGGACGCCTGCTCGAGCGATGCGGCGAGCCGCAAGGCTTCGTTTGCGTCATGGTCCGGCCCCGTTTCTATCGCGACGAGGCGCGCGCCGCCGACCGTGAGCGTGCCGGTCTTGTCGAACATCACCGTATGCGTTCGCGCGAGCGCCTCCAGCGGTCCGCCGCCTTTGATCAGGACGCCGCGTCGCGCGGCCCGCGAGGCGCCTGCGACGAAAGCCGCCGGCGCCGCGAGAATCAAAGGACAGGGCGTGGCGGCCACCAGCACCGCCAAGCCGCGAATAGGATCCTGCGAAAGCGCCCAGGCGGCTCCCGCCGCCAGCAGGGCCACGGGCAAGAACAGCAGCGCATAGCGATCCGCCATTCTGATGAATGGAGCTTTCGCTGTCTGCGCGGCGGTCGCGAGCTCGACGATCCCGGCATAGGCGCTGTCGCCCGGCGCGGCGGTCGCCTCCATCTCGAATGTCTCGCCGGCGTTGACCGTCCCGCTCGAGGCCGCTTCTCCATTGCGTCTCACGACCGGAAGCGGCTCGCCTGTCACCGCCGACTCGTCGAGCAGCGCATTCGCTCCGACGATCCGGCCATCCGTCGGCACCACCTCGCCGGCTCGGACCAGAAGGCGATCCCCGACTGCGACATTCTCGATCGGGACGTCCTCGATCCTGTCGTCGATCCGGCGATGAGCGATGCGCGGCGCGCGATCGATCAGCGCTTTCAGGTCGCGTTCGGCGCGACCGACAGCCAGATCTTCGATGACGCTGCCGCCGGCGTACATCACAGCGACGATCACCGCCGCCAGAGCTTCGCCGAGCGCCAGCGCCGCCGACATGGAGAGAAGCGCGATCACGTCGACGCCGGCTCGCCCGGCGAGCAAATCACGGGCGATCGAGACAGCGAGGCTCGCGGCGACCGGAACCGTTCCCGCCGCCCAAATCCATCTGGCCAGATCCGGGCGACCGAAAAAGGCGGCGCAAAGCCCCGCCGCGAGAGCGGCGGAGGCGAGCAGGATCAGCATCCGGCGCCAGATTCGTCCTTTTGCCGTCGGACTCATCCTCGTTCCGCTCTCGACGCTATCGACGCGCGAGAAGAGGCGACGAGGTTCGGTCTTCGGTCAATGATCGTGTCGGTGATGCGTGTCGGGCATATGAGGATGCGCGTGCAGCAGCGGCTCGTGCGCGTGCCAATGTATGTGCGGCTGGCCGTTCTCATGATCGGAGTGGTCTCCGTGCCGGTGATGTTCGTCATGAACATGCGAATGCGAATGTTCGACGGCTTCGTGCGAATGCTCGTGCTCGTGGCTTTCGGTAAGATGCAGCCATACGCCCGCGCCCATCAGCGCCGCTCCGGCGGCGAGTTCCATCGTCAAGGGCTCGCCGAGCGCCACGACGGAGACCGCGGCGCCGAGAAAGGGAGCCGTAGAGAAATAGGCGCCCGTGCGCGCCGCGCCGAGATGGCGGAGGGCCAGCACGAACAGCCCCAGGCTGAGGCCATAGCCGAGGAAGCCGACGACGCTCGCCGCGCCGATCAGCGGGATGGAGGGTAGAGAAGCGCCGGCGAATAGTCCGATCCCGAGATTGACCGCGCCGGCGACCATTCCCTTGATCTCGACGATTTGCAGCGGATCGGAGAGCGAGACACGACGTGTGAGGTTGTTGTCGACGGCCCAGGCGAGGCAGGCCGCAGCGATCGCGACAGGCCCGAGCGCGCCGGAGAGGCTAGGCGCTCCCGACCAGGCGAGGCAGAGCGATCCAGCGACGATGAGGGCCATGCCGAGGGCGATGCGCCGATCGAAAGGCTCGCGAAACACGAACCATGCTATGGCCGCGGTGAAGACGCCCTCGAGCGTGAGCAGCAATGAGGCCGTCGCGGCTTCCGCATGCGCGAGGCCGAACATCAGCAGCAATGGGCCGGCGACGCCGCCCGCCAGCGTCGCCGCTCCCATCCACGGCCAATCCGATCCAGTAAGCGTCGCCTCTTCTGCGCGGATGGCGAAGCCGAGTCGATAGGGGAGACGGCGCAGCAGGGCGACTCCGACGCCGGCGCCGCAATAGAGCAGGCCGGCGAGGATGCGCTGATCTATGTCCGCGAGGAGCAGCTTGGCGGCTGGCGTCGAGATCCCGAACAGAGCCGCCGAGAGCAGCGCATAGGATATGGCTTTCGATTTCATGTTCGGCGCAGACATTCAGTGTGTGACAGCGAGCGTGACGATGCGCGCCAGGACGAGCCCTCCGGCGAGCAGAAGATAGCAGCGTAGCACGCTCATCCATATGCGACTCGACATCGAGAGCTTCGCCGGCGGCAGCGCATGCAGCGGCGGCATGCGCCAGCTATCGCGGGCGTGACGGCCGATCGCGCCATGCGCTTTCGATCGCCGTCCCGTGCGGAGACTGCCCGTCCCGAGAGCGATCGCCGCCGCCAGAGCCGAGCCGCCGACGAGGATAGAGGAAATGACGGTCTCGCTCGTCTGTTCCGGGAACAAGACGGAAGCGGTCAATATGATCGACAGCATCACGAGAACCGCGACGATCGCGCCGGTGAAGAGATTCATGCCCCAGCCATTGACCCAGGGGCCGAGGACCGCCTCGTCATTGCAGAGAAGCAGCAGAAACACGGTCGCGCTCGGCAGCAGGACGCCGGCGAGCGTCTGCACGGCGTTGGTCAGCAGGCCGAGCGGCGCGCCGGGGGTCAGCACGAGCCCCGCCGAAACGACGATGAGCGCGAAATAAACGCCGTAGAAGCCCTTGGCGTCGGACGGCTTGCGATGCAGCGAATGCTTCAGCGACAACACATCGCCGAGCGCATAGGCCGTGGACAGCGACACAGCCGCGGCGCCGATGACGCTCGCGTCGATCAGCGCCAGAGCGAATAATATGCCCGGCAGGCGCCCGGCGTATCGCCCCAAGCCTTCCGCCACGCCGCCGGCGTCGGTGAAGCTTCCAGCTTCCGGACGTCCGGCGAAGGCCGCCGCCGTGAAGGCCATCATCGCCGCCGCGCCGATGACGACGAGCGCTATGCCGAGCCAGAGGTCGACGCGCTCATAACGAATGAAGCGCGGCGTGATGCGCTTGTCGATGACATAGCTCTGCTGGAAGAAGAGCTGCCAGGGCGCGATGGTGGTGCCGACGATCGCTATGACCAGCAGCATCACTTCGCTGAGCTTGCCGTCCTTCGGAAGCTGCACAAGGAACATGTCGCGGGCGACCTCCGCCATCGGCGGGTGAATCATCACGAAGATCGGAATGAGAACGAGGCTGCCTGCGCAGAGCATCAGAGCGAAGCGCTCGAAGCGCCGGAAGTCGCCCGTGCCGACCGCCGCCATGATGATGACGGCCGACAGCGCCACGCCGAGCTCCCGCGAGACGCCGAGATAGGAGAACGCGAGGGATATGCCGATGAATTCGGTGACGATGGTCAGCGCATTGAGCAGGAAGAGATCGATGACGCTGAAGGCGCCCCAGAATTTTCCGAAGCGCTCGACGATGAGCCTTGCGTGTCCGACGCCGGTGACGGCGCCGAGGCGCAACACCATCTCCTGATTGACGTAGAGAACCGGAACGAGCAGCAGCAGCGTCCACAGCAGGCTCGTGCCATAGTTCTGGCCCGCCTGAGTGTAAGTTCCGAAGGCGCCCGCGTCATTGTCGCCCACCATGACGATGAGGCCGGGACCGAGAATGGCGAAAAGCGTCTGGAGGCGGCGTTTGAAGCCGATGCGCGGGCCGTGATCGGCGTGATGGATCGTGCCCAGTGCGCCGCGAATATAGCCGATATGGGCCTCGTCGAGAACGGCGCTCTTTGTGGCTTCGGTCGGGTTGAAATGCCGCGTCATGGCTCGCCTTTTCTCCGGCGGAGGGCGAGCCTTCCCGAAAGCTCACGCCCTCTGGACCGCTCGCGCTCTCGCGCCCGGGCAAATTCGGATCGGAATGGATTTCGAAGCGCCCGCCGGGTCGAGCTCGCGCTCGCCGGCGGGCCTGGTTGGGCCGGGGTTCAATCGCTCTCTCCAGTCAAGCGGCGAGCCGTGAAGGGGGTGGCTCGCCATTGTCCTGCGCGAGGCGAGTATCGGCCTCCGCCTCGTCGGTCCATACGCACAGAAGCCGCCCCGAGGCGGCGTCGAGCCTCCAGACGCAATGAGGCGCGCGGCGCGCCTGGCGGCGAAACGCGACGATCCGCGCCTCGGCGCGGAAAGAATCCGCGCTCCGAGCGAACGGACGCGCGCATGCGATTGCGGTGAGCTTGTTCATCGCTCATCTCCTTTTTGGCCGTTGTGATCCACGGCCCGGAGCATGAGCGGCAGGCGGGAGCCTCTAGGCCCTCGCGACGCCTCTCACGCGGTCTCCGAGACCGCGGATGGTTTCGATGTCGAGTGGCGTCGCGAGCGCAGACGAGGCTGCGGGCGCGGCGCCGAAGCGGCTACTGCCCATGTTTCTTTCTTGGGTTGTCGGAGTCGACGGTAGGGGCGAAGCCCGGCCATCCGAGGGCGATATCGGTCCCGAAGCTGTGGTTGTCAAGCACAAATCGCAGGATAGGCGATAGCGATTACCAATCGATGAAGCGGGAAGCCCGAAGGAGTGCGCGCCGATGCCGCTCTCTGGAAACGCTCCTGTTCACTCGCCGGATAAGGTCACGTCGACAAGCGGAGATCGATCCGCTAAGCCGATACGGCCGAGCGTTTCCAAACGGCGAAATTACTTCGAGCGGATTGGCGGGGTCGAGCGACACGATCATACATAAATGCGAAGCTGCTCGATCTCATTTTCACGAGCCCTGTGGTCGCATGGTTCTCCCTCGGCATTTATGGCTCGTCCCAGATGATGGGCGCGTCCGAGGGACTGATCGTGAACTTCTCGCTCGCGGCCAATATCGTGCTTCTTGGTCTCATAATATGCGGGATCTTTCTGCGGCCTCCGTCTCTGCGGACCGCGAAAGGCGTTCTGCCGAAATTGGCCGGCGCGGCGGGCTTTCTCTTGCCGAGCTTCATAGTCGCCGTCCCGCCGGTCGATTTGTCACCTTCGACGAAGGTTGCTTCGGTCGGCTTGGTTCTCCTCGGAACGCTCGTTTCGATCGCGGCGACCATTTGGCTCGGCCGCAGCTTCAGCATTCTTCCGCAAGCTCGCGCTCTGGTGACGGAAGGACCGTATAGATTCGTGCGTCATCCGCTCTACACGGGAAAACTATTGGCTCTGATCGGCATCATGTTTCGATATCAGCAGCCGTGGGCGCTGTGCTTGACGCTGCTATCGATCGCCATGCAATTGCCGCGCATGAATTTTGAAGAACGCGTGCTCGAAGAAGCATTCCCATCATACCAGGAGTATGCGGGTCGCACCGCGAGGCTGATCCCCGGCGTTTACTAACCTTTCGCTCACGATCGAGAGCGGGAGACAAGCGTTGCCGCCATTGCCGAGAAGAGAGATCGACGCGGTAAGGTCCGGGGACGATGTCGGCGGCCGAACCAGGAGAGATCATCGTCTCTCGTTACCCGAATGCGCGAGCCAGCCCGAAGGCCGCCGAGGCTGCAAGTCCTCCCACTGCGAGTGTCTGAATTGCAGCGCGCACTCGATCGACGCCGGTGAAATGCCCTTTTGCCGCGCCGAACGCCAGCAACGCCACGCCAGTGGCGAGAACGGACCTCAAAAGCGCGGTGTCGACGCTGTCGGTGGTCATGTAGGGAATGAGTGGCGTGAGGCCGCCGACAACATAGGCGAAGCCGATGGTCAGCGCGCTCGCCAGCGCACGTCGCGGATCCGGCTTCTCCAGCCCGAGCTCGAAGCGCATCATGAAATCGATCCACCGTTCCTTGTCGGCCGATATGGCGGCGACAAGCGATTTCAGCGGATCGCCGGTGAGGCCGTAACCTTCGAGAAGCTGCTCGATCTCGTGAATTTCATGGTCGCGCATGAGGTCGATCTCTCGACCTTCCCGCGCCGCCTCGGACGCGTAGTGTTGAGCATCGGTCCGCGCGGCGAGAAAGCCTCCGAGACCCATTGCGATGGCCCCTGCGGCGATTTCGGCGAGGCCGGCGGTCACGATCACGTCGGTGCTCGCGACTGCGGCCGACAGGCCTGCGGCGAGAGCGAAAGGCACCGTCAAGCCGTCGGACATGCCGATCACGACGTCGCGAACCATTTCTGTGGCGGTGAAGTGCTTTTCAACATGGGGCGTTATAGGCATCGTTCGAGTTCCCGAGACAGCGCCAGCGTGGAGTAAGGAGCGATTGTGACAGCAGATCAACGGCGACCGCAGAGGATGTCGCGTCGAGAGAGCGAGGGCGCGATCGAGCGCCGCGGACTCTTGTCAGTCGGCCGAACTGGATTTACCGACCATTGAATAGGAAGCGATCGGACCACTTGTCGTCGACTTCTCCGAAATGGGTTCCGGGGTCGTATTCTTCGACGGTCAAAGCGAGGGAGCCAGCGGACAGCCGGCCCGCGGCCGCGAGAACCGCATATGAAGCCACGACGCGATCCCTCTGGGCGACAACGAGTCCGATACGTGCGCTCAGCAATTCCCGCTGGGCGTTGAGAATATCGAGCGTGGTTCGCATGCCTGCCTTCGCCTCCTCCCGGACGCCGAATAGAGCGCGTTCCGCCGCTGCGATCTGCGCGCGAGCCGCGACGATCTGAGCTGACGCAGATTGTAGAGCGCCCCAGTTCGAACGCATCGACGCCGTCAGCTCCGCGCGCGCTACATCGACGTCGAACCGCTTCTGTCCGGCGCTCTCCTTCGCTTGACGGACCCGAGCGGAGGTCGCGCCGCCTGTGTAAATTGGAACCGACAGGCGACCGAGCACTTGCGCGCCGACGGCTCGGTTGCTCCGCCCATCGACATCGGATTGCGTGAAGACATTCGCGACCATCGAGACGCTGGGCAAGAATTCCGCTTCAGCAATCCTGATCGCGAGATCGGCCACATCGGCATCATGCGCGGCGGCGAGAACGAGTGGATGCTCGCTCTGCGCCGCACGCTCCGCTTCCGCGAGCGACTTCGGCAACAAGCGATCGGCGGATCTCGCCGGGGCGAGCTCTTTGGGCTCACTCCCGATCACTTGCCTATAGGCAGCGATACTGGCGTCGAGCGTCGCGCGAGAGAGCGCCGCTTGTGATCGACCAGAGGCCAACCGCGCCTCGGCTTGTGCGATATCGGTTACAGTGATCTGGCCGGCAGCCGCGCGCTCTCTCGTTTGGCGCAATTGCTCGTCGAGCACCGCCACATTGTTCCGATGGAGACCGAGAGCCGCGGTATCTCGCAACACGTTCGTATAAGCGACCACGCCGTCGAGCAGAACGCGTTGCTCCGTGAACCGCAGACGCTGGCGAGCGGCGAATGCGCCCGCTTCTGCGGCATGGGTCGAATGGGTCGCCTTGAACCCGTCGAATAGCGGCTGCTCGACGCTCAACATCGCCGAACGGGGCAAAGAACGTCCGGCCTGAATGCTCTGGACGTAACTCGGATCCCAGACATTGCCGTTGTTCACGTCGATCGCGCTCGAAACCGATCTCCGTTGCTGGACTCCGAGATAGGAGTCGAGGCCGACACGCGGCCGCATTTGGGCGCGCGCCCGAGGAACATTTTCGTCCTCCGCTCGTACGCCGGCCCGGCCCGAATGGAGAATTGGATTCGATCGATAAGCCGCCGCCAATGCGCCGTTCAGAGTTTCAGCGTGAACGGTCGTCGCTTCCAGCAGCACGCAAAGTGCGACGCAGAGGCGGGTCATCTGAAAGCCGCCTCTTCGATCTCGCGCTTCCTCGTCGCAACGCCTTCGAATAGCGTGTAGAGCGCTGGAAGAACTAGCAATGTCAGCAGTGTGGCGCTGATCAATCCGCCGATCACAACCGTCGCGATCGGCTTCTGCACTTCGGCTCCCGTTCCAGTGGCGAGCGCCATTGGAACGAACCCGAGGGAGGCGACGAAGGCGGTCATGGCCACGGGCCGAAGCCTCGTCATGGCTCCTTCCTTGATGGCCGCGCGGACCGGTCGCCCGAGATCGATCAGCTGACGAATATAGGTTCGCATGACGAGTCCATTCAAAACGGCGACGCCCGACAGCGCGATGAATCCGACTGCCGCAGAGACGGACATCGGCATATCTCGAAGCCACAAAGCGGCGATGCCCCCAGAAAGCGCCAGAGGCACGGCGCTGAACACCAGCACCGCGTCCCACAACGCGCCGAGCGCCGAGAACAGCAGCAAGAGGATCATGAAAAAGCAGATCGGAACGACGATCATCAATCGTTGACGCGCTTCGACGAGATTTTGGAATTGCCCTCCCCAAGTGATCCAATATCCTGGAGGAACATGCACTTTGTCGCCGATCTTCTGCTGCGCTTCATTCACGACGGACGCGATGTCGCGACCGCGCACATTCGCGGTGACGACCACTCTCCGTTTGCCATTTTCTCGTGAAATCTGATTTTGCCCTTCGATGAAGGAAATCGAGGCGACTTGCTTGAGTTGAATCGTCTGCGGCCGATCGCCGCGATCGGATGGCAGCGAGATAGGGATATTTTCGATGGCGCGCATGTTCTCGCGCAGGCTGTCTTCGAGACGCACCAAAATCGGAAAACGGCGATCGCCCTCGAAGACCACCCCAGCGCGCTGGCCGCCGACGGCGACGCCGATGACGTCCTGCACTTCTGCGAGACTCAGCCCCAATCGCGCGATTTCCCGCTTGTCGACATTGATCTCACGAAACGGAAGGCCTCCGACCTGCTCGACCTTGACGTCCTTGGCGCCGTCGATTTCTCTCAGGATCGCGGCGATCTGATTGGCGGTTTTCAGCATGATGTCGAAGTCTTCCCCGAATGTCTTGACGGCGATATCGCCGCGCACGCCGGCCAGCAATTCGTTGAAGCGATTCTGGATCGGCTGCGAAAATTCGAAGGAATTGCCGATGAGGACGTCCAGCCTCGATTGGATTCGTCCGATCAGCTCCGGTTTGGGCAAATGGGGATCCGGCCAATCCGCCTGAGGCTTCAACATGATATATGTGTCCGTCAGATTGGGCGGCATCGGATCTGTCGCGGCTTCGGCCGTGCCCGTCTTGGAGAAGACATAGGCGACCTCCGGAACGTCGAGCAGAGCTTTCTCGACGCGCAGCTGCATGGCCTGTGACTGCGAAAGCGACGTGCTCGGAATGCGATAGGCTTGCATAGCGAGATTTTTCTCGTCCAGCGTCGGGATGAATTCCTGGCCCAGTCCGGCGAAGAGAAAGAGCGAGCCGACGAAGATGGCGACCGCGACGCCTATGGTCGGAGCCGGTCTCGCCGTCGCGCGGTCGAGCAAAGGGCGATAGAGCTTCTTCAAGCTTCCGACGATCACATTCTCCGTCTCTTCGATCCGCCCGGAAATCAGGATCGAAATCATCGCCGGCACGAAGGTCAAAGAGAGAACGAATGCGGAGGCCAGCGCGATTATGACGGTCGACGCCATGGGCTGGAACATTTTGCCTTCCACTCCGGAGAATGTCAGCAAAGGTAGATAGACGAGAATGATGATGCCTTGCCCATAGACCGTCGGCTTGATCATTTCCTCCGCCGACGCGATGATCGTGCTCGAGCGCTCGCCCAGCAGCAGATCGCGTCCGATCATGTGCCGCCGTTCCACGAGGCGTCGCAGACTGTTTTCGGCTATAATGACCGCGCCATCGGCGATCAGCCCGAAGTCGAGCGCGCCGAGGCTCATCAGATTGGCGCTGATATGACCCTCCACCATCGCCGTTATCAGCAGCATCATGGTGATCGGAATCACCAAGGCGGTGATCAGCGCCGCTCGAAAATTGCCGAGCAAGGCGAAGAGAACGATAATGACCAGAAGCGCGCCTTCCGCTAGATTTTTGGCGACTGTCTGGATGGTGGCGTCGACCAAGACGGTCCGATTCAGGATCGGCCGCGCCTCGATTCCCGGAGGCAGAGACTTGTTGATCTCCTGCATCCTGGCGTCGATTGCCGCCGATACGGTCCGGCTGTTTCCGCCGATCAGCATCAGCGCGGTTCCGATGACGACTTCTTTTCCGTCCATGCTCGCGCTGCCCGTGCGCAGCTCTCGCCCGACCCCGACTTGCGCGATATCCTCGACTCGCACCGGCACGCCGCCTCGGGTCGTCACCGGAACGGCGAGAATGTCCGCGAAGCTCTCCAGCCGCCCACGGCTGCGAATGACATAGCCTTCGCCATTGTCTTCGACGTAACCCGCTCCTCTGCTCACATTGTTGCGGTCGATGATCGCAGCGAGATCGGTGAAGGAGAGGCCGAGGGCGTAGAGCTTCGCGGGATCGGGGTGAACGCCGTAGGTCTTCACATATCCGCCGAGCGAGTCGACGCCAGCAACGCCCGGCACGAGTTTCAATTGCGGTCGAATGATCCAGTCCTGGACGGTGCGCAGATAGGCCATCTGCTCGAGATCGCTCCGCAGCGTTTCCCCTTCCGGCGTGACGAATGATCCGTCCGTCTGCCGACCGGCCCGTCCAGAATTCACGCTCGAGGCGGAGCGGCGGTCCGTGAATGTGACGCTCCACATATAGATTTCGCTGAGACCCGTCGCGACGGGTCCCGTTCGGACGTCCACACCGCTCGGAAAGTCGCCTTGCGCCTGGAGCAAGCGTTCCGAAACTTGCTGACGCGCGAAATAGATATCCACCTTGTCGCCGAATACCGCGGTCACTTGCGCGAAGCCATTGCGCGACAGCGAGCGCGTATATTCAAGTCCTGGAATTCCCGCGAGCGCATTCTCGATCGGAAACGTAACCTGCTTTTCCATCTCATTCGGCGACAATGACGGAGCCGATGCGTTGATTTGAACCTGGTTGTTCGTGATGTCCGGAACGGCGTCGATCGGAAGGCGGGTGAGCGACCAGGCTCCTGTGAGGCAGGAGAGCGCCGCGACCAGGACGACGACCCAAGGTCGTTGAACAGAAAATGAAATGATCGACTTGATCATATCCGACTCGTCACTTTCATCGAGACGTCAAAGGGAGCGAATTATTCGGCGAGATCCGGCAGCAGGCGGCCCAGTTCGGCTTTCAGCGCGAAAGTGTTGGCGGTCGCGATCAATTCGCCGGGAGCCAGATCGGCGACGACTTCGACCGACTCCTCGTCGGAGGTTCCCGTTTCGATCTTGCGCCGGATAAAGCCTTCGTCCACGCGCACAAATACGGAAGGCTCGCGGTTCACCAGCTGCACCGCGGTGCGCGGAATCATCGCGCCGACTTGCAGACGCTCCAGGTCGATCCGAGCGGTCAATAGGCCGCCCGGTCTTAGAGCGAGATCCGGATTCTGAAATCTCGCCACGACGCGCGCCGACTGAGTGCCCTGGCTGAGTAGCGGACTCACGAAGATGATGGATCCTTCCAGCTGCCGCCCGTCGCTGGCGGCGAGTTGGGCGGCCTGCTTTTGGCGCACGTTCGGAAGATCTGTCAGCGCTACCGACAGATCGGCCCAAACTACCGACAGATCTGCGATGACATAGAGCTCGCCATCGCCACCCACCGGTTGTCCGAGGCTCGCTCGACGTTCGGTCACACGTCCCGAAATCGGCGCGCGGATTTCTTTGCGGCGCAGCTGTGAAGTCGGTTGTTTCGGAAGAGCAGAGATCTCGGCCTCGCTCAAATCGAGGGCCGCGAGCTTCTGGCGCGCCAGATCGAGGCGCAGCTGGGCTTCGGATAGAGCGGTCTGAGCGCGGAGAAACACTTGTTCCGCAGTGATCTTCTTTTCGAACAGCCCTTTCTCGCGCTGGAAGAGCTGTTGCTGCAGATTGTAGCTCACAAGGCTCGCGAGGAAATCGCTCTTTGCGTCGGCGACTTCGCGACTTTCGAGATAGGCGATCGTTTCACCGCTTTCCACCCAGTCTCCGATGTTCTTGCGCAATTCGGCGACCGTGCCGACCACCTTGGCGGCGACATGTCCGACTCGGTCGGTATCGGCGGAAACAAGAGCTGGGACGTTGATGCGTCTCGTCAGGACGCCGCCCTGCACTGGTCGGACGGCGAACTCGGCCGCCGCGATCTGCTCGGCCGTCAATTTGATGAGTCCGTTGACCGTGTCCGACGCCTTTTGCGCGCCGATCATCGGCGATTTCGGCGCGAGAACGGAGCGGAATGGCTCCGCTATTTGCGGAAACCAGGAGCCGATCAATGCGCTCGCGACGCCCACGGAAATGAGGGCGCCCTTGCTCACGCGGGGCTCGGCGGATCGTCGCCAGTGAATAAAAGCTTCCAGCGGGCGCGGCATGCTCATGCTCTGGCCCGCCGACCCACCCAGAACAGCATGAACGCAGCGAGGCGACGGTTGAACAGCAGCATGTAGCTCACGTGTGCGATGACGAAGCCGAGCAGGAAGTTCGCCGACGCTTCATGGACCTCGGTGATCCAGGATTCGCTTTTGTCATTTTCGCGCCGATCGAGGCTCGCCTTCTCCGAGGAGCCGCGCAATTCTCGATTGCTCGGCGCATGCCACTCCGAAGCTGACGAAAAAGCGGCTTCGTCTCGGAGCGAAGGAAGACGCGAAGTCGGTCGATCCGCCAAGATTCCGGTCACGACCGTCGAGACCAGCGTAAGAGCCACTCCCGAAAGGAGGAGCTTGCTCACCGCGGGGTGATCGAACCAGCGGACGTGTCCGAGTTCCGTCAACCCCGGAAAAAACCGAGAGATTCCGAGCTGGCGAGCCTCGACGACGCCCCAGATAATGCGGACGATCAGGATGAACGTCACGCCATAGCCGAGCCATTCGTGAATGGAGCCGAGCTCCCCGCTGGCATAAGCCGATAGCGCCAGCCCTGCCAGGGCGGCATGATAAAGACGGATTTTTTCGGGAAGGGTCATTTCTGACTCCGTTCGAGGACGCCAATCGCAGGCCAAAGCCGGTTTCAACGGCTCTTTGGCTGCCGTGTTCGCGTCTCGTGTCGATCTTCGGGTTCGACGCCCAAAAGCCGCGGCGGCGCTGGGAGGAATTCCACCGTCGGCGCAGAGCGTGTTACGTGGTCTCGACTTGCCTCTGTGAAGGTGTGACGCGTTGTCGTATTTTCTCATGGGGTCGAGGAGGGGCAGATCTGCGTCGACGGGACCTGTTCTTACAGGACGAGACCTGTCGATCCGCTGTCGAGACGTGTCAGGGATTTGTCAGCTCTCTCGCGCGATACAGGGTCATGGCACGAAGAATCGGACATAGTTGTGTGGCCGTGCTGCTCCTCGGAGCGGCCGTCGCCATGGGCGCTGGCGACGCCCTCGCTGTGGAGGAGCGCCTTCGTCGCGAAGATCACGACGTCGCTCGAGCAGCGCTCGAAAGGGGCGAAATTCTGCCGCTCGAGAAGATACTCGCCAGGGTACGGGAGAGCGTTCGCGGTGACGTCGTCGGGGTCGAGCTGGAGCGAGATCGTGGCGCCTGGATATACGAAATCAAAATCATCGGCCCCGGCAGCGCCATGATCGAAGCGCGCGTCGATGCTCAGACGGGTAAAATCGTCAGGAGAGGCGACTGATGCGCGTCCTGCTCGCGGAGGACGACGAGCGTATCGCGCGAAACGTGAGCGCATCGCTGAACGAAGCGGGGTATGTGGTCGATTGGGAAGCCGATGGCCAGGAAGCCTGGTTCAAGGGCGACACCGAGGATTACGCCGCGGTCATCCTCGATCTGGGCCTACCGAGCATGGACGGCCTTTCCATTCTCAAGAAATGGCGATCGGGCGGTCGCTCCATGCCGATTCTCATACTCACGTCTCGCGACAGCTGGCTCGAGCGCGTGGACGGGATCAATTCGGGCGCTGACGACTATTTGCCGAAGCCTTTCCGAATGGAAGAATTGCTGGCGCGACTGCGCGCCATCGTGCGTAGATCCACCGGCTTGTTTGCGCCCATCGTCACAGTAGGAGATCTGCATCTGGACACGCGTCAGATGCGGGTCAGCCTGAACGGTGAACCCGTATCTCTTACGCCGCAGGAATACAGGCTGCTCAGCTATCTGATGCATCACTCCGGCCGAGTGGTGCCGAACGCGGAGTTGCTGGATCAGCTTTTTTCCCATGACTGCGACAAGACCGAGAACGCGGTCGAGGTCTTGGTCGGACGCGTGCGCAAAAAGGTCGGTTCGGAGCGCATCGAGACGCGGCGTGGATTCGGCTACATTGTCGGCGGCGGCAAATGAGGGCGAAATCGCTTCGCCTGAGATTGTCGATCGCCGCATCCCTCTCTCTTTGCGTCGCGCTGGTTCTCGCGGGCGTCGCGCTGGTGGCGCTGTTCGAACGATATGTGATACGTCGCGTCGGCGTCGAGCTCGACACTTACATTCGGCAATTGGCGGCGAATGTGTCATTAGGCCCCGACGGAGCTCTGCAACTCGGCCGACCGCTCGCGGATCCACGCTTCGACCAGCCGCTCAGTGGTCTCTATTGGCAAATCGTCGAGGATGGAGCCGGCGTCAAACTGCGGTCACGATCCCTATGGGATCATGTCATCGATTTGCCGAATGACGAGATCGAGCCTGGAATCGCTCACCATCACGACCTCCCCGGTCCAAATGGCGAGACCCTATTTCTGGGCGAGCGCCGCGTGAATTACGCGACGGAGGGCGGCAATCGGCGCTTGCGGATCACCGCGGCCGTCGACCGGAATGAAATCCTCGAGGCGAGAACGGAGTTTGCTGGCGATGTGGCTGCTTCGCTCGCGGTGCTGGCGCTCATTTTGTTGGCGTCGTCATGGGGGCAGATCGCGGTCGGCCTGAGGCCGTTGGAGGCGCTTCGGCGGAACGTCAATGCGGTTCGAGCAGGAGAGAAGAAGTCGATTACAGTCGATGGCCCCGAGGAGATCATGCCTCTGGTGGCCGAAGTGAACTCCCTGCTGGAAGCGAAAGCGAAAGCGGTCGAAAGCGCCAAGGCGCGCGCCGCCAATTTGGCGCACGCCCTGAAGACGCCTCTCGCCATTCTCGCGACGGATGCGGAACGGCTCCGGAAGGACGGTCGAGACGAGATCGCCGACGAGCTTCAGGAGCTCGCGTTCGGCATGCGGCGTCACATAAATCGGGAGCTATCGCGGGCGCGGTTGCAGTCGCTCGCCGGCTCGCCTGTCCAAGCGACGCCTCTTCGAAATGTGGTGGAAAGCTTGACGAGAGCGCTCATGCGAACGCCGCGTGGCGGCGCTCTGTCCTGGCGATTGGACATTCCTGCGGATGTGACGATCGGCATGGGCGTCGAAGAAGCCACGGAGCTGTTTGGCGCTCTCCTGGAAAATGCGGTCAAATGGGCGGCCACGGAAGTCCATGTATCGGCGGAACGCGAATGCGTGTTGTCGATTCTCGTCGAGGACGACGGCCCGGGAGTTCCCCCCGAGAAGCTCGTCGAGCTCGGGCAGCGTGGCGTTCGCCTCGACCAAAAGACCGAGGGCACCGGGCTCGGTCTATCCATCTCGTCGGACATCGTCGACGCCTATGGCGGGCAAATTCGCTTTGGAACTCGCAGCCCTCACGGGTTTCAGGCGATTATCACACTGCCTGCATGATGGCGCTCAGAAGCATTTGTTCGCCTTCAGCTCGTAGACCCAGGCGGCGCACTCGTTCTGGCGTCCGCCGTGCTGCCTCATGCAATTGTTGTAATTCGTTTCGATCGCCAGGCACAATGCGATTTTGGGATCCGCCTGCGGGACGAAGCGACGCCTGTTTTGGTCTTCGTCATAATCACGCGGCCCGTCTTGCCTTCGGCGCCACTCTTCATATTCGCGCCGGCGGCGCCGCTCGCGCCATTCCTCGCGCATCTCGTCGAGACGGGCGCACGCCTCTTCGTCGCCACTCTCGCAATCCTCATGAAGGCGATGCATGTAGTCTCTTCGGCGGTCCTCCTCTTCTTCTTGAGCGCGTGCCAGAGTAGGGGCCATCGTTACGATCAACCCGATGACAACCGCTTGTGTCCATTTCATGGATGGGCCTTTTCCATCGTACGGAAGGGACCACGCGACCTTCCTTCGAAACCATATAGATGGTGTCCGATTAACGAGTTATTAACAATCTCATTGTCGGGCTTTTTACGGCTATCATTACAATTGCTGTCTATTTCCGTCGAGATTAGACTCAGAATTTCCATTGAGAACTGACCCAGGTTGAGGATGGTTTCCGGGGCAGTCGGTCGTCAAGTTTTGGTCTTCTCCTTTGCTGGTTTGTCCGCTTTCGCCGACATGTCCTTGAACCGGAAGCTGTCGTTTCCGGTTTCGAGGATGTGGCAGCGGTGAGTGAGGCGATCGAGCAGAGCCGTCATCATCTTGGCGTCCCCGAAGACGGCGGCCCATTTGGCGAAATCGCATGCCGATGGGCGCCCGAAAGTCGCGCCAAGGAGAGGAGCTGCGTGTTCCAGCGCGGCCTGGCGAGCAGGAAGAAAAAGAGAACAATCTCTGCACACGGAGCGTGCTATCTATTTGAAATTACAAATATTTTAGTCCAGCCCATCATGGGCGCCGCGGAGAATATAGTCTCTTGATTTATAGGCGATATCATCCTGGTCTCTAGGCCGTGGCGGCTGTGCGCGCATTCTGCGCCACCTCGATACGACGGTTTTCGTCCGCTTCCTCGGACGTCATCTCATTGGCGCTGCACGCCGCGCGAGCGGATCCTTATGCGGTCCTTACGCCCGACGGGGCAAATCCGAATAGCCTCCTTACGCGCTCTGCAGGCATATCCCGAGCATTGTCGAAAGGGAGACTGATCATGCTCGACCTTGTCTATCTCGGCCTCGGCGCGATTCTCTTCGCGCTGATGGGGCTTTATGCGCGCGCCTGCGGGCGGCTCTGAAAAGGGAGCGAATGATGCTCGAACCGATCATCGGCCTGGGCGTCGCCGTGCTGCTCGGCGCCTATCTCGTCTACACGCTCCTTCATCCCGAGAAATTCTGAGCCGAGCGTCTCGGGCTCCGTAAAGGAAACGATCATGAACGCCATTGGCTTGGCGCAAATCGCCGTCGTGCTGGCAGCCGTCGTCTTCGCCGCCGTGCCGCTCAGCGCCTTTATCGCTCGCGTCCTCGCCGGCGAGCGCACTATTCTGACGCCCGTTCTGCTTCCCGTGGAGCGCGTCTTCTACAAGCTCGCCGGAGTCGATCCGGCGCGTGAGCAAAGCTGGCTCGTCTATACGAGCGCCATGCTCGCCTTCAGCGTCGTCGGCTTTGCATCGCTCTATGCGCTGCAGCGCCTGCAGAATGTGTTGCCGCTCGATCCGCAGGGCTTCGATCCTGTCCCGGCCGATCTCGCCTTCAACACATCGATCAGCTTCATCACCAACACCAATTGGCAGAATTATGCCGGCGAGACGACGATGAGCCATCTCGTGCAGATGCTCGGGCTCACCGTTCACAACTTCCTCTCCGCTGCGACCGGCCTCGCAATGGCCTTCGCGCTGGTGCGCGGCTTTGCGCGAGCAGAGTCGCCGACGGTCGGCAATTTCTGGGTCGATCTCACACGCGGCGCGCTCTATGTGCTGCTGCCGCTGTCGATCGTCTTCGCGCTCGCGCTGGTCGCGCTCGGCGTTCCGCAGACGCTTCTCGGCTCTGTCGAGGCGACGACGCTAGAGGGCGCCAAGCAGGTGATCTCGATCGGCCCGGTCGCGAGCCAGGAGGCGATCAAGGAGCTAGGCACCAATGGCGGCGGCTTCTTCAACGCCAATTCGGCGCATCCGTTCGAAAGCCCGAACGCGATTTCCAATCTCCTCGAAATATGGGCGCTGCTCGTCATTCCCTTCGCGCTCGCCTTCGCCTTCGGCCGCGCGGTGCTGGATTTTCGGCAAGGCCGCGCGATCGCCATCGCTATGCTCATCGTGCTCGTCTGCGGCGTGCTCATCGCCTATTGGGCGGAGGCCGCCGGCAATCCGCTGCTGACGTCGATCGGCGTCGATCCTTCGCCCGGCAATATGGAAGGCAAGGAGGTGCGCTTCGGCGTAGCCACCAGCGCGCTCTTCGCCGCAGCGACGACAGGCACCAGCACCGGCGCTGTCAATTCGATGCATGACTCCTTCATGCCGATCGGCGGCCTCGTGCCCTTGTTCAACATGCTGATGGGCTCGATCGCGCCGGGCGGCGTCGGCGCCGGTCTCTATGGCTTTCTCGTGCTCGCAGTCGTCGCGGTCTTCGTCGCCGGCCTCATGGTCGGCCGCACGCCGGAATATCTCGGCAAGAAGATCGAGGCGCGGGAGATGAAGCTCGCCATGCTCGCCGTGCTGATCTATCCGCTCTGCGTGCTCGGATTCTCCGCGGCTTCCGCGCTGCTGCCGGGCGCGCTCGCGAGCTTGAACAACGCCGGCCCGCACGGTCTGTCGGAGATCGTCTACGCCTTCGCCTCGACGACCGACAATAATGGCTCGGCCTTCGCGGGCCTTTCCGGTGAGTGTGATCACGGTTTCTGATGTCGTGCTCATCAGGCTTTTTGATGGGCTTCCCACTTCCGCTTCCCGCACGCTGTAGGGGTGGTGGGAAGCGGAAGTGGGAAGTCAACGTCTGAGTGACTTGAGAGGGCATGCGGCCACAGCGGGGCTGATTTGGTTGCGGCCGTTTATCGCGGCGTATCACTCAGCCCGTGGCGAGGCGATAGCCGTCCGTCGATTTGACGATGCGGCCCGCGGCGGCCATGGCGGCCAGACGCTGATAGAGCGTGGTGGTGCGCACGCGGCACAAGGCGCGCAGATCGGCAAAGGGCTGCGGCGCGCCGGCTTCCGCGAGGGCCGCGACGATGCGCTCGTCGATCGAGCGTGCTTCTGCGCCCTGTGCGGGTTGTGGCCTGCCGTCCACGACCTCGAGGGCGAGCGCGTCGGCGCGCTCGGTGAGCTCGAGCCTGATGGCGGGCATGGCCGACGCGGCGCGGTGCTCGACGGTCAGGGTGAGCGCGTCGCCGTCTCGGCGGAGATAGAGGTTGGAGTCGCCCCAGGCATGGAACTCTGAGGAACCACGTAGGCCTTGGCCCGCACGCATGCTGCTCGCGTTCTTTCTCGCGTGGTGGACGAGGATCACGGCGAGGCCGTGACGGCGTTGGAGCTGACGCAGGAACGCCAGCAGCGGCGCCACTTCGCCGCTGATGTTTTCGTCGATGCGATGCAGGCGCACGAAGGGGTCGAGGATGAGCAGGCGCGGCTCCAGCCGCGCGATGGTTTCCTCGAGGCTGGCGCGATCGGCGTCGAGATCGAGGCGCAGCGACGGGGCGGTGATGACCTGGATGTCGAGATCAAAGATGGAGAGGCCGGCCGCAGCGCCGATGCCCTCGATCCGGCGCCGGACGATGTGCGCCGCGTCCTCGGCGGCGTATAGCAGGACGCGGCCGGGCTTGGGTACGCCAAATCGCCTCAGGCAGGGCGCGCCGCCGGCGACGGCGACGGCCAGATCTAGCGCGAGGAAGGATTTGCAGCATTTGGGCTCGCCGCCGATGATGCCGACCGCTTCTTGGGACCACAACCCCGTGACCAGCCAGTCCTTGTCTGGAGGGCGATCGGCGAGCTGATGGGCGGGCGTGACGGGAAGCGGCGTCATCGTCTACGCCGAGTTCCGGCCGCAGTCGAGAGCGGGGCGGGCGGAGGGGCCATGGCGCAAGTCTCGAAAAACAGCTTCTCGTCGATCTGTCGGGCGTCACGCTCGGCGGCCGTCGCGAGCAGCTCGCCCGCAAGCGTCATGAGCGCGCGCAGATTGCCCTGGGAGTGATCGCAGAGGGTCACGATCAGCTCCGGGGTCATCAGCGTCGTCGCGCCGGCCTGCTGCAAGGCGTGTCTGAGACAATCCTGCAGCTCCTGCGGCGTCGCCCGGTCGATAGCGAGGCGAACTCGGATGCGGCTGCCGAGCGGGAGAAGCTCGTCGGACCGCAGACGCTCCACGAGCCGTCCGTCTCCCGCCAGAACGACGGTCAACAGAATATGGGAATCGAGTTTTGCCGAGGACAGCAAGCGCAGCTCGCTCAGGACGAGCGGCAGCATCTCCTGGGCCTCGTCGACGATCAGGACGGGCCTATTGAGAGAGTCGTCGATATGAGCCTGCCAACGCTGTCGCAGGTTCTTGGCTCCGCCCCAGCGGTTGTTCGGGCGAAGCTCGACGCCGAAGAGATCGCCCATCTCGCGATAGAAGTCGCCGATGCCGGCCTGGGGACGGCTGATCACGCCGACCTTGACGTCGCGCTGCGTCGCCAGATGCTCGGCCAGGATGCGCAGGGCGGCGGACTTGCCGGCGCCGGGCGAGCCGGTGACGAGGGCGAAGCCGCCCTCCTCGGCGAGTTGCGCCACGCGCCAGCAGAAGGAGCGCAGGCGCGGCGTGGCGAACAACGCTTCGGTCGGCGCGCCCGGCGCGAAGGGGTTCCACTTGAGGCCGTAGAGCGCCAATAGTTTGGGGTTCAAGACTCTTCTCCTTCGTCCTTGGGCAGGTAGGCGGGCGGCAACCCCGTTGCAGCCCGCTGCTCCATGAGCTTGGCGAGCAGTGGCGCCATGCCACCGGCAGGCTTGATGGCGATGGGCTCCGCCGCGATCGGCTCCAGCGACCGGCGGCGCCCATCGGCGTTCTTGGTCTTGTCCTGCGGGAACAGCCGGCACAGCACCGCGCCGGTTTGCGCGTCGACGAGATGGACCCAGCCGAGGTCCCAGCTGGCGAAGCGGACCTCCAGGCGCGTGAGGTGGCGGTAGCGGTTCGGGGCCTCGAAGCGGCGGCCCTCGATCAGGAGGCTGCCGTCGCTCTTGCGCAGCGTCCGCTGCTCGGTCCTCGTGAAGGCCAGCTTGAGGCTCGCGCTGTCGGGGCTCGGCCGCGTCACCTCGGGGCCGGCGAGAAAACGCGTGACGGGCGCCTCGCCGATCTCCGAATGGATGTTGCGGTTGTACTCGTACTCGACCCAGGCCTGCGTCGCCTCGTTGAGCGTCGCCAAGCTGAGGTCCTGCACATCCTCCAACATGGCCATCAGCCGGCCTTCGACTGGACCCCAAAACGCCTCCTGCTTGGCGTTCTGATAGGGGCTATAGGGGAGCGTCGTCTGGTGCAGGACTGCGAGCCGGCCGAGGCCCTCGCGGATCTCCGCCGCAGTCATCGCCGCGCCATTGTCGCTCATCGCGGCGCGCGGCAGGCCGCGCTTCTGGATCGCCTGTGACAGACCATGCGCGACGTTCTCGGCCGTCTCCGCCAAATACCATTGCAGATGACAGGCGAGTCGCGAACGGTCGTCGAGAATGCCGAGCAACATTGGCGTGCGCCACTCGCCACGCGGCGTCAGCACCTTGCGCGAGCCGTGATGGAAATCCCAATGCCACAGGCCGTTGACATATTCGGCCTCGTAGCTGCGGACCTCGCGTTGCTCGAGGCGCGCCTCGGCCCGCAATGCGCCCGCCGTCAGCCGCGAGGTGAGCGGCCGGCGTTTGTCCAGACCATTGGCCCTGAGGAAGCGAAGGACGGTCGCATAAGACGGCACGGGTTGAAGCTCGGGCCGACTCGAAGCCAAGGCGACCAGATTGTCCCAGTGCAGCCTGACGCTCCAGCTCTTGTGCGCAGCGTATTGGGCGAGCAGCGCCTGGCGCAGCGGCACGCCGAGCGCTGTCTGCTGGCCGGCGTCCTGGCGACGTTTGCGGCGCAGGACGGCGATAGGGTCCTGACGCTCTCCGAGCGCCCGATAATACCAGCGCTCGATCGTGGAGGCGCCAAAGCGCACCGGCGCGCCGGTCGTTGGATGGCGCCATTCGCGCGCCGCAAGCTCAACGAGCGCCGAACGGAGCGCGCCCTTCTCGGGCGGCGCAGCGAGAAGCTGCCCGATCACCGAAAAGCGCAGCTGCGCCCATTGCTCGTGCACCCGCCCTTTCGCCATGCCGACGCTCCTTGGAGTGGACTGGCGGACGGTAACGGCGGGGCCGTCGACCCGCGACGGGCGTCTTCTGCGGGCCGACGAAAACCCTCATGCAGCGAGCATCGGCGCGGCCCCTCCGGTGATCGGCAAAAGCAATCGCAGCAGCGCGGTCAGTCGTTCGGCGGTGGCGCCGGAAAAGCGATCCAGGAGCGCCGTCGGCAGCTCCTCTCGGGCGACGGGCGGCATGAAGGCGGCCGCGGCCACCCTCCAGAACGGGCTTGCGGCGAAGACATCGCGCCACCATTGGCGCCAGCGCTGAATCGTGTTGCGGCTTGCGCCGACAAGGTTGGAGAGCTCGCGAACCGACGCCGCCGCGCCATTGCGTATCGCCGAAACCAGCACGACGACCGCGCTGAGAAACACCTTGCGCCCGAGAAACCGGAACGACGAGGGCGTCGCGCGCTTGCGGCAGTCCTGCACAGCGCAGCAGAAGCTGAAGCGCAAATTGTGGTCTGCGCCGAGCCCGGCGGGACCGCCTCTGGGCTTGCGCAGGAAATTGCCTGAATGAAGCGCGCCGCCGCAGCGCGCGCATCTCACCTCGCGCGCCCTCGCCGCAAGATCGCGGTCGAAGGCGAGGAGAAGCTCGTGGAATCTGGCGTCCGCCAGCAGGGACCGATACAAGGGATGCCTCGTTCTTGTTCGAGAGTGAAAGCCGCGATGGCCAAGATCGGACGCAATGACGCCTGCCCCTGCGGCAGCGGCAAGAAGTACAAGCACTGCTGCCTCGCCAAGGATGAAGACGCCGAGCGCGCCGCCCACGCGGCACGCGACGCGGCCGACCGCGCGGCCCGTGTCGCGGCCGCCGAATTATGGAGCTTCGACAGCGACGAGGATATGGACGATGAGCTGACCGTGGCGTCGAACGCCGTTGTCGATCTCGTGCACGCGGGCGCGCTCGATGAGGCCGAGCGCGCCGCCCGCGAACTCCTCCAGCGCTTTCCTGACATGCATGACGGTTATGATCGCCTGGGCATGGTCTATCAGGCCAGAGGCGAGGATCGGCAAGCGGCCGACTGCTACCGGAAGGTCATCGACATCATCCGCTCGCACAAAGAACAATACGACGCCGAGTTCGAAACCGTCTTCCACAAGCTCATAGAGCAGCTCGACCCGCCAATCGCGCCTCCACACGAGAGTCAGTCTTCCTGAAATCACGATGAGTGAAGGGCTCGACTCGCAGCCCATCACGTATCCTGCTCAAAAAACCGGGTTCATGCCCTCATTTTGTCCGCGCACGCTCACCGGCAACACGCCTTGGTACAACACGACGCTCGGCATTGCGATGACGCTCGGCCGCTTCGCCTATGTCATTCCCGTGCTGGCGATGGCGGGCTCCTTCGCCGCAAAGAAAAAGGCGCCGGCGTCGCGCGGTACATTCCCGACGCATGGGCCGTTGTTCATCGGCCTGCTGCTCGGCGTCATCGTCGTGCTCTATCTGCTGCAATATTTCCCGGCGCTCGCGCTCGGTCCCGTCGTCGAGCATCTGCTGCTCGCCGCCGGCAAGACCTTCTGATCCGGAGATCAACGCAAATGTCGTCCAAAGTCGCTGCTCCTGGCCTGCTCGATCGGGCCATCATCGGCCGCGCGGCGATCGACGCTTTCAAGAAGCTCGATCCTCGCAGGCTCGCGCGCAATCCGGTGATCTTCGTCACCGAGGCCGTCTCGGCCGTCGTCACCTTCTTGTTCATTCGCGATCTCCTCGCGAATGACGGAAGCGCGCTCTTCTCCGGCCAGATCGCCGCCTGGCTATGGTTCACAGTCCTCTTCGCCAATTTCGCGGAGGCCGTGGCGGAAGGTCGCGGCAAGGCGCAGGCCGACGCGCTGCGTCGCACGCGCACGGACACGAAAGCCAAGCGAACCAAAGGTGGATCGCGTGACTATGACATCGTCTCCGCGCTGGAGCTGAAGCTCGGCGATGTTGTGCTCGTCGAAGCCGGAGACCTCATTCCCGGCGACGGCGAGGTCGTCGAGGGCGTCGCTTCTGTCAACGAGTCGGCGATCACCGGCGAGTCGGCCCCGGTTATTCGCGAGGCGGGCGGCGATCGCTCCGCCGTCACCGGCGGCACCACTGTGTTGTCCGATTGGGTGCGGGTGAAGATCACCGCCGCGCCCGGCTCGACCTTCATCGACCGAATGATCGCGCTCGTCGAAGGCGCCGAGCGGCAGAAGACGCCGAATGAGCTCGCTCTGTCGATCCTGCTATCGGGCCTGACCATCATCTTTCTGATCGTCTGCACGACGCTGTGGCCGCTCGCCAATTATTCGGGAACCGTGCTGTCGCTCACCGTGCTCATCGCTCTGCTCGTCTGTCTCATACCGACGACGATCGGCGGTCTCCTGTCGGCGATCGGCATCGCAGGAATGGATCGCCTCATCCGCTTCAATGTCATCGCGACGTCTGGCCGCGCTGTGGAGGCCGCGGGCGACGTGGACACGCTGCTGCTCGACAAGACCGGCACGATCACTTTCGGCAATCGCATGGCGGATGAGCTTCTCCCCGTCGGCGGCGTCGGTGAGCATGAGCTCGCGGAGGCCGTGCTGCTCGCCTCTCTCGCGGACGAGACGCCGGAGGGGCGCTCCATCGTCGCTCTGGCCAAGAGCCGCTATGGCCTCGCCGCTCCCGATATCGGCGCCGATGCACGCGTCGTTCCCTTCTCGGCGCATACGCGAATCTCCGGCGTCGATCTGCCCGGCCGCGCATTGCGCAAGGGCGCCGTCGACGCCATTCTCGCGCAGACGCAATCCATAACGGGCGATGCCGACATCGACGGCGCGGGCGCCGAAATTCTCGAGCGCGCGGCCGTCGCGACATTGCGCGCGCCAGAGGATTTCACCCGCGCGGTGGAGCGCATCTCGCGCGCCGGCGGCACGCCGCTCGCCGTCAGCGAGAACGGCCGTCTGCTCGGCGTCGTGCATTTGAAGGACATCATCAAGCCCGACATAAAGGCGCGCTTCGCCGAGCTGCGCGCCATGGGCATAAAGACGGTGATGGTGACGGGCGACAATCCGGTCACGGCGGCGGCCATCGCCTCGGAAGCGGGCGTCGACGACTTCATCGCGCAGGCGACGCCGGAGGACAAGCTCACTTACATCCGCAAGGAGCAGCAGGGCGGCCGCCTCATCGCAATGTGCGGCGACGGCACCAATGACGCGCCGGCGCTGGCGCAGGCGGATGTCGGCGTGGCCATGCAAACCGGCACGCAAGCGGCGCGCGAGGCGGGCAATATGGTCGATCTCGACAGCGATCCGACCAAGCTCATCGAGATCGTCGCCATCGGCAAGCAGCTGCTTATGACGCGCGGCTCGCTGACGACCTTCTCCATCGCCAATGACGTCGCCAAATATTTCGCCATCATCCCAGCCCTGTTCGTCGTGACCTATCCAGAGCTCGGCGCGCTCAATGTGATGAAGCTCGTCTCGCCGCAATCGGCCATTCTTTCCGCGGTGATCTTCAACGCGCTCATCATCATCGCGCTGATCCCGCTGGCGCTCAAAGGCGTCGCCTATCGGCCGATCGGCGCCGCCGCCTTGCTGCGGCGGAATCTGCTGATCTACGGCCTTGGCGGCGTCATCATTCCCTTCGTCGGCATCAAGCTGATCGACATGATCGTGTTGGTCCTGCATCTCGCGTGAAGGAGCTTCTCATGCTCTCCCAAATTCGTCCCGCGATCGTGATGATCGTTCTCTTCACCCTTCTCACTGGCCTCGCCTATCCTCTCGCGATCACCGGGCTGGCGCAGCTCGCCTTCCACGACGCGGCCAATGGCAGCCTCATAGAGCGTCAGGGCGTCGTCGTCGGCTCGCGTCTGATCGGCCAGAACTTCGTGGCGGATCATTACTTCCACGGCCGCCCCTCGGCAACGAGCGCGCCCGACCCCAATGATGCGAGCAAGACGATCGATGCGCCTTACAATGCGGCGAATTCCGGCGGCTCCAATCTCGGCCCGACCTCGCAAAAGCTCGTCGATCGCGTGAACGCTGCGATCGAGGCGGAATTCGCCGCCGGGCGCATCGATGTGGTCGCGGCGGATGCGGTGACGACATCGGCCTCCGGTCTCGATCCGCACATCTCGCCGCAATATGCGCTGGCGCAGGCGCCCGCCGTCGCTGCGGCGCGCAAGCTTCCCGAGAGCCGGGTGCGCGCCTTGGTCGAGAGCCGGATCGAGCAGCGCGCCGCCGGCTTTATCGGCGAACCGCGCGTCAATGTGCTGGAGCTCAATCTGGCTTTGGACGAGCTGCATTGATGGCGCCGGCGGCCTCGGTCGTCTGGTTCCCCTCTATCCGAGGCGCGGCGGCTCGTCGCGCCTCGCGCATTTTTCGCATTGGCTCCGCCAAAGTCGGCGGTTCATCATGCGTCCGCGGAAACTCGCGAGCGCGCAAGACGTGAGCGGCCGATAGCGGGCCGGGCTCAGCGTCCGCGAGACTTCGTCGGAACGCGCTTTTTAGACGGCTTCTTCGCCACGGGCTCCTTTTTCCGCGCCGTTCGGCGAGGAGCTTTCGCTGGACCATCCTTTTTCGGCTCCGGCGCGGCGCTCGGCTCCTCGGCGAGGCAGGCTGCGAGAACCCGTGCGATCAAGGGCCGCGTCTTGGCGCTATTGGCGTCCTGCAGCGCTTGCGCTCCCAAGACTTCGCGAAAGATCGCCATTCCGACGAGGCAGGCGTTGAACAAGGTTGCGCGCTCGATCGTCGATGCTCCCTCGAGAGCGGCGGCGACCGGGCCGATGAATTCGGTCAAGCTGCGGGCGCGCAATACCTCCCGCGCTTGTGGATTGGTCAGCGAGCGCACGACGATCTGAAGCGTCTCGTTCTGGCTCGCGCTGAAAAACCCGTCCGTGAAATCCTCGCTGAGGCGGCCGGCGTCGAGCGTCGATTGCGACTCGGCCTCCTTGGAGGTCGAGAGGACGGCCGAGAAGAGCTGCTCCTTCGAGCCGAAGGCGCGATGGACCAGCGCGACATCCACTCCGACCTCGGCGGCGATTTCACGGAGCTTCACATCCTCGTAGGAGGCGGTCGAGAAACGCGCGCGCGCCGCCTCGAGTATGCGCCGCCGTGTGATCTCTCCGCCGCGCTTTTCCTGAAGCTCAGCCAGCGTCGCCATATCGATCCGCCTCCCATTTCCGCGCAGATTATTCGTCTGCTGACAATGGTCAAATGAGACGGGAAGGCGCGAGTGTCAACATTGTTGTGTCAACAGTGTTGACATTCGGACGGCGTCGCGTATTTTCCTCCTCGGCTGCTCGGAGGGAGTCCGAGCGCAGGGGACCGGAAACATGATCGTGAGATATTCGACAGCTTTGACGCGGGCGCTTTTCGTCCTGGCCGCGAGCGCAGGCGCCGCGCCGGCGGCCGATCTTCCTTATATGAAGCCGTCTTTTGCGTTCGAGCCGCCGCCGCCCGCCTTCATCTGGACGGGCCTCTACGGCGGCCTCAACGCCGGCGGCGCGGTGGGAGCCGGAGTCGGCGCCTATGCCGACAAATCGCCGAGCGGCGTCGTCGGCGGCGGACAGATCGGCTTCAATTATCAGCTGTCGCCTCGCTTCGTCATCGGCGCCGAGAACGACTTGCAGGCGTCGAGCCTGAAGGCGCGAGACGGCAGCCCCTATCATCGCGATGCGACGCTTCCGTGGTTCGGAACGGCGCGCGGACGCGTCGGCTTCGCGCTCACGGAGCCGCGCTTGCTGATCTACGCCACGGGCGGCATGGCCTTCGGCGAACCGAAGATCGTCGATGACGGCAAGCTGCGCATCGGCTGGACGGCAGGCGGCGGCGTGGAATGGGCTTTCGCGCAGAAATGGTCTGCGAAGCTCGAATATCTCTACACGGATCTCTACCGGGATCTGCGGAAGGATGTCGCCGATCGTCACGCACGATTCCACACCATTCGCGTCGGCGTGAACTATCACTTCGATTTGTTCTCGCAGCCGTGACGACATGCAGGCGGGGACGAGCTCGTGACGCGACGCATCCTTCTTCTCGATTCCGATCGGCCCGACGAAGCGCTCGAGGTCGACGTCCTCGCTCGCGATGAAGTCGTGCTCGCTGTCGCCGTGCCGAACACGATCGTGAGCTTCGATCTGATACGCGGAGATGATCGCGCGCCTTATCGCGGGCGGCTCGGCGGCCGCAGCTTCTCGTTCGCCGCCGCCATGCCGGACGGGTCGAAGTCGGAAAGCGCCTCGGCGCGGCCGAAGACGTCGACTCGCGCGCGTTCCCGCAAGCCTCGAAAATCGATCCCGAACGATCACGCGGCGACGCACTCGAGCGGCGTTCGACGCAAAGGAGTATTATTGTATGGCGGCACTGGATAAAATGTTGCGACCAACCGTCGCGCTGCTCTGCCTCGGAACGAGCGCTTGCTCGAGCGTGGATCCCATCGCCTATTCCGGGCTTCCATCCTCGGCGCATTTGCAGCCCAATCGGCAGGACGACGCCAAGCGCATTCCGTTTCGCTATGCCGCCGCGACCGATTGGCGCGTTTATAATAGGGTCATCATCGATCCCGTCGCGATCTATCGCGGCTCCGATCATCAGTTCGGCGATATGGCGGTAGCCGACAAGACCTCGCTCGCCGAGCATATGCAGAGCGAGTTCGCGGAGAAGCTGAGGAGCCGCTTCACCATAACGGACCGGCCGGGCGCGAATACGCTGCGGCTGAAATTGACATTGACCGGCGCCGTCACGAGCACGCCCGTGCTCAGCACGCTTTCGCGCTTCGATCTCGCGGGCGGTCTCTACAATGGCGTGCAGACCGTGCGTGGCGGCGAAGGGCTGCTGACCGGCTCGGTGTTCTACGCGGTCGAGATACGCGACGCCTCCGACAATCGATTGCTCACCGCTTTCGTCGCCAAGCAATATCCCAGCCCACTGAACATTCCGGCGAGCGTCGGCGCGTTATCGGCGGCGCGGACGGGAATAGAGAAAGGCGCCGAAGACCTTCTGGAGCAGCTGTCGCGCGCAGCGAAATCCTGACGCCGCGCCAATGTCGATCGGCGCGCAGACCGCCGTCGGCACGCAGCGCGATTTTTCTTTCCATGTCACGGGCGGGGGCTTTCGACACATGCGCATGAGGAGACGAGCATGGATGCGATCACCATTCGACGCGGCTTCGATATTCTCGATCTGACGCCGTGCATAGGCTCTTCGATCGAGATGGATGTCGCGGCGCTGACGCGCGGCGAATATGCGGCGGAGATCCGCGACATTCTGGAACGACGCGGGGTGATCGTGTTTCCGCGACTCCACCTCGATGACGCGCAGCAGCTCGCTCTCTCCCGCACGCTCGGCGAGATCGTTCCGCTGCGCGGCGACGGGCTTTTGCCGATCACGCTCGATAAGAAGGTCGACGCATTCGCGGCCGAATATTTGAAAGGTTCGTTCTTTTGGCACTTCGACGGCGCGAGCGATGACGTTCCGGCGCGCGCGGCGATATTGAATGCGAAGCGTTTGTCGTCCGTCGGCGGTCAGACTGAATTCAGCAATTGCTACGCCGCCTGGGACGAGCTGCCGGTCTCGGTCAAGAGCGCTATAGAAGGGCTTCGCGTCGTCCATAGCGTCGAAGCGGCCCAGCGGCTCGTGAACCAAACGCCCACGGATGACGAGCTGCGCCGATGGCGCCGTCACGAGCCGAAAACACATCCGCTGGTGTGGACGCATAAATCAGGACGCAAGTCGCTCGCGCTCGGATGCACGGCGTCGCATATCGAAGGCCTGGCGCCGGATGTAGGCGGCGCGCTTCTCTCCGAGCTGACGCAATGGGCGATATCGCCGAGATTCGTCTATCGGCACGAATGGAGCGTCGGCGATCTTCTCATCTGGGACAATGCCGGAACCATGCATCGCGTGACGCCGTATGACGCCGAGAGCGGTCGGCTGATGACGCGCACGACCATCGCCGGCGAGGAGCCTCTGGCCTGACGAGAATGCGGACTCTGGCGAGCGATCGGGCCTTTCGTCAGCCGCTTTCTTTCATTGGAAGCGAGCTCTTATCGACCCGAAGCTGCACTCTGCCTCACCAAAAAACTTGCGCCCGCGCCAGGAACAGGCTCGGATGATCGCCGTTGAGAAATGCGCGATCGACGGGCGCGATCAACGTCATGGCGCGCGTCCAATTCGCTTGCAGGCGCACGCCGCGCACCGGATACCAGTTCAGCGCCACGGTGAGATTCTCCTGCCGGCCGCCGAGCGTCGCCGTATTGGCGACGGCTTTTTGCGCCGCCGAGCCCGTGGCTGTCGCGAGATAGACGAAGCTCGCCGGGACGAGTCCGCCATTGTTCAGATCGATCCCCTCATAGCGCGCGGCGACCTCGACGGCGCCATAGCCGCCTTTGTTCAGAGGGTCCTTGATCTTCACATCGGCGAAAGTGCCGGGCGCGCTCCAATTTTTGTCATAGCCTTCATAGGAGGCGGCGCGCGATTCACCGGTGAGGAACAAAGATGCAGCGACATGATAGGCGCTATAATGCAGCTGCGCGCCGCCGCCATTGGCGTAGAGGAAGGCGAGCGTGGCGTCGCGCTGATATTGAGCGCCGACATATTCCGCCTCGACAGAGACGGGACCATAGGCCGCGGCGGCCTCGAAGCCGTAATTATAGGAATATTTCAGGCAGCTGGGTCGCTGCACGAAAGGCGCAACCAGCTGGCCTGCGCCGGTCGTCGCGACATTGAGCGTCGCCGCCGAGGCCGCGCAGGAAAGATCTTGCGCCGCGGGCACGCGGACCGTCGCCCCACCCGCGCCGAGAATTCCGGTGAGCTCGCGCTCGAAGCCGGAGGCGCCGGGCGTCAGATTGGTGGCGTCGGTGGCCGCGGTCGTCCCATTGGGGCGATGATAGACGAAGGATCCGCCGAGGTGGAGCAGCGCATCCTCCTCGTGAATGGGCGCATAGACGGCGCGCGCCGAAGCGTCCCAATATTGCGCGTTTCCGGTGGGCGGGGCGCTCGCCGTATCCTGCGGGCTGGTGGAGAAAATGCCGCCCTTGAGCGCCCAGCTCGCATCGCCGACGCCGACGGCTGCGCCGATGTGGCGAGCGGGACCGAGATTGGCCGTCAGGCTGCGTTCGAGGAAGGTGATGTGCTTGTCGGAATCGAGCGCTTCCCGGCCGAAAGGCTCGTGGAAATTGCCGAGCTGGAAGGAGACCGGCTGGGCGCTGATCCACTCGGGCAGGAATTTGGCGCGATAGGCGAGATAGGCGTCGCGAATGCCGGCGACGCCTCCGGCGGCGGTGGCGAAATCATATTGGAAACGATAGATCCAATTGCCATAGGCGCGTCCCGTGACTTCGAGCTCGGCGCGGCGGAAGCCGATATTGCTGCGCCTTATCGTGTCCGCCGAGCTGGCGAAGCCGCCGTCCGTATGGATGCGTCCGCCGACCTTGAAATCGAAGCTCTTGTCCTCGCTCTCGACATAGAGGCCGGTCTTGAAGCTGACGAAGACGGGTGGCGGGACTGCCGCAGCCGGAGCGGACTTCGTCGGATCGTGGCGCTCCGTCGCCGCTCGATTTGCTCGGGACTGGGCGTCGAGCTTGGTCTCGAGGCGTTTCAGCTCCGCTTTCAAAGCTTTTATCTCACGGGCCGTATCGGCGAGACTCGAGACGGGGGCGCCCAACGCCGCTATGAGCGTTGCAGCTGCGACACTCCTTCGATCTGCTCGATTCCCGCCTTTGCCGAACATGCGCATTTCCTCCAGCAGCCCGATAGCTCGTTAATCACGACTCGCTCGAGCAGGCCTTGCGTTCGTCGGTGGAGCACCAGGGCGACCATGCCTCGCAATGGGCGGCGATCGCGGCAAAGATCGGCGGCAGCGAAACGCTGCGTGGCCGGGTTCGGCAGGCGGAGCGCGACTCCGGCCAGCGTCCTGGCCTGACGAGCGCGCCCGCGCCACGGCCCTCGAGCTTATCGAGGTGCCGCGTGAAGTCGACGCGGAACGCCATTTTGGATTTGCGGCGGGAGAGGCGGCGGGTGTCAGCGGCCGGAAAGAAGCAGCGATCGGCGAGCGCTCGAAATCTGGCCCGCGGCGCTCTCCTCGGGTTGCTGGCGCCCAGGCCGAGAATCAGGGTCGCAGAATTTCTCGATTCGGCAAGCGCCGACGGCACTCGCCCATGGTCTGTTCCGAGACGACGACGCGGAACTCCTCGAATGTCCACTGGCGCAGATCGACGATCCGCCAGCGCACTCGAGCCGTGAGGGTTGTCCGGGGGCCTTGCGATCGACGAGCCCGTCTGGCCCGCCGGCGTTGAAACGCAGCACCCAATCGCGAACGACTTGGAGAGTGACGCCGCCGATCTTCGCCGCCTCGCTTCGTGCGCCGCCATCATAGATCGACGCCAGGGCGAGGAGACGGCGCGCTTGCGGACCGTCCTTCGATCGCTTCGCTATCGCCCGCAAGGAGCGGGCATCGTAATCGCCTCGAAGCCCAATCGCTGCCGCCAAGACGAACCTCCCATAGTTCGCCAAGTCGAATCAAATTTCAGCCGATTCGGGAATCCCTCGACATGAGTCAGCATCTCAGAGGGTTGGTATGACGTTTTTCGACTTTCCTGCCGAGCATTGGACGCATTTGCGAACCTCGAATCCGATCGACAGCACCTTTGCGACGGTGCGGCACAGAACCGTGCGCACGAAAGGCGCGCTCTCGCAGGACACGGCGCGGCTGATGGTGTTCAAGCTGGTGATGGAGGCGTCGAAAAGCTGGCGCAGGCTGCAAGGACAAAAGCTGTTGCCGAAGCTCATCAGCGGTGTAAAATTCCGTGACGGAATCGAAACCGCGCCCGATCAAAAATCCGCCGCTTGATTCACGCCGTCACCTACATTCGGGCATAGCTCGCGACGTGCGGGGACTGACGCTCGGCGAAGCTCGCTTGGCGGCGCTGGTAGGCTCCGGGTTGGCTCCGAAGTCGGCTGCCGAGAGGCTCGGAATTTCGGAGCACGCGGCACGCGCCGTCCTCAAGACCATCTTCGCAGCGACGCCGAATTCGGTCGTTCGGCGCGCCGTGTCGCTTTGGGGTTCGCTGCTCCGAGGACGGTGTCCGAAATTCTCCCGGCCGATCGGCGGAACGCGTTGGTTCCCGGCGCCGGGTCCGCCTCCGATAGAGAGCGAGATGCGTTGACCGAGTCGGGTGGCGCCCATCGCCTGCGTCTGGCCGGCTGCGCGCCGCAGAGGCTTGAGACCCCTGCGCAATGTGAGCCAGCCGATCTAGAGCGCTATGGCGAGTGTCGGAGCCGTTTCCTGTAGAGCGTGGGAGAGATCGACGTAGACGTCATGCGTAAGCGTCGCTTTCAGGCCACAGCCTGTTCTGGCGCATTCTTGATATAGGCGAAGGGCAGGAGCTCGTCGATGCGGCTCATGGGGTGACGACCGACGATCTTCGAGAGGACGTCGGTGAGATAGGCCTGCGGATCGATTTCATATCTCTTGCACGTCTCGACGAGTGAAGCGAGAACGGCTCAATGCTGGGCTCCGCCGTCCGAGCCAGCAAAAAGATGACTTTTACGCCCGAGCCCAATCGGGCGCATAGCGCGTTCGACGGCGTTGGAGTCGATGTCGACGCGGCCGTCGTCGAGGAAGAGGACGAGCCCTTCCCATCGCGACAAGGCGTAGCGGATGGCGACCACGAGCGTGGATTTTCCTGAGATCGTCGCCAGTCTGGCCTCCAGCCATGGCTTCATCGCCTCGACGATCGGCTTGGCGCGGGCCTGGCGGGCGCTCTTGCGCGTCTCGGCGCTTTTGCCGTGAATGTCGCGCTCGATATCATAGAGTGCGCCGATGCACGCGAGCATCTCCGCGGCGATCGGCGCGGGCGTCGCCGCCTGGATCTCGAAGAAGCGACGGCGCACATGCGCCCAACAAAAGGCGAGCGTGACATCGCCGCCTCTCGCCAAAGCCTCATAGGCGCCGTAGCCGTCGACCTGCAACAGGCCTTCGAAGCCGGCGAGATGAGCGGCGGGCCGTTCGTGCTTGCGATCCGGCGCATAGATGTAGGCGACGCCAAGCGGCTCGGGGCCGTTCCAAGGGCGATCGTCGCGGGCATAGGCCCAGAATTGGCCGATCTTGGCTCGTCCTCGACCAGGATCGAGCCCCGGCGACGGGCTTCGTTGCGATCAAGACTTTCACATTGCTCGCCGGACGATCATCACACGGCCTTCGGAATGCGCAGGGCCATCTTCAAGGTCGCGGTGTCCGCATTCGGCGGAACGCGAACCAAAGCCGCACCTATGACGATCTCGATCATCGCATGATCCGTCGCCGTGGCGCTCGCGTTCGCCGCACCGACGACGACGCGCGCGAACGAGTGACCATCAGGCCCATTGGCGCCTGCTTGCCGCCGCGCCTCTCGCCGCCACCCGAATAGCTGCTGCGGCGTCATTCCATGTCGGCGAGCGATATGCGAAACAATCGCGTCCGGCGCCAGCGTCTCTTCGACAATACGCGCCTTCTCCGCGCGCGACCATGCTCGCCGCCGCCCGGTCCCCGTGATCGACTCGAGCCGCCGGACCACTTTCGGTTCGAGCTTATCATCATGCGTATGCACAGGCCGATCTCCCTATCAGAGACCAAAGCCTCGCAAATCACGCGAAAAATCGGAATGTGGGGTCAAAGCTGCGCTTACCGTCATGCGCGAGAGCCGTCCATTCGAAAGCGTAACCATAGACGGCGAGCATGGCCGCGAGCTCGGCGGACGATCCGGGAGGAATGGCGCAGATCGTTGGATTGAATGCCGCAAAGCGCAAGGCTTGGTGAGCTGCGTCAGCCAATTTCAACATGCCCTGCGAGGGAACCTAACGACAGCACGCTTTCCGTAGAGTCCGAGCCATACGAAAAAGACCGGATAGATCGGGCAACGTTCGCCGCGTTAGGTTATTTCAGCGCCTAGGCGCACCTCTTTCGGACCGCGACGGGCAGAGTGTTCACTCACCCGAAGTGCGGTAGCGTGGAAGAACGAACCGAGGCGCATCAGCAAAATTCGTCGTCGACGTCGAAACCTCTCGCCGAGTTCAGCGATCAGAATTTGCGCGCGCACCGTAATCGGGGTCGCATCGCACCAACCACTGAGCCGATTGCGTGGTGAACACGCGTCGTCTGCGCTCACGCGCCGAGTGCCGCTGAGTCTTCACGTCACTCGCTCGTCATTATAGAAACAGAGAAATGAGCATCGATTTCGGTTTCGATCCGAACGGTGGAGAGTCCAAAGTCGTGGCGGCGACTGCCGGCGACCGGAGTGAACCGTCTAGCCGCGATTATGCAGCGCTTGCCGGCTTGGATCGAGAACGCAGCGATTTTTTTGGGTGCGGAGATGTAGCGCGCGCAACGCCATTGGCTCCGGCGAGGGCCTGGAGTTTCAAGGGCAAAGGCTTGCGGGTGGAGAGGCGCTCGAGGCGGCGGTTTCGGTCCGGCGCGATTGTCTAATTGATTTGGCGGCGCGTCGGCGCACGGGTGGAGGACGGAATTGATGGAGCGCGCATACCGCATCTGCGCCAGTTGCGTAATGGACACGAGCGACAGCGCCATCACGTTCGACGAGCATGGAGTCTGCGACCACTGCCTGACGTTCGAGACAAAGATCAAGCCGAACTGGCATACTGATGTGCGTGGCCGCACCGAACTGGATAAGACCGTCGCTCGCATCAAGGCAGCTGGGAAGGGCCGCAATTTCGACTGCATCGTCGGTGTCAGCGGCGGCATCGACAGTTCCTATCTCACTTGGCTGGCGAAGGAAGAACTCGGGCTCAGGCCATTGGTGTTTCACGTCGACGCCGGCTGGAACTCTCAGGAAGCAGTGAATAACATTGAAAGGCTGATAGAGCATCTCCACCTCGATCTCTATACTCACGTCATCGACTGGGAGGAGATGTGCGATCTCCAGCTCGCTTTCTTCAAGTCAGGCTTGCCACACATCGACACGCCGCAGGACCACGCCTTCTTCGCCAGCATGTACAAGTTCGCCACCGAGCATGATGTGAAATACATCCTTACCGGCGCCAACTATTCAACGGAATGCATGCGTAACCCGATCGAGTGGATGTACTATCAGTCGGATGCGATGCAGCTCAGGGACATCCATAAGCGCTTTGGGACACGTGCGCTCGTCAAATTCCCCACCACCTCCATCCTGTACCACAAGGTCTACCTGCCATACATCAAGGGCATCCGCGTGGAGCGGCCGTTGAACTATATGCCATATCACAAGGAAGAGGCGATCCGACTGTTAAAGGAGAAGATTGGCTGGCAACCCTATCCGCGAAAGCATTTCGAATCGCGCTTCACCCGCTTTTACGAGGGCTACTGGCTACCGACCCGATTCGGCTACGACACACGCCGGGTGCAGTTCTCTAGCCTTATCGTCACCGGTCAGATGGCGCGCGAGGAGGCATTGGAGAAGCTTGAGAATCCGGCGTACGATCCCGAGACGATTGCTCACGACAAGGAGTTCGTGGCGACCAAGCTCGGCGTCTCAGTCGAAGAACTCGAGAGATATCTCCATCTGCCCAAGCGCACCTATCGAGACTACCGGTCGCAGAGCAGGATCTACGCCATCGGCGCGCCGATGATGCGGCTGCTCGGGCTAGAAATCGGAGGTAAGAGATGAATCGTGAATTCCGGAGAATTGTGAACGACCCTACCGTGACCGGAGGGAAACATCGTGCCACAGCGGTGACTGGCTGGACCGCAAGCTCTACCCGACGTTCGCACGGAACTGGGATGACCCGCTCTTTCGCGAGCGTATCCTGCGCGCCATCCGACCCGGCCGCACCATTCTCGACCTAGGCGCCGGCATCATCGAGCAACTAAACTTCAAGGGCCTTGCGCACCTTACGACGACTCCACGTTCGATATCGTGTTTGCCGACAATTTTCTTGAGCGCCGGACCGCATTTATCCGGCCATTGCGCGGAAGGCCGCGGCTGAAGGCGGCGAGGTGTTTTTCTGGGACGAGTCCGGGTTTCGCGCGCTCAAAAGCAAGGAACGGTGCCGATGCACAGAAAATTCTTGGCGTTGTTGGCCGACCAAAGACGCGCGAGCCACTAATGCTCAAGCCTACCAAATGCGAAGGCGAACACGTAATCGAAGGCTGGCTTTGTTCTTCAATTGCGCGCTACGCGATCCGCAATGGCATCCCTCGCTTTGTCAGCGACGAAGGTTATTCCCACAACTTCGGCTATCAGTGGAACCGCTGGGCAAAGGTCCAGTTCGAAAACGAAAACGTCGGGCGCCCGATGGAAGGTATTCGTCCGACAGCGACCGCCTTACGAATCAGCGCGTCGGATAAGACACTGTGACTAGCCACAGGATAGTCACAGAGAGCCATGGATCGCATCGAGGTCATCACGTCGGTCGAGCGACGTCGCAAGCACTCTCTCGCCGAGAAGGAGCGCTTGGCCATGGCGGCCGCGGCTCCGGGGGCGAACGTCGTGGAGATCGCGCGGGCGGCCGGCGTCGACCCGAGTCTTGTCTATCGGTGGCGAAGAGCGCTCTCGGCGGCGCCATTGATATCGAGCGAGCTCGACACGAGAGACGCGCCGACTTTCGTTCCTTTGACGATCGCGCCCCCGGCGCCAGCGCCCGCGTCGGAATCCGCGCCGTCGATGATCACCATCGAGTTCGCGGGCGGCGCACGTATGAAGATCGAAGGCGCGCCCGATGCGAAGATCTTGGCGAGCGTCATAGGCGCCTTGTCGAAGGCGGAGCGCTGAGCGATGATCTCCTTCGGCGGTGGCGTTCATGTGTTCTTATGCGCCGGCCATACCGACATGAGAAAGGGATTCGACACTCTTGCCTTGCTTGTGCAGGAAGGCATGAAGCGTGATCCTCACGCGGGCGATCTCTACGTCTTCCGAGGCCGTCGAGGCGACAGAATAAAGCTGATCTGGCACGACGGCCAGGGCGCATGCATGTTTACGAAACGTCTCGAGCGCGGACGATTCATATGGCCTTCGGCGGCGAGCGGCGCGGCGGCGATATCGGCCGCGCAACTGGCCTTTCTTCTCGACGGAATCGATTGGCGAATGCCCCAGAAAACATGGCGTCCGAGCGCCGCGGGATAAACGCGGCCGATCGCGCCGAGTGATAATTTGGCCGAGATTTTTCGACGCGAATATGCTCTACTTCGCTTCGTGACGACGAGCTTCGAGCCGCTTCCCTCAGACCTCGCGAGCGCGCATGCGCTGATCCTCGCGCAGCGCGAGCTGCTGGAGCAAGAGCAGGCGGCGCGCATCATCGCGCAGAGCGAAGCGAAGATTCGCGCGCTCGAGGTGGAGCGGTTGAAGCTGCTGCTCGCCAAAGCGCGGCGCGAGGCCTTCGGTCAATCATCCGAACGCGCCAAGCTGCTCGTCGAGCAGCTCGAGCTGGCGATCGAGGATCTGGAAGAAGCGCAAGGAGCCGAAGAGGCAAAGGCCGATCTCGCCGCGCCGAAAGCCGGCAAGACGCGGGCTCCGAGAGGACCGCGCGGCCCACGCAAGCTGCCGGAGAATCTCCCCGTCGAGCGGATCGTGGAGCCTGCTCCCTGCGCCTGCGGCAAATGCGGCGGCCTGCGCTTGCACAAGCTCGGCGAGGAGGTGACGAAGACGCTCGAATGCGAGCCGCGTCGCTGGAAGATCGTCGAGCATGTGCGCGAGAAGTTCACCTGCCGCGATTGCGACTCCATCACCGAGACGCCGGCGCCGTCGCATCCGATCCCGCGCGGCTTCGCCGGGCCGAGCTTGCTGGCGATGGTTCTGGTGAACAAGTTTCTGCTGCATCAGCCGCTCAATCTTCAGAGCGCGACCTTCAGGCGCGAAGGCGTCGAGATCGACACGTCGACGCTCGCCGATCGAGTCGGCGCCTGCGTCGTCGCGCTCGAGCCCATTCTCGACGCGCTACGTCGTCATGTGCTCGCCGCCGAACGGATCCACGCTGACGACACTACGGTTCCGGTGTTGGCGAAGACGAAGACGCGAACCGGCCGCCTCTGGGTCTATCTGCGCGACGATCGACCCTTCGGCGGAAAGACTCCGCCTGCGGCTTTCTTTGAATATTCGGCGTCGCGCCATGGCGAATATCCCAGCGCTCATCTTTCCGGCTGGGCCGGCGTCATGCAAGCCGACGCCTTCGCCGGATTCAATGAGCTCTATGATGGGAAACGAAAGCCAGGACCGATTTTAGAGGCGGCGTGCTGGGCGCATAGCCGGCGCAAATTCTTCGAGCTCGCCAAGCTCGCGAAGGCGCCGATCGCAATCGAGGCGGTGCGCCGTATCGACGAGCTGTTCGAGATCGAGCGCGTCATAGCCGGAAAGCCGCCCGACGAACGAAAGGCGGCGCGTCGATCGCAATCGAAGCCGCTGGTCGACGCGCTGGAAACGTGGCTGCGAGAGCAACGCGCGCTCGTCTCAGTCAAGAGCGATATCTGCAAGGCGATCAACTACAGCCTCAATCGCTGGGCGTCATTCACACGATTTCTCGACGACGGGCATATCTGTCTCTCCAATAATGCCGCCGAACGCGCCTTGCGTGGCGCAGCGATCGGGCGCCGCGTCTGGAAATTCGTCGGCTCCGACGAGGGCGGACGCCGAGCCGCCGCCGTTCTTTCACTGATCGAGTCCTGCAAGCTCAATGACGTGGACCCGCAAGCCTGGCTCGCGCATGTCCTCGCCAAATTGCCCGACCATCCGGCTACGAGGGTCGACGAGCTTCTGCCATGGCGCTGGAAGGCAGAGCGCGCATCCACGCCGAAAGCAGCGGACGAAATCGCCGCTTAAAGATTTCGGCCTTGCCGGAAATCTCTGCGGCCTTCGCCAGATGAATACGATGGAAGGCCACACCCGATCGATGTTCTGCAAGATTACCGAACTCGACGGAGACCTCTCCGGGAAACTAGTGCTCGACATCGGCAGCGGTCCGGGACGCTTTACAGACATTGCTCTGGCGCAAAGCGGAACGGTCGTCGCGCTCGACTATTCAAGTGCCATTGACGCCCTGCTCGAGAACGTCGGAGATCGGCGCGACGATCTGCTGATGGTGCAGGGAGATGCACTGCAGATGCCGTTCGCCGACGGCATGTTCGACGAAGCGTTTTCCATCGGTGTCCTGCACCACACGCCAGATCCCTATGCTGGCGTCGTCGAGGCACGGCGAGTCTTGAAGCACAGGGGAGCATTTTCTCTCTGCGTTTATGGCGCTGGCGGGGCGACCTACGACTTCCCGACGGTCACCCTACTGCGTAAGACGTTCAAGGCGCTGTGGCCGGTACTGGGGCATTATCCCGCGCTGTTCTACTCCTACGCTGCGGTCTACCTGATCTGGCCAATTTCGAGATTGTCGCGCCTCGTATCGCTGCCGTTCCGGGTGGTGCTGCCGATTGCTTGCCTGCCCGACATTCGCTGGTCCTTGCTCGATACGTTCGACAGCGTCACGCCGAGCTACCAGTCGACCCACAGTAGCGTGGACGTCTATCGCTGGTTCAAGAACGCAGGCTTTAGCGATGTCCACCCGACCGACTGGGGATTCACCAGTTACAGGGGACGGAGGTCAATTTCTTCGGGTAGTGTCTGCGCCAGCGAATAGATTGCGGACGACCTTGGTGCAGTTCGTGTGTAATTAGAGCGCCGGGAATGACGCTGATGTTGCGGGAACGTTCCTGGGCATTTGTTTCTATATCAACCACTTTAGAAGGAAGGCATAATGCCCCGTGGGAATCGTCGGGCGGCCAGCCGACCGCTAAGGGCCGTGAGTTAGTTATGATCGCCATCGTCGACTACGGCCTCGGCAACGTCACCGCCATCGCCAATATGTACAAGAGGCTCAACATCGAGGCTGTACTCGCGTCCACGGCCGATGACTTGCGGCGGGCCGACCGCCTGATCCTTCCTGGCGTCGGCTCATTCGACTGGGCGATGCAAAGCCTCGCGCGCTCCGGTTTGCGGGGGACGCTAGACGAACTGGTGATAAATGCCCGCCGGCCGGTTCTCGGGATTTGCGTCGGCATGCAGATGATGGCAGAGAAGAGCGCCGAAGGCATGGAACCGGGATTGGGCTGGATCGCGGCCAGCGTGGAGCGCCTGCCGTCTAGGCCAGGGTTGATGCTGCCGCACATGGGCTGGAACGACGTCTCGGCGGTCCGGCATTCTACGCTCATCAACGGGCTCGACATTGAGGCCCGCTTTTATTTCCTGCACGGCTACTGTTTTGTGCCCAAAGATGAGAGCGTGACTATCGCGACAGCCGATTACGGGCAGCCTTTCGCCAGCGTCGTGCAATCGGGCAATGTCTACGGAGCGCAGTTCCATCCCGAGAAGAGTCATGGCTGGGGTGTTCGGTTGCTTAAGAATTTCGCGAAGGCTTGACATTGCTCCGCCCCCGCATCATCCCCTGTTTGCTCGTGCACGAGCGCGGCCTCGTTAAGACGCGCCAGTTCACCGAGCCTACCTATGTCGGCGATCCCGTCAATGCGGTGCGCATCTTCAACGAGAAGGAAGTCGACGAATTATTCATCGCCGACATCGACGCTACCGTTCGCGGTGCGGAGCCGGATTACGCCCTGATCGCCAGCCTCGCCGCAGAGTGCCGGATGCCGCTCGCCTATGCTGGGGGCGTGCGCACGGTCGAGCAGGTGGAGCGGATCGTAGGGCTCGGCGTGGAGAAAGTGGCGCTTGGTGCCGCGGCTATCGTTACGCCGGAACTGATCACGGTCGCAGCGGCCAGGCTGGGCAGCCAGAGCACCGCCGTCGTCGCTGACGTGCGCAGGTCTGGCGACCGCTATGAGGTCTACATGCACAATGGTACGCGGGCGACGGGCAAGACCGTCGAGGAGTTGGCCTCCTGGGCCGAGCGGGCGGGCGCCGGCGAGGTCATAGTAAACAACATCGACCGAGATGGCATGATGACTGGCTACGATCTCGATCTCGTTGGGCGCTGTCGCGCCGCGACGAGCCTGCCGATGACGGTAATGGGCGGCGCCGGCAGCCTCGACGACATCGCCGGCCTCATCGCCCGCTTTCCCATCATCGGCGCCGCGGCCGGCAGCCTGTTCGTGTTCAAGGGCAAATATCGCGCTGTGCTGATTAATTATCCGGATCGTCTTCGCAAAGAGGAGTTGTTCGCCCGATAATCCTGAGTGAGTTTTCATGCGCTGTCACGCAGCCGCCGGACGCCCACGCCGCTCTCATCGTCGACCGCGTCGGCTGGCGCATGACCGACAAGCTGGTCGTTCCGTCCAACATCACGCTCGTTCCCTTGCCGGCGAAATGTCCAGAGCTGAACCCGGCCGAAAACGTCTGGCAGTTCCTGCGCGACAACTGGCTGTCCAACCGCGTTTTCAAATCCTACGATGATATCGTCGATCATTGTTGCGCCCGCTTGGAACAAGCTCGTCGAACAGCCTTGGCGCATCATGTCCATCGGCCTGCGTGAATGGGCGCATGGGTTTTGATCAGTGAGGATTGATATTATTATTGCTGGTTCTGGCTTGATCGGCTCTTGCTCATGGCTGCCGAATGTGTTCGGCGACACGGGCTACGCCGGAGACAAATTGAAGGATGCGCTTGAAGCCAAGTGCGATTGGACCATCGAAATCGGCGAAGCAGCTGTCGCGCGAGCGAGGGGTTTGGGCTTGTTGCGGGGCGTTGGATCATCAATCGGAAGACCGAGTGGCTTGAACGATGTCGGGCGCTCGCCAATGACACGAGCCACAATCGAAAACGTTCTCACCTTTGTCTCGTTCGCCCATTGCCACAGGCTCATGCGCAAACTCGCAAAGCGATGATATCTCGTGCAATCATTTTGAGTGAAGTCTGATTAAAGGACTATGCGATAGTGCGCAGGATGAAAATCGTAACCGTACTGGGCGCGCGCCCCCAGTTCGTGAAGGCCGCCCCAACAAGCCGGGAGCTGCGCCGCCGCCATGATGAAATCATTATCCACACCGGTCAGCATTACGACGCCAACATGTCGGACATATTCTTTGACGAACTCGGCATTCCGCAGCCGGACGTGCATCTGGGGGGCGGGGGCGGAAGCCATGCCGATCAGACAGCCAAGATGCTGGTGGGCGTTGAAAAACTGCGTTTGTCGGAAAAGCCTGACTGGGTGCCTATTTACGGTGACACCAACGGCACCGTATCGGCGGCGCTGGCGGCCGCGAAGGTGCATGTGCCCATCGCGCATGTCGAGGCCGGGCTGCGCAGCTTCAACCGCCAGATGCCCGAAGAAGTGAACCGGGTCGTGGCTGACCATCTGTCGTCGCTGCTGCTTTGCCCCAGCCAGACCGCGGCCGACAACCTCGCCAAGGAGGGTATTATCGCCGGGGTCGAGGTGGTCGGCGACGTGATGGCCGATGCGCTGCTAATGGCTGCAAGCGGCTCTTCCGATGTGGTCAGGCGGCTTGGGCTCGAGCCAGGCGCGTATGCGCTCGCGACTGTCCATCGGGCGGAGAACACCGATGATCCGAAGCGGCTCGGCGGCATCGTCACGGCGTTCGCCGCGATGGACCGGCCTGTCCTGCTCCCCCTCCATCCGCGAACCCGCGACGCCCTCGATAAGGCCGGTCTGTCTCTTCCGAGTAACGTCGTCGCCTGTGATCCGCTCGGTTATATAGACATGGTCACAGCCTTGCGGAACGCCGCGCTCGTGCTGACGGATTCGGGTGGACTTCAGAAAGAAGCCTATTGGCTTAAGGTGCCGTGCGTGACCCTGCGAGATGAAACCGAATGGGTGGAAACCCTCGAAACGGGCTGGAACCGTTTGGCGGGCGCCGACCCCTGCGCGATCCTCGACGCGACGAAATCGGCGGTGCGGCTCGACGAACATGCCGTGCTGTATGGCGGAGACGGCCGTGCTGTTGCGCGCGTGGTAGAAGCGCTCGAGAAAGAGCGGCCCTTGTGACAAAGGCGCCTACGGGTGCGAGAGTGATGCTTTCCACTCCTGCCGCCAAGCAGGGGCGGTCCATTAAGGTTGTCGCGCTTTCGCTGGGAAATGCCATGGCAATGCTAGGCGGACTGGCCTTAGCCATGGTCGCTTCGCGCGTTCTCAGCAAGGCAGACTTCGCGACCTATCGCCAGACCTTTCTGGTCTATGATTTTGTCGCGCCCCTGCTGCAACTCGGCATCCCCGCCACGCTCTATTATATGCTTCCTCGCGCAGGAGCGGATACCAAAGGCTTACTTGGGGATGTCTTCACCATTCTGACAATAGCGGCGCTGGCTTTCGCGGCTTTTTTCCTGCTGGGCGGGGCGACGCTGGTAGCCGATTTTTTCGGAAACACCGCACTCGCCACCACGCTGCCTTGGCTCTCGATATACCCATTACTAATGCTGCCGACTACGGTCATCTCCACAATCCTCGTCTATGGCGAGCGCGTGCGTTCCCTCGCCGTATTCAACATGATGGTCGGCATCGTCACGGGGGCGCTCACGATTGGCGCGGTCCTGTGGCGACCGGGTTATGCCTGGTTGGCAGCGGCGCGAATCTGCGCGGCGGCGATCTTCATGCCGATCGCTTTCCTGTTGATGAGCGCTCTCTTCGAGGGACATTGGCGGCCGCCGCGCTTGTCCGGCATGGTGGACATTCTGCAGCTGTCGCTACCGATGGGCCTCGCCTCCATGCTCGGCGTGCTGACTTTGCAGCTCCATTCCCTGATAGTCGCCACGATGACCACGCCGGAGCAATTCGCAATTTACGCCAATGGCGCGATCGAAGTACCGTTTGTCGGCATCGTCGTCAGCGCGATCGGCACCGTGCTTTTTGCGGAAATGTCCAATGCGTGCGCGGCGGGGGTGAAAGCGGAGGCTATCGCCCTGTTCCGCCAGGCGGCGGCGGAGACAGCTTGTATCCTGTTTCCGGTGACTGTGTTCATTGCTATTGCCGCTGGGCCGTTCATCGAGTTTCTCTATTCTGAGGCCTATGCCGATAGCGCTATCCCGTTCACCATCTATCTGGCGACTATGCCGACCCGGATCGTTGTTTATGGCGCGGCGCTAATGGCGCTGAGAATGTCGCATGTCGTGCTATTCCGCAGTATCGTCGACTTGATGATCAATGCCGCGACTTGCTATGTGTTCGTGCGCGCCTTCGGATACAAGGGCGCCGCGCTCGGCCTGGTTGTCACGCTATACTTCTGGACGGTGCCATATAACCTGTTCAAAATCGCGAAGGGGTTCGAAACCAGCGTGCGGAGCCTGTTGCCTTGGACGACGATCTTCAAAATCATCGGAGTCAGCCTTGCGGCTACTCCGCTTGAGTTTCTGGCCCTGTCTCTGACGGCGGAATACCCCCCATTTATCAGGCTCGCCGTGTCTTCGATCCTCTATGGAGTTGTTTTCCTGCCCTTGCTGGTTCTGGGGGCAGGGATTTCGCTTCCGGAGCCGGTGGCGCGGGTCATCGAGCGCGTTCCGCTTCTCGCGAGATTCGCCAATGGCTGAGCAAGGCGCAATCCCGTCAGACAAGAGGCGTCGAGTTCTGGTGATCGGCGCCGACCTCGTCATGCCAAAGCTCTTCTATTTCACTGATCACCTAAAGAGCCTCGGCTATGGCTACGCCGTCTATACCCATGACGACACCGACTATAGCCGCCGCGTTGCGAAGAATGCCGGCGCGACATTTCTCGCCGGCCCCCCCCACCGGCCTACAATCAGACGAATGCTGCGCGACATCTTAATGGCGTTGCTCGTGATCCGCCGCCGCGACTACCATCACGCGGACCTCTATTGTGACTATCATATACTCGCCGCCTCCGCCTATCTCCTGGTACTGAAGCTGAAAGGCATTCCGGTCGTACTGTGGTGCCGCGGCCTGCTAGAAGATTGGGACAACTTTGCTTGGTGGCAACGCCTGTTTTTCCGCACGGCGATGCATGCGTCGCAGCTCGTCGTTCTCAAGGAGCGTTACATGATCGACACGCTGACGCGCGCCGGCGTCTACGCGTCGGACAAAACAATCGAGCTTCACAACACGGTTCCGGTCAGAAACCGCGAAAGGGTGCCGATTCTTTCGGCGCCCGAGATACGGTTGCTGTTCCTGAACTCCTTTGTCCCAATGCGCCATGTCGGTTTCTGCGCCGATCTGGCGGCGGCGCTTCGCGACCGAGACGTGCGGTTTTCCATGACCATCGCGGGCGAAAAGGACAGTTCGGCCTTGCTCATATCCGAGGCGTCATCACTGAAACAGGCGATCGCCTGCCACGGCGTGGAACAGATGGTGACAATTGCGCCGTTCAGCAAGGATCCGCAATCTTTCTACCGCGAGCATGATATCTTCCTGCTCCCGGCGGACCGTATCTACTGCAACTATGCGCTGCTCGAAGCGATGGACTGCGGCCTTGTCCCGATTGTGTCCGACCAGGACGCGGACTATCGTTTTATCATCGAAGAAGGCGTTTCGGGATTCGGACGGTCGCTCGATGCCGGCGAATGGGCAAGGATCGTGGCCGAACTCGCAGCCGACAGGGAGCGCGCCCAGCGCATGTCGGACGCCGCTAGGCTCCGGGTGGCGGAGCGGTTTTCGACCGCCCGAATGTTCACCCGCTATGCATTTCACAGCGGGCTGATCGAAAGAGCCGAGAACGGACTGGCCAAGTGAACGAAACCGGCATTTACTGTCTGACGGCGATCAACCTGATCACCGCAGCCATACTAATCCCCCGCTATCTCAGGCATTCGACCGTTTATCAGGCCGCGTTCGTGCTGGGATGGACGATGCACTATGTCATTGGCAATCTGCTGGTGCTGCTGTCGCAAAACTCCACCTACACGCTTGCGTCCTTCTCCGACTTCTCCGGCGCCTATCTTGTCAGCCTTATCATCGGCCAGTATTTTCTCTGGAGTTATCTGTTCCTGTTCGAAACGACGCGGAAGCCGTCCATTGGCTCGGCCAAGTTTCGGCCTACAGCCACATCGACCCTGGTCGGAATTCTGGCGGTCACGGCGCTGTTCGCCGCACTGTTCATCTTCCAGATCGGCCCGGGGGCCTATTTCTCCCCCGACCTCGCGCGGTACCGCATCAATCTCGGCGAATATGCGGGCGTCGGCATCGGTGTCTACTATTATCTGGCTATGTTCCTCATCTCGGCGTCGATGCTCGTCGGCGGCTTCGCGATCGATCATCCGCGCCCCCGGAACCTGCTCTTGGCCCTAGTCTCGATCGTGCTCGTCGGCATCGTCTTCGTCCCCCTCGGCGGCCGCGGCCGGGTGCTGAACGTCATCATCATTCTCGCGCTGGCCTTCCTGCTTTCGCGGCGCGAAGAACCGCTGATGCGCGCGCTCAATCTCAGGACGATCCTCGTCGCCGTGTCGGTGGTCGGGATCGCCCTGGTGTGGGGCAGCTTTCGAGAGATGCAGGCGGATGCCGAGTTGGAGATGAACGGAGAACAGGCGATCGCCTCGCTGGCGATCGACACCACCCGCCTGCCTAACCAGGCTTTCATCTTCCGCACATTTCCCGCTACCGGCAGCTATTTCGGGCTCCATTACGTCGAGTCGCTGCTTGGCCCTTTCTACAACATGGCGTTTAATAGCAGTGTGGGGCTGATACGCGATTATTCGTCTTACTGGTACTTCACCACGGTGGGCAATTTCGACCAGCCGTCGGCGGTCTCACCCTCGTTTATCGGCGAGGTCTATCTCAACTTCGGGATTGTTGGCGTGATCCTGTCGCCGCTCTTCCTGTTCCTCTTCGTCACGATCGCGAGGCGGTTCGTGGGGTCTGGCCATTCGCTCGCAACCGCGTTGATCCTCTATTACTTCCAGTTCTGGGCATTCCATGGCGGGCTCTATAGCCTGTTCGATCTGCTGGTGCTGGTCGCGCCGGTCTTCCTCGCTCTCAATTTCCTTACGTCCAGGCAGGCGCTCGCGAAACCGCGCGGCGCCTCGCATTGCGCCCCCTGCGAGAGAGCGCGATGAAAAGCCTCATCAAGCGCATAATATCCGCCACGATTTCAGCCATTCCTTTTCTGCGTCAGCGGCGCGAATGGGGCTATGGCTCGGTACCGCGGCGCATCCTGCTAGTCAATTTTTTGTTCCAGCGGATATTTCGCATCAATTCGGACACCAAATGGTCCGTGCATTTCACCAGCCGCGTTCAGAGGCCCGACAACATCCGCATCGGCCGCAATGTCGCCAAATCATTTGCGGTGAGCGGCGGCTGCTACATTCAGGCCTTCAACGGCGTCGAAATCGGTGACGACACAATTTTCAGCTTTGGAGTGGGCATCGTCAGTTCCAACCACGATCCGTCGAATCTGTCCAACTCCATGCCCGATGCGCCGGTGAAGATCGGTCGCAATTGCTGGTTGGGAAAGAACGCGGTTGTGCTGCCAGGTGTAGAGCTCGGCGATGGGTGCGTCGTGGGCGCTGGCGCGGTCGTGACCCGGTCGTTCGGCCCCGGCGCGGTGCTGGCCGGCGCGCCGGCAAGGGAAATTTCGAAGCCTGGACCTGCATGGCCATGAAGATAATGATCCATGGAGCGTGGCGCTGGCCGCAATATGAAGAGGGGTTTGCCTGCGGCCTACGTGAAAACGGTGCTCTGGTGCTGGAGTCGCGGATCGTCAGCGCACCGGGCTTTCTTGGGAGCCTTTCAGAGGCGCTGCCCATTGCCGGGCCGGCTGCTGTCGCGGATGGCCGCCGACTAGTGGCGCGGGCCGAAAGCGAACGGCCCGAAGCGATTCTATTCTGGCGACCAACGCACATTTTGACGAGCACCATCCGTTCGTTGCGCGCCATGGGAATTACGACGATCTCATTTAACAACGATGATCCGTTTAGTCCGCAAGCCGCGCGCAATCCGAAGTGGCGGGTCCGCGAGATGTGGCGGCTCTATCGCAAGGCACTGCCAGAATTCGACTTCAACTTCTTTTTTCGGGACGTAAACTGCCAAGAGGCATTGGCCGAGGGTGCCAAGCAGGCGCGGACAATGCTACCATATTTCCTGCCCTGGCGGGATCGTCCGGTAGGACTCGATGCGGTTGACGAGGCACGGTTCGGCGCCGATGTGGCGTTTGTCGGTCACTATGAGAACGACGGCCGCGACGCGGACATCCGCGCGCTCACCGAGAGGGGAATTCGAGTTAGGGTCTGGGGAGATTCCTCGTGGCGTTACTCGAAAACAATTCAAGATATTCCGATTCCCAAACCAATCCGACCGGCGCTTGGGTCCGACTATGCCAAGGCGCTGGCGGGTGCGAAGATTTGCCTGTGCTACATGTCGAAGCTCAATCGCGACGGCTATACAAGGCGCTGCTTCGAGATTCCGGCTGTCGGCAGTGTGATGCTGGCCGAGCGCACGCCCGAGCTCATGCAGCTTTTTTGCGAGGATAAGGAAGCCTGCTTCTTCTCCTCGCGCGGGGAGCTGCTCGCGAAGGCCGAAAAACTCCTCGCCGACGGCCGGCTGCGCGCGCATATCGCTGCGGGAGGACGACAGCGGATCTGGGTCGACGGCCATGACGTGGTCAGCCGCGCGCGCCAGTTTTTGGAGACCTTGTCGACATTGAGAGCGGACACAAGAGACGCCGCCGAGAAGAAATCCGCCGCTTGATTCATGCCATCGTGGAATTCCAGCATAGCTCTTTCGGTTCGAACGACAAGCCGAAGCCCACCCCGTCTCGGCCGTCGCTCGCCCCAAAAGGGTCTGAAGTGTAGTGATCCACTCGGCTTGACCGGAGCGATTGTCCTCCTCCGCGATCGGAGATGTGGCTATGGACAGAACTACGGCTATGTTGCTCCTCAAGGGCACAGCTACATTCGTGCCGGGCTATCTGGGCTTCCACGCCAAGTATCGGGCGCAGCCGCCCGGCGGAGCAGTCACGGCCGAATACTGCTATTCCGTATGGCTGCGGCACCTGATCCACGCTGCCGAAAGCGGATTGAACGCGTCCCCCGAGGCGGTCGGCGAACTTGGCCCCGGCGCATCGCTTGGCGTTGGCATCTGCGCCCTCCTTACCGGGGCGAGCGCTTACTACGCGGTCGACGCCTCTCACTATGCGAATCGCGAAATTAGCCTACGGCTTCTGCCCGAACTTGTTGACCTTCTCAAAACCCGCGCGCCGATCCCCGGACAAGGGAGGCATAAGCCGGCGTTGGCCTCGTCTGACTTTCCCTCGCACATCCTCACGGGCGAGCGCCTGTCGGCCTCCCTCGGGCCGGACCGCATCGACGCCATCGGAAGAGCCGTTGTCCACGGTCAGGCGGACGGCCTGTCGGTTCGTTACTTCGCGCCGTGGGACGACCCCTCCATAGTCCCGGCCGAATCTCTCGACATGATCCTCTCCCAAGCGGTGCTGGAACACATTGAACGCATCGGGCCGATCTATTCAGCGATGTACCGCTGGCTGAGGCCGGGCGGCTTCATGTCGCACCAGATTGACTACAAGTCTCACGGAATGGCTTCCACATGGGATGGACATTGGACGCATTCCGATCTCACATGGACTTTGCTGAATGGCCGGCGACCGAAGGCGATCAACCGTCTGCCGCACTCCAGCCACATCGGCCAATTGCAACGGGCCGGCTTTACCCTCAGTCGGGAGATGAAAGTGGAGTCGGAAAGGAATATTTCCCCAAGGCAACTGGCCCCGCGGTTCTGCCACCTGTCCCAATCCGATCTCAAATGCTCCGGCGCGTTCATACAGGCCAGAAAGTAACCCTCACTCTCTTCGTTTTCCCGGTTGTAATACCAACCGTCTGAGATGCTGACTCATGTCCGCGTCGTCGTCTCGGAGCAGACCATGAGCCGCGAGCTGCGCAAAATGGGCTATCGCAAGCTGTCGGCGCGGCCGCGTCATCATGCCCAGGCCGAAGGCGCGATCCAGGATTTTAAAAAAGTTTCCCAACTCGTCTGGAGGAAATCGCGCGCGAAAAGCGCGTCGCCTCCGACAAGATAGAAATCTGGTTCGAGGACGAGGCGCGCATCGGCCAGAAGAACAAGATCACGCGCCGATGGGCGAAACGCGGATCGAGGCCGAGCGCGCCCCACGATCAGCGCACCGCCTCGACCTACATCTTCGGCGCCGTCTGTCCGAAGGACGGCAAGGGCGCGGCGCTGGTTCTCCCCGCCTGCAACACCTACGCGATGAATCTGCTCCTCGCCGAAATCAGCAAAACGGTCGCGCCGGACGCCCACGCCGCTCTCGTCGTCGACCGCGCCGGCTGGCGCATGACCGACAAGCTGGTCGTTCCGCCCAACATCACGCTCGTTCCCTTGCCAGCGAAATGTCCAGAGCTGAACCCGGCTGAAAACGTCTGGCAGTTCCTGCGCGACAACTGGCTGTCCAACCGCGTTTTCAAATCCTACGATGATATCGTCGATCATTGTTGCGCCGCTTGGAACAAGCTCATCGACCAGCCGTGGCGCATCATATCCATCGGGTTGCGCGATTGGGCGCATAGGTTTTGATCAGTGAGGATTGGTATAATGACTACTCCCGGCGGCTCCAACGGTCAACTTCAGTACAACAACAGCGGCGCATTCGACGGGGCGGCGGGCACGAATTTCGATGGAATGGATGTCAGCGCAACGAGGTTCTACGCGCCAGGGTCAGGTAACATCGCTACAAACACGGCCTATGGCCAAAGCGCCATTGCCTTTAATACAACCGGGAACTACAACACCGCGAGCGGATACCAAGCGCTCCAATCAAACACGACCGGAGGCTTCAACACCGCGATTGGAGCCAACGCGCTCCAATCAAACACGACCGGAGGCTTCAACACTGCGATTGGAACCAATGCGCTCCGATCAAACGCGACCGGAGGCGACAATACCGCGTGCGGATACCAGTCGCTCCAATCAAACACGACCGGCTTTAACAACACCGCGAGCGGAGCCAACGCTCTCCTTTCAAACACAACGGGCTTCCGCAATACCGCGATTGGAACCAACGCGCTCCAATTAAACACGACCGGAGGCGACAATACCGCATGCGGACATTCCGCTCTTCTAAACAATACGACTGGCGGCAGCAACACTGCGACGGGAGTCACCGCGCTAGGGGTGAACACGACCGGCAATGACAACAGCGCCCATGGATATGAATCGCTCTATAGAAATACGACCGGCAACAGTAATACAGCGAGTGGGCATTGGGCGCTTCTATCAAACACGATAGGCAGCTACAATACCGCCAGCGGAGCGAACGCGCTTTATTCTAATCAGACCGGCGATAGCAACACTGTGAACGGCTATCAGGCGCTCTACTATAACACGACCGGAGCCTACAGCGTCGCAAGTGGCGCTATGGCGCTTCTTTCGAACAGGACCGGCTCCCGCAATATCGCAGTCGGATACGGCGCGCTTGTTGATCTCGGTAAGGCGGTGACCGCAGGATCGTTCGTCGTTGGCGTGTCCTACAAAATCGCCAGCCTCGGGACCACCGATTTCACACTGATCGGCGCGTCCAACAATAATATTGGAACTGATTTTACGGCGACCGACGCAGGATCGGGAACGGGAACCGCCACGCCGAACAGCGCTGATCAAAATACTGTTATTGGGTATAGTTCCGGTGGTGGCATTATCCATGGTCAATACAACACAATCATAGGCTCCAATGTCCTTGACCTCGACGCCGGTCTGTCTAATGCGATCATTCTTGCGGATGGACAAGGCGGTATCAAATACGATTTTGCGAAGACAACGCCGGCCGTTCACACCTTCGCGGGCGGTCCTGTGAAGGTCCCATCTTACACCGTAGCGGGTTTACCTCCGGCCTCCATAGTTGGCGCAGGTTCGATCGCCTTTGCCTCTGACGCTTGCAACATAGGAGAGTCGACGGGAGCTGGGACGGGCTCGATTGTCGCGTCGGATGGGACCAACTGGAAAATTCCCGGCGTTGCTACAGCCGTCACGTCTTAAAATCGAGAAATGCCACAATGTCGTCCACCACTCTTACATTAGGGCCTGTTGGGATTCAGCGTGAGCTTATCACGGCGGCGGCGAGATGGATCATGGCGCAAAAGCTCTGATCTATCTTGTCGGCCCGCATCGCGATGGGTTTGAACTCTTTGAGCTTGCCGAAGAAATTTTCGATCAGATGTCGCCATTTAGATATTCCCAGATCGATTTTGCGCGGCTGACTGCGGCGCGGGTGTTGTGAAATCACGACCTTAGAGCAGTCTCCGAACGGTATGAATCGTTTTAGGATTCCCGAATCGGCCTTTCTCTGATTCAAACGACCCGCCGCGGAAGGAGGCGGCGGGGATGGCGCTTTCCGATGATCTTCGCGAGCGGGTGGTGAAGGCTGTTGTCGAGGAAGGCATGTCGCGCAATGCGGCGGCCAAACGGTTCGGGGTGAGCATTCCGAGCGCGGTGCGCTGGGTCAAACGCTTCGAGACCACGGGCGAGATATCTCCGGCGCCGAGCGGGGGAGACCAGCGCTCGAAACGGATCGAAGCGCATCGCGACTATCTCCTCGGCCTTGTCCGCCGCACGCCGGACCTCACCTTGCTCGAGATCGAGCATCGGCTGCTGCAAGCTTTCGGCGAGCGGTTCTCGTCGTCGGTGCTGTGGCGCTTTTTCGATCGCCATGACATCTCGTTCAAAAACGTATGGCCCGCCCCGTCTGCAAGCAGTTTTATCGAGAGCGCCTTCTGATGGGTCTGCGTCAACGTATCCGGCCTCGGGGCGAGCCCCCGGCCAAGATGGAGATACGCGCGTTCCGGTCCTCATAAAAGTCTCGGCGTCGAACGCCGTTTTTTGAACCAGGTTTCCAGAACGCCGTTCGACTATCAGTCAGGCCATCTTTCGATCCACCACCCGCAAACATCGTCGGACGATCAGCAGCACATGCGCCGAACGACCAGTCTCACGCCGCCAGGATCGCCTCCTTGTCGGCAAATGTTTCTCCACGCCGCAGCACCGCCCAGGAGATCCGCGCCAGCTTGTTGGCAAAGGCGACGACCGCGACATTCTGATGCACGCGGGCGAGCAGCGTCGTCAGCCACCGCCCGAGCGACGTGTCGCGTTTGGCGACATGGGGGAGCGCCGCCCGCGCGCCATGGATGAGTTGCCTGCGCAAATATCGGTTGCCCCGCTTGCTGATCCCGAGCAGTTTCGGCTTGCCCCCCGTCGTCGCCTGACGGGGGACCAGGCCGAGCCAGGCCGCAAGATCGCGACCATGCTCGAACGTCTCGGCCTTTCCGATCGCCGCCAACAAGGCCGAAGCGATCAGGGCGCCGACGCCCGGTATTGTCGCCAGTCGCCGGGCGTCCTCGTTCTCTTTGGCGAAAGCCGTGAACTCCGCGTCGAAGGCGGCGATGCGCTTGTCCAGCTCGCGCCATTGCGTGCGAGCGTCGTCGACGAGCCTGTACATCCGGTCGCTCAAAGTGTGTCGGCCCCCTTCGTCCAGCATGACGGCGAGATAATCCGCGAGATGACGTTTACCCTTGGGAACGACGATTCCGCGCTCCAGAAGGATCGCCCGCAGTTGGTTGATCAGCGCCGTCCGTTCGCCGACCAGTCGGTCGCGAGACCGATGCAACGTCTGGATGTCGAGCTGATCCTGCGTTTTCAGTTCCACAAAGCGCATGGTCGGCCGCGTCGCCGCCTCGGCGATCCCTTCAGCGTCGCGATCGTCGTTCTTCTGCGCTTTCACATAGGGGCGAACATATTCGGGCGACATCAGCCGAACCTCGTGGCCATGAGCCGCGAAGACCCGCCCCAGATGATGAGCGCCGCAGCACGCTTCCATCGCGACGACACAGGCCGGCAGCTTCGCTGCCAAGCCGATCAGCGTCTCCCGCGTCGCCCGCCGCCGCATGACCACCGTCCCGGCCGCGTCGAAGCCAACGAGACTGCAAATATTCTTGCCGATGTCGATCCCGAGCACGGAAACCTTCGTCTTCATGTATTCGTCCGACAGCGACCGCCTTACGAATCAGCGCGTCGGATAAGACACTGTGACTAGCCACAGGATAGTCACAGAGAGCCATGGATCGCATCGAGGTCATCACGTCGGTCGAGCGACGTCGCAAGCACTCTCTCGCCGAGAAGGAGCGCTTGGCCATGGCGGCCGCGGCTCCGGGGGCGAACGTCGTGGAGATCGCGCGGGCGGCCGGCGTCGACCCGAGTCTTGTCTATCGGTGGCGAAGAGCGCTCTCGGCGGCGCCATTGATATCGAGCGAGCTCGACACGAGAGACGCGCCGACTTTCGTTCCTTTGACGATCGCGCCCCCGGCGCCAGCGCCCGCGTCGGAATCCGCGCCGTCGATGATCACCATCGAGTTCGCGGGCGGCGCACGTATGAAGATCGAAGGCGCGCCCGATGCGAAGATCTTGGCGAGCGTCATAGGCGCCTTGTCGAAGGCGGAGCGCTGAGCGATGATCTCCTTCGGCGGTGGCGTTCATGTGTTCTTATGCGCCGGCCATACCGACATGAGAAAGGGATTCGACACTCTTGCCTTGCTTGTGCAGGAAGGCATGAAGCGTGATCCTCACGCGGGCGATCTCTACGTCTTCCGAGGCCGTCGAGGCGACAGAATAAAGCTGATCTGGCACGACGGCCAGGGCGCATGCATGTTTACGAACGATCTGCATTCATACTACACCTCTTCCAGCTTCAGCTGATCGTTTATGCCGCGCTGGTGTTTTGTGCGCGGGCAGCGGCTCGGTCAACGAGACGGTTCCATCGGCTGCATTGTTTTTGCGGTACGTCTTTGTCGGGAATTTCGTAGAGGCAAAAGTGCCCGTTGTAGGAATGCCCGGTGACGAGGCCATGTTTGACCCAGCTCGTGAGGGTGGTCTCGTGGATATTCAGACGCGCCGCGGCTTCCTTCTTGGTCAGCATTCCCCGCTCTCTCAGTCGATCGTAACGGGGACGCAGTTTGTATTCGTGAACGAGATAGGCAACCCGTTTGGGGGTGAAGCGGGCGTCGTGGCGCCCGCGGCGCGCAGCCTCGCCCGGGCGATATCCTTGCTGGTTGAGGAGTTCGGCGATCTCGGAATAGACGTGGTCGTCGAGCAGCTTGTCGACCAGTTCGACGATGCCGGGCTGTGTCTTGATCTGCTGGGCGGACGATTTCGGGCTCGAGGTCGTGAGCGTCTGGATTTTGCCGCCCTTGAACCGAACATGAACCTTGGTGGTTCCTTCCGCCTGTAGCTTGACGAGGGTGACGTCTTCGATGACGTGGGCGAGCAGCCGCTTGCGTTCTCGGTTTGGGGTATCGGGATCAGCCCAAAGCTTCTTGAAGTCCACCGTCATGGCGATGAGCCGCTTACGGATGGCGTCGTCAAGAACGAATTGATCGTGCTCGTGGGCGCGCTGGCGCTCCTCGCGGGCGTTGGCCAATATGCGGAGTTTGTCGTTCCACTCGCCTTCGAGCGTGTCGGCGACGAGGCGATTGTTGGGGTCGACCAGCATGAAGCGGCGCTGAGCGAGATCGGCTTCGGTTTGGGCGCGCTCGATCGCACGGCAACGCAACCGGTCGGCTTCCTCATGACGCGCCTGAATCTCCCTGCGCACTTCGAGCGCCAGTTCGACGGCCAACGGCGTCATCTCGTCGGCAATCAGCATGCCGACAGCTTGATCGACGGGAGGTCCGGCGATCGACTGGCACGAGGGTTCGCCGCGATAGTTGTGGGGGCGATCGCAAACATACCACGCCTCCTGTCGGCCCCGCCGGGCGGCATAGCGGACCCTAAAATGCCCGCCGCATCGACCACAGATGGCCCGTCCTTGCAGCAGCGCCGGGCCTTCTCTCGGAATTGACGTTCGCGCCGCGTCATAGCCATGGCCGTTCGCCTTGAGAACCTTCAAGTTCTCCTGGTGCCGCTCCCAACTGATATAGCCGGGATGGGCGCCGGGAATGCGGGCCAGCCAATCGTCATCGTCTCTGGCGCGCACGGTTTTCTTGCCCTCGATCGTGCGCCGGAACTGTCGTCGGCCATAGGTGTAGGCGCCGGCGTAGCGCGGATTGGTTAGGACGCGCATCGCCGTGGAAGCCGTCAGTGGCCGAAAGACCGTCTCGCTGTTGTGCAGGCGCGAGGGGAATAGAAGACCTTCCTTGCGAAAGGTCTTGACGGTCTGGGACGCGGAGCCGACGCGCGAGAAGGTCTCGAAGAAATGAGCGATTGTCTCCCTGACCTGGAGGTCCGGATCCAGCGCCACGTTGCCGGAGAGGTCATAGACCAGCCCGGTCGGCAGCGGGCAGCGGAACTCGCCACGCTTCGCCTTGTTGAGGATACCGCCGCGCAGCCTCGCCTTGATGACATGGAGTTCGGCTTCGCTCATCGTACCCTTCAAACCCAACAAAAGCCTGTCGTTGAAGCTAGCCGGATCGTAGACGCCATCCTCGTCGAGGATCAGGGTGTCGGCAAGGGCGCAGATCTCCAGCAGGCGCTGCCAATCGGCGTTGTTGCGCGCCAGACGGGAGACTTCCAGGCCCATCACGATTCCGGCGCGTCCCAGGCCGACATCGCTGACCAGTCGCTGGAATCCCTCGCGCCAAGCCGCCGATGCGCCGGACTCGCCCTGATCGTTGTCGATGACGATGATCTGCTCGTCGCGCCAACCCAGGGCGACAGCGCGTCCGCGCAGCGCATATTGCCGCTTGGCTGTAGATTTCCGTCGAGATTTGACCCGGGATTTCCATTGAGAAGTGACCCGGGTTGAAGATGGCTTGCGGCTCAGTCGGTCGTCAAGTTTTGGTCTTTTCCTTTGCAGGTTTGTCCGCCTTCGCCGAGCTGTCCTTGAACCGGAAGCTGTCGTTTCCAGTTTCGAGGATATGGCAGCGGTGAGTGAGGCGATCGAGCAGAGCCGTCGTCATCTTGGCGTCCCCGAAGACGGCGGCCCATTCGCCGAAGCTCAGATTCGTCGTGATGATGACGCTGGTTCGCTCGTAGAGCTTGCTCAGCAGATGGAACAGCAACGCCCCGCCGGAGCCGCTGAACGGCAGGTAGCCGAGCTCATCGAGGATGACGAGATCGGAATGAACGAGCCGCGCCGCGACTTGGCCCGACTTGCCTTGGTGCTTTTCGGCTTCGAGCGCGTTTACGAGCTCGACGGTGGAGAAGAACCGCACACGCTTTCTGTGATGCTCGATCGCCTGGACGCCGATCGCTGTCGCCAGATGCGTCTTGCCCGTGCCAGGTCCCCCGACCAGGACGGCGTTATGCGCATCCTCGAGGAACTCGCAGCGATGAAGCTGGCGCGCGAGCGCCTCGTTGACCTCACTGCTGGCGAAGTCGAAGCCGGCGAGATCGCGATAGTTCGGGAACCGCGCGGACTTGAGCTGGTAGGCGATCGATCTCACCTCCCGGTCGGCGGTTTCCGCCTTCAAGAGTTGCGACAGGATCGGCAGCGCGGCCTCGAAGGCCGGGGAGCCTTGCTCGGTCAGCTCGCTGACGGCTTGCGCCATGCCGTGCATTTTGAGACTGCGCAGCATGATGACGATGGCGCCGGCGGCGGGATTATGACGCATGGCGCGCCTCCCGACCCTTGCGCAGCGCGTCGTAACGCTCGACATTGGCCTGCGGCTCGGTGGTGAGCGTCAGCGCGTTGGGCGGTTTCACGGGCGGCGCGTCGACCGGCTTGCCGTCCACCAAGCGATGCAACAGGTTCAAGATGTGCGTCTTGGTCGGCGCGCCGGCCTCCAGCGCCAATTGGACGGCGGTCAGCACGGCCTGCTCGTCGTGCTGTAGGACCAGAGCCAAAATCTCGACCATCTCACGGTCGCCTCCCGGCTTCTCGAGCATGCGCTGTTGCAGCGTCCGTAAGGCGACCGGCAGTTCCGCGAAGGGCGCGCCATTGCGCAGCGCGCCCGGCTTGCGCTGGATGACGGAGAGATAATGCCGCCAGTCGTAGACCGTCACGCTCTTGTCGTCATGCGACCGGGCGAAGACGCGGGCGTGCTCGCACACGATCTGCCCCTCGGCGGCGACGACGACGCGCTCAGGGTAGACCCGCACGCTGACGGGGCGATTGGCGAATGAAGCCGGCACGCTGTAGCGATTGCGGTCCAGATGGATCAGGCACGTCGGCGTGACCCGCTTGGTGTGTTCGACGAAGCCGTCGAATGGCCGCGGAGGCTGCATCAGTTGCGGAACCTCCTCGCGCCAAGCCTCCGCGATCGTCCCCGGCTGCGCGCTGTGCGGAATCTCGGCCCACAGCTCGCGGCATCGCGCCTCCAGCCAGTCGTTGAGCGCCGCCAGCGACGGAAAGCTCGGGATTGGCTGCCAGAGGCGATGACGAGCATCCTGAACGTTCTTCTCGATTTGCCCCTTTTCCCAGCCGGAGGCCGGATTGCAGAATGCGGCCTCGAACAGGAAGTGGCTGACCATCGCGGCGAAGCGGGCGTTGACCTGGCGTTCTTTGCCACGCCCGATCTTGTCGATCGCGGTGCGCATGTTGTCGTAGACGCCTCGCCGGGGCACGCCGCCCAGCACGCGGAAGGCGTGGTTGTGGGCGTCGAAGAGCATCTCATGCGTCTGCTGCGGGTAGGCGCGAAGGAAGAACGCACGGCTGTAGGAGAGCTTGAACTGGGCGACCTGCAACTTCGTCCGCTCGCCCGCGATGATCGCCCAATCCTCCGACCAGTCGAACTGGAACGCCTCGCCGGGCAGAAACGTCAGCGGCACGAACGCGCCGCGCCCGCAGGTCTGCTGCTCCCGATGCCGCGCCGCCTTCCACTCGCGCGCGAACGCCGCCACGCGATTGTAGGAGCCGTCGTAGCCGAGGGCGACCAGATCCGCGTGCAACTGCTTGACCGTCCGCTTCTGCTTGCGCGATTTTGCGGCCTCCTGACGCAGCATGTGCGCCAGCTTGTCGGCGAACGGATCGAGCCGGCTCGGTCGATCGGGCGTGGCGAACCCCGGCTCCACGCTGTCCGAGCGCAGGTATTTGCGCACCGTATTGCGCGACAGCCCCGTGCGTCGCGCAATCTCCCGGATCGAAAACTCCTGCCGATATCGCCAGCGTCGGATGACGCTCAATAACTCCATGTCGATCACTCCAAGGTCCCCCACGACGGTCGAGGGGGAAAGGTTCGAACATGGGTCAGTTCTCGGTGGAAAAACTCGTGCTGCCTGGGTCAGCTCTCAGTGGAAATCAACAGCGAGGCCTCATCCGGCGCTTTCTGCCTGGGGCGGGGCTATTCATGCTGATCGAGCTCGTCAAGTGAGCGAGCGTGAAGAGTTAGGAAACGGCGATCTGCTCCAGCACAGGTGCCGGCGCTTCATAAAGGAGGCGACGCTGAAACGTTTAGACTGCATCGTCGGGACGCGACCCAATTTCGTTAAGATCGCACCGATTATTAGAGCGCTGCTCAGGCGCGAAGGTTTCGCTGTTCGTCTCGTCCATACTGGGCAGCATTATGACGTCGCCTTGAACGCCGTCTTTTTCGATGAGCTCGGTATTCCAGATCCAGACGTGAATCTCGAAGTCGGCTCGGGCACGCACACCGAACAGACGGCGCGCATCATGCTGGCGCTCGAGTCCGTGCTGACGAACGACCGCCCAGACATGCTGATCGTGGTGGGCGATGTGAATTCGACGCTCGCCGCGACGCTCGTCGCGAGCAAGATGCTGATTCCCGTGGCGCACGTCGAGGCGGGCCTGCGCAGCAACGACCGCGCCATGCCGGAGGAAGTCAACCGGATCGTCACCGACTCCTTGTGCGATCTTCTGCTGACGACCGAGCGTTCGGCTTCGGACAATCTGCTGCGCGAAGGCGCTCGGCCCGAACGGATCGGCTTCGTCGGCAATGTCATGATCGACACCCTGCACGCCTGCCTCGAACGTGCGGTCCCGGCCGGGCGGACCTTCGACGAGATCGGCGCGGGCGTCGTCGCTTCGCGTGCGGAAAAGAGCGGCTATGGCTTTGTGACCCTGCACCGGCCGTCGAATGTCGATGACGAAGCGCAGTTGCGAGGGCTGATCGAAGCCCTCTGCGAGATTACGCACGCCATTCCATTGCTGTTCGCTGTCCATCCCAGAACAAGAGCGAAAATGGAAGCGGCCGGGCTGGGACGCCTTTTCGAGGACGGCCGCCTTCTGGCAACGCCGCCTTTAAGCTATCTGCGCTCGCTCGGCCTGATGCGCGAGGCGCGGCTCGTCATCACCGACAGCGGCGGCATACAGGAGGAGACAACGGCCCTGGGCGTGCCCTGCCTGACCGTGCGCGACAACACCGAACGGCCAATCACCATTGCGGAGGGCACGAACACGCTCGTCGGAACCTCTCCGGCCGCTCTAAAAGAAGCTGCCGCCGACGTGCTGGTGAATGGTGGAAAATGCGGGCGCGTTCCCGAGTTGTGGGATGGCAACGCGGCAGAGAGAATCGTCGACCATGTGAGAACATTTCTCGCTTTTCGATGACCGATCCGCGCCTGTGGTTGAAAAACCACGCCGGGGTTTTCGGGCGCGCCGAGGGACCGGAGCAGAATTCGTCATGCGCATCCTCTTTTTTTCGCATTACTTTCCGCCGGAAGTGAACGCCCCTGCCTCACGCACTTTCGAGCATTGCAGGCTTTGGGCGCAAGCAGGGCATGATGTGACCGTCGTCACCTGCGCGCCAAATCACCCAAGAGGCAAAATATATCCCGGCTACAAAAACAAGCTTTTCGACCTCGAGATGCTCGAGGGCGTGCAAATCGCGCGCGTGTGGACTTTCCCTGCCGCGAACGAAGGGTTCTTGCTTAGGATCCTGAACTATCTCTCGTATATGATTTTCGCGACTCTTGCAGTTGTCCGGCTCGAACGGCCGGACGTCATCATATCCACGTCTCCTCAATTATTTTGCGGGCTGACGGGGCTTCTCGTCAAAGCGATCCGCGGGGCGCCGTGGGTTCTCGAAATCCGCGATCTTTGGCCTGAGAGCATCGTCACGGTCGGAGCTATGCGTAAAGGGGGCGCGATCCGATTTCTGGAGTGGCTGGGGTCGCTCGCCTACCGCAGTGCCGATCATATTGTATCCGTTACCGATTCATTCGTTATGCATATCGCCGCGCGCGGTGGCGCCGGCAAAATCGACGTTATCAAGAACGGCGCCGACCTCGAGTTCTTCAAGCTTGGCGCGGGAAACAAGCAGTTTAAGGAAAAGCTCGGGTTCGAAGGACGTTTCGTCGCCGCCTATGTCGGCACGCACGGAATGGCGCATGCGCTTGAGACAGTCCTCGACGCAGCCGAGCGGCTTTCGAATGATCGTCGCATCGGTTTTCTGATGGTAGGCGACGGCGCAGAGCGAGCGCGTCTCCTCGCCCGCGCGGAGACAATGAAGCTCGAGAACCTGCGCATAGTTGGGCAACTCCCGAAAACCGATATGCCCACCGTGTGGGCCGCGACGGACGTAAGTCTCATCCTTCTCAAGCACAGCGACCTTTTCAAGTCCGTCGTTCCTTCGAAAATGTTCGAGGCGATGGCGATGGGGCGTCCGATCGTGCTCGGCGTGAAGGGCGAGGCTTGCGCAATGCTAGAGGAAGCGGGCGCGGGAATCGCGATTACGCCCGAGAGCGCCGAGGAACTGGCCGCGGCGGTCGTAAAGCTCGCCGACGACCCAGAGCTTGCCGCAAGGCTCGGCCGCCAGGGCAGCGATTATGTGCGCGAGCATTACGACCGAACAAAACTTGCCCGAAATTACCTCGATCTTCTCGAAAGCGTCATTGCGAAATCAAGGATCCGAAAGCAGGAGGCAGGTTCGATCGAGGACGCCGCGTCGCGATGAATGGCGCGAAGGCTTTTGCGCGGGTCAGTCGCGCCTTCCATTTTGGCAGGCATATGCCGCTCGGAAAACTCCTGCGGCGTCTCGAGCTCAATGCAAAACGCGCCCTGCGCGATCGAGCGTCCTTCGACTCCAAAGCGGGGTCCGTCCGTCGCTCCGTCGCTCCGCCGCTTCCGCTGTTCGCTGCGCGGATCCAACTTGGCCCCAGCGGGGTCGACGGCTTTTGCTTTGTCTTTCTCAACCGCAGCGTTGCCATGCCTCGTACCGGCATTGACTGGACGGCGCCGGGGTCTGGAGCCGAGCATCAGCTCTGGCGCATGAATCTCCATTACATGGAGTATCTGGAGTGCGTCGATGATTGTTCATGGGTCGCGCTCGTCGAGAACTGGATCGCATCCAATCCGAGCGGTCGATCCGGCGCTTGGCGCGATAGTTGGAACAGCTACGCGCTGTCATTGCGCATTGTCGTCTGGCTGCAGCAGCTAGCGCGGCGCGCGGCGTGCATCGGGGAAGCTCCGCGTGAAGCGATAGAGGCAAGCGCGGCCGCTCAGCTCCGCTTTCTCGAAAATAATCTCGAAATTGATCTTGGCGGCAATCACTTGATCAAGAACATCAAGGCGCTGCTGTGGGCGTCGGCCTATTTCGCCGGACCCGAGGCCGCGCGCTGGCGCGCCAAAGGCCTACAGCTGCTCGAAAAAGAGCTTCCCGCCCAGATTCTTTCTGACGGCATGCACTACGAGCGCTCGGCGTCCTATCACTGTCAGGTTATCGCCGACTTGCTCGAATGTCGTCATGCGCTCGGCGCAGATCCTTTGGGCGGCGCGTTGGACGACGCGCTCGCGCGCATGGCCCAGGTTGTGGCCGATCTTGCGCATCCGGATGGCCATGTCGCGCTCTTCAACGACGCCGGGTTGAACATGGCCTATCAACCCGGAGAATGCCTCGACATCTTCGAGCGTATGTACAGCCGGCGACCCGTCCCCCGCGCGGTTTTCGCCCTGTCGTGGGCCGGCTATTTCGGATTCAGAAGCGGCGACGATCTTTTCGTGGCCGATTGCGGTCGCATCGCCCCCGACGATCTTCCCGCGCACGGCCACGGTGACGTGCTCTCCTTCGAGTGGTCTGTCGCCGGCAAGCGAATCATTGTCGATCAGGGCGTGTTCGAATATATCGCGGGCGAACGCCGTCAGGCCTCGCGTTCCGCGGCCAATCACAATACGCTCTGTCCCGAGGGCGCCGACCAAGCTGACTTTTTCGCGGCTTTTCGTTGCGGGCGACGGCCGAACGTCGAAGTGCGTTGCTGGGAACCCGGCGCGGAGGGGTTCGTTCTCGAAGGCGCGCACGACGGCTTCGCGCATCTCAAGGGCAGCCCGCGTCATGTGCGCCGTTTTGAGGTCTCCAGCAACGAAATCCTGATCCACGATCGAGTCGAGGGATCGACCGATCGGCGCGCGCGGATAAGCTTCCTTCTCCATCCCTCGGTGCAGGCGAAGAAGACCGCGGAAGGGTTCGAGCTGCGAAGGGAAGGAGTTCGAGTCGCCCTCGTCGCTACTTTCGAATTCGACGCCGAAGCGGCTGTCTGGTGGCCGGACATGGGCCGCGAACAGGCGACCCTGCGCATGGTCGGTTATGTGCCGCAGGAGGAAAACGGGGGGAGCGTGTCGTTGAGAGTGATTTCCAGAGGGGACGCAACCGAATGAAGCAGGTTGAGCAGAATTATCGCTCCGGTGAGCTTAAGGTCGTGGATACTCCCGCGCCGCGCCTGAACGATGGCGCGTTGCTGGTCGCGACGCGCGTATCGCTTATCAGTTCCGGTAATGAGAAGCAGCTCATGGACATCGCGAAGGCATCGCTCGCCGGCAAGGCGATGGCGCGCCCGGACTTAGTGCGCCGCGTCATTCGCAACGTCCAACGCGACGGCCTGCGGCCAACCATGGAAAAGGTCATCGCCAAGCTCGATACGCCAATCCCATTGGGATACAGCCTCGCAGGAGAAGTCCTCGCGGTTGGTCGACGTGTCGGTGGATTCGCTGTTGGCGATCGGATCGCCTGCGCGGGATCGGGCCTTGCCAATCACGCCGAGATCAATTCGGTCCCCAAGAACTTGACTGTACGAATCCCCGACGGCGTCAGCGACGAGGACGCCAGCTTTGTCACGCTCGGCGCCATTGCGCTGCAGGGCGTGCGCCAGGTGGCTCCGACATTGGGAGAAAAGATCGTCGTGATGGGGCTGGGCCTCATCGGGCTGCTCACAGTCCAACTGCTGAAGGCCAATGGCTGCCGCGTGCTGGGCTTCGATCCTAACGCCGAACGCGCGAAGCTTGCAAAGGAACTCGGCGCTGACGTTGCCGTTTGTGAAGGACTTGCCGCAGTCGCCTCTGGGTTCACCGAGGGCCAGGGCGCCGACGCTGTCATCGTCGTCGCCTCCACCCAGTCGAGCGAACCCGTCAATGTCGCCGCGGAAATCAGCCGGCTGAAGGGGCGCATCGTCATTGTCGGTCTTGTCGGGATGAATCTCGATCGCGAAGCCTTTTACAAAAGAGAACTCGATCTCAAGCTCTCGATGTCCTATGGACCGGGCCGCCACGATCCGTCGTACGAGATAGCAGGCCACGACTACCCTCTGCCTTATGTGCGCTGGACCGAGCAGCGCAATATGGCGGCTTTTCTGTCCCTTGTCGCCGACGGCAAGGTCACGCCGGCGCGGCTCGTCACGCATCGCTTCGCCATCGGCGACGCCGAGGAGGCCTACCGCCTCATGGAGCGCGGCGAACCGCATCTCGCCATGCTGCTGACCTACGCGAACGCGAGCCCCGAACATCCAGAGCGCCGCATCGCGCTCGCGCCGCAGCAGGACGAAATCGATCCATCGACAGTGGCGTTCATCGGGTTTGGCAATTACGCAAAGGGGGTGCTGTTGCCGGCGTTGCGCAAGATCGCAGGTGTGAAGCTTGCGACGGTCGTTACCTCAACTGGACTGAGCGCCAGACATGCCGGCGAGAAATTCGGCTTTGCGACGATCGCGACCGAATCCGAGGCGGCGATCGAGAATTCCTCGGTTGGCGCCGTTTTCATCGCTACGCGGCACGATACGCACGCTCCTCTCGCGGCTGCCGCGTTGAACGCCGGAAAACATGTGTTCTGCGAAAAGCCGCTGGCTCTCGACGACAGCGGGCTTGACGAGGTTCTTGCCGCCGCCGCTTCGAGGAAAGTGTTGACGGTCGGTTTCAACAGACGTTTCGCGCCATCACTGGTTTCGGCGAAGGCGGCGCTGGAGCCGCGTCCAGGACCGCTCGTGATGATCTATCGCGTTAACGCCGGCGCGATACCGGCGGATAGCTGGGTGCAACGCGACGAAGGCGGCGGGCGCATCGTCGGCGAAATATGTCATTTCGTCGACGCGTTGACTTGGCTGTGCGGCAGCCTCCCCATAGAGGTCGCCGCCGTCGCCGCTCGCGGACATGACGACGCCGTGTCGATTCTCGTCAAATTTGTCGATGGCTCGACAGGAGCGATCGTCTATTCGTCGCTCGGCGACGCTGCGGTGGCGAAGGAATATATCGAGATATTCGCAGCCGGGATCATCGTTCAGCTCGACGATTTTTGCAGCCTAGCCGTCACGCGCGACGGCAGGCGCAAGACGCAGAAGAGCGCACAGGACAAAGGCCAAACGGCGCTGGTCGCCGCCTTCATGGATGCGGCGAAGGGCGGCCAAGAGCCGCCGATACCCCTCATTGAGCTGGAGGCGGTGACGCGCGCCACCTTCGCGATCGAGGAGGCGATCCGCACGGGCGCGGTCGTGGAGATCAAAATGTTGCGAAACTAACTGAAGCGCGCCGTCCAACCAGGTCGGTGCGCTTCGAGCGAATAAGATCTGAGCTCGCAACACGCAACGTCCCGGCGCACACCCAATTCAAATGGAGGTAGTCGAAATGACCGGCTCTGTGGCGCAATGGATCGACCGGACATTCTACCCGTCCTTCGCCCATAATTGGGATGATGCGCTGCTGCGCGAGCGTATCCTCGCGCGATTGTCGCCGGAACAGTGCATTCTCGACCTCGGTGCGGGTGGCGGTGTTGTCACGCAGATGAATTTTCGCGGCCTCGTCACGAAGACCTGCGGCGTCGATCTTGACCCACGCGTGTGCGAAAATCCGATGCTGGACGAGGGGCGCGTCGCCGACGCCGGTAGGGTTCCTTATGGTGACTCGATGTTCGATATCGTATTCGCCGACAACGTGCTCGAACATCTCGACGAACCCGCGCAGGTGTTCGCGGAGGTGCGCCGGGTTCTGAAGCCCGGCGGCCGGTTCTTGTTCAAGACACCGAACCGCACGCATTACATGCCGCTAATTGCTCAATGCACGCCTCATTGGTTTCATGGCTTTATCAATCGATTACGCGGGCGTTCGGTCATCGACACGTTCCCGACGCGATATCGCACCAACGACGTGGCGACCCTGCGGCGTTTGGCCAGCGAGACCTGCTTCGATGTCGAGCGCATCGAGTTGATCGAAGGCCGACCTGAATATCTGCGCATGCTGTGGCCGGCGTATCTCGTCGGCCTTGTTTATGAGCGGCTGGTCAATTCGACCGAAATCCTTGCGATGTTCCGTGTCCTTTGCATTGGCGAATTCAAGAAGCCTGCGTGATCTGGCGCGCCGCCGGTAGATCGCAATACCGGCGAGGAGGCGCTTCCACGGTAAGCGTAGCGAGCCGGAGGCGCTCGTCTCGAACCACATTTGCAATCGCAGAAATGCGCGACAGTCGGCGCGCATTCGTCGATCGGCGCGCGACGCTTGCGGCCGGTGTCGACGCCGACGCCCTCGCAGGGGCGCTCGCGCATCTCGATCTCGCCCAGCGTGAGGCCGTAGCGATCGAGCAGCTCGGCCACTTTGCGCGCCGAGGCCAGCGCTTCCTGCTCGGTGCAGCCTTGCTCGACCGTCTTGGCGCGCAACGCCTGTATGCGTTGCAGAACGCGTGCGAGTTCGGCGTCGGCCTCGCTGTCGGTCGACTTCGGCCGGCGCGCCGCGAGCAATCGGCGCCGCAGCTCCTCGAATAGCGTGCGGACTTCAGCATGTGCGCCCTCATGCGCGACGGCGCGCTCGACGTCCGCCGTGCGCGCAGCGGCTGCGCCTCCTGGCAATCGGCTGGCGGATCAAGCGAAATCCCACGGATCGATTACCGACGCCCCGGTGTCGTCGAAGTCCGCGGTATTGCGCGTGACGACGATGAGATCGTGAACGATCGCGGTCGCCGCGATCAGTCCGTCCACATCGCTGCGCGGCCGGATCGCGGCGATCCGGCCCCATTCGACGGCGATCTGATCGGTGATCGGCAGGATGCGGTCGGAATGGTCGCTCCGCAGCTTACGAAGCCATTCGGCGAGATGGCCGGCGGCTTTGGGGTTAGACTTCTGCTTCAGCGCGATTCCACGCATGATTTCTCCCAGCGTGAGGACGCTGAGATGGACCCCGAGCGGATCGACGGAGCGCAGCCACGCTATCGCCCTTGGGGAGCCCCGCCGAGCATCGCAGACAACGTTGGTGTCGACCAGATACATCACAAGGGCGAGCTGCGGCTGGGCGTCTTGGCGCGCCGGACGATCGCCTCGGCGAACTCGTCGTCCCAGCTCGGGCCGGCGAGCAGATCGTCGACCAGCGACGGCTTGCCGGCGCGCAACGCGTCATAATCGCGCGCAGACAGCACGACCGCCGCGCGTTCGCCGCGCAAAGTTACGGTCTGCGGGCCTTCCTCGCGCGCCTTTTGCACCACTTTGGAGAACTGGTTCTTGGCGTCTTGCAGCGACCATTCCATGCGCTCGGGTTCCTGGCTAGCCTGTCTAGCTATATAGGACAGCGGCCGGAGACGTCAACGCAGCATTTTTCTGCTGTGAACTCTGTCCGTGTCGACATCCTGATTGGAAGCAATAGCGACACGCTTGCAGCCGGAGCCGACCGGACAGGTGCAATCGCTGCGGATCGTCGTCTTTCCCGCGGCCGAGCGCTCGACCACGATCGCATGCATATAGGGCGAGCGCTCATTGCCTTGCACCTTCGCCGAGATCGAGCCGCCGCCAATGGCGTATTGAAGCACGCGCCGCTGCTGGCGATAGATCCGGCCCGCTCCGAACGCATTCCGCCCGACATGCAACGTCGTTCTCGTCGTAGGTCATCGGCTCGGCCGGTTCGCAGGGACGCACGCAGAAAAGGGCGAGCGCCGCAGCGCGCGCCGCTCGCGTCGCCGATTTTGCGAGGCGGGCGCGAGAACACAATTGCGACCCGTCCCAGCGGCGTCTTAGGCACAAGGAAGGCGGCGAGCGGCGTCGACGGTCGCGCGCGGCTCCGGCGTCGCGTCTGTTCGACGCTCGCTCACGCCTTCTCTTTCGCCTTCATCTTCATCTTCAATTTCACAGTCACTTTGTTCCGTCCCTCCTTCTCGAGCATCTCCTGCTCGGCGAGCGCGCGGAACATTTCGATCTCTTCGCGCGCGCCCGGCGCCGAGACGCCCTTGGCGCCGTCGTAGCGCAGATGCGACAGATCGGCGGCGATGGTCACCTTGTCGATCGCCGTCTTCAGATTGGTGAGATAGATCAGCTTCGTGTAGCGCGTGCTCTCGCTCGTGCGCTCGTCGCTCGCGTGCCCGGTGATCTCTTCGACCCAGGCCGTGTTGAGGCCCGCCGTGTTCTTGAGCTCCGTCGTGACATTGTGCCGGAACGCCAGCGCCTCGAAAGTGTTGCGGGCCGAGCGCGTATTGTTCGGCATGTCCGCCTTCCACTCCTTCAGCGTCGTCTTGCTCTCGACGAAATCCTCCCAGGCGGCGAAGAACGGCTTTTCCGGCGCGGGGGCGGGAGCCGCCACGGGCTGCGGCGCCGGCTGCGCTGGCGCGGCCACATGTCGGGGCACGGGCTCGATCGCGCCGGTCTCGATGGCGAGCGTCTCGTCGAACAGGCTGACGAAGCCGCGCAGCGCCTCAGCGCTCGGCTGCAAATGCGGCGATTGCGCCGACTTGTCGCGCTTCCTCGACGATCCGACGCGCAAAGAATTCATCTTGCGCGCCGCTGAAGCGGCCCGATCGCATCTCGAACAGACGGACATCGACGCCAAGACCTTGGCCAGGGGAGGCCCTACAGCCTCGTCTGCACGAAGAACCGCGCCAGCTCTGGCCACGCTGGCGTCGTCGCATTCCACCCTCTTTCGAGATCGCCGCGCCGCCGCGCCCGGATGTCCGGCCATGCTGGCGACCTCGCTCTCACCAAACGATCATCCCGGCGCCGACGTGCTCGCCTTGTATCGCTTGCGATGGCAGATCGAGCTCGCCTTCGAGAGATTGAAGAGCCTGCTGTGGCTCGACTGCTTGCCGGCCAAGACCGAAAAGGGCGGGCGCAGCTGAATATACGCCCATCTGATCCTCGCCATCCTCACCGACGAATGCAGCCAGGACCTCCTGGACTCTTCCCCCCGAAGACCTGCTCGCGGCGCATTACGCGCCGTCGATCTGGCGCGCGCAAAAGCTCGTCATCGGGATACTGCGCGCCGCGATCCTCGGTCGCCTCACGCTCGACGCCTTGCTCGCCGCTTCCCCGAGATTCCACCACCTCCTCGCAGAACCCCGAAGAAAACGAAAATTGCAGTTCAAATACCCCGTCAGGCCATTATCCTAGCGCCTATGGGGATGACCGTGTCCGGTCCGAGCTGGATGATCTCGGACGAGATGAGGCCGCTGGTGAGCGAAACGAGAGGTATCCAGAACTCCAGCTCGCCGCCGGCCTTGGGGTTTTCGGAGCGGGCGCCTCTCCGAAACACGTCTTGACCGAAGACGAGGTCCAGCTATGCTCTATCGAAGGGCTCGCGCTCGTTCGTGCCTGCGGGGATCTCGATATAGATGCCGCCTGTGATGGCCGTATCGATCCAGCCCGCTCTTTGCGCCGTCGCGAGCAGCGTCGTGATCTGGCCGACGCGTTTGTTCACGGTCGGCGTCTTCAGGCCCGTCGTGAAAAGGTGGTCGCGGAAGGCGATGATGTGCGCACGCGTGATCTCGCCTATGTCGCGCACGCGAGCGCGCTTCTGAAAATCATCGATCGCAAGCTCTTTCTCGTCGGCTCCATGCCGGGTCGTTTTCTTGTTGGCCTGCTGACGATCGCTCTTCCATTGCTCGAAACAGTCGCGATGTCGATGCCGAGCGAGATGGCGCGTTGCTCGCGGAGCTGCTCCGCCGCCTTTCGCCACCTGCCTTTGATGGTGTCGGGAAGCGGGGCCTCTTCCATCTGGCCGCCCTCGCGATCGAAAAAGACCGCGAGATATTCGAGTTCCGCATGCAGACACGCACCCATGAAGCGCTCGAAATAGGGTAGGATTTCGACAACGACGGTGTCGTCACAGGATAAGAGCGATTCAGCGATCCCTAGGCATTTCCTGATGTCTCGAAAAATGGCCTGATTCAAAATGCAGGCTAGGACCGACTCAAACACCGCGCCTTCCGAGATAAGAGCGACTCAATGCGATCTGGGTCGACAGCAGCCTCCCAGGAGCGGGCGGCCCGCCCGGTTACGATGGCTTCGCTTTCAGAAGATGGCGCGTTTTAGGGCGGATGAGGCACGATTTTTCCCCGAGCCCGGCTTTGCGTTCAGGATGCCGGTAACATGTATGTTCCTCAGGATTTTCGTCTTCCTATTGCTGATGAGATTGGGGTTTTTGACGAGGTGCGTCGCTATCAGCCACTCCTCAAGGAAGTCGATAGAGCGCAGAGGCTTGCCGTTCGTGGGTCGCTTCCGGAGCTTTCCAGTTGGCGTGACCATCGGAAGCAGGAACATGACCGGGTTGCCCTTCCTGTGGGGCATATCATTGTATTTCGCGATGTTTGAAGGGTTCATCGCCTCTCCGATGAGAGGCGTGGCGCATGCTTGGCCCGCATAAAAGGGCGTGATTCCCTTGCCGGCCCGCATCGCGAAGACATAGCAGCCGCGGGCGCTCGAAAGCCCCATCCGCTTCTTTTCGGCCTCTTCTCGAAGGTCGACGAAGGACTGCTTGCTGATCAGATTCTTGGGGCCATGCCTAGTGATGACAAATGAGCCAAGGACGTCGAAATTCAAAGCCGTTCTCTTTAGCAGTTCTTGGCCAGAATCGAATTTAACCGGGATGCTTTCAGTGTCGCGGACTAAGCGGAGGCCTTCGGCGCAATGGCGCAGGCTTCTTCTAGGAACCGGTGGCAGGCCGCGTCGCCGCCTCCCGCGCGGGGATCGGGAATTGGCCAGTGTGTTTGCACAGATGGCCTTCGCCGGTGTTGCCGTCAAGGCAGAAACGCGGGTCGTGATGGACCCGGCTGTGCCCCGCCCGGAGCGACGCCGGCGCGCGTGGGCCGGAGAACCTGACAAGATAGAAGCGACTCAATTTAATGACATGGATTCAAATAGTTGAAAAAATTCTGGTAGGAAAAGAGCGACTCAAAATGTAATTTGGCAGGATAGGAGCGATTCAATTTGGGAGGACTCCTCCGACGTTTTTCCCAAGCTGGAAGGGGGGCGATAGGCTGGCTGTGCGTGCTCGCAGCAGACCGCGGGTCGATCTCGTAGCGATCACGACGATGTTCGGCGGCGCGTCGGGTCTGCCGTGTTCGACCATTTGGCGGCATAGGAAATGTATAACGTCGACGACTGTGAACTCGCCGTCCTTGACGTGGGCGTCGATGAGTATACCGCTGTCCGCATCGGAAACGATGAGGGAGCCGATGGACTCTATCCCGCCGACAGGCGGGTACAAGATGTCAACGCTCCACGTTGCTCCATTATGAACGTGACGCGTCGCGGCGTCGCTCGCGCTGCTCATCGCTTCTCGCCATGTTGAGGTAGATGTCCGATCGCCGCTTCCACGGACGCGCGAGGCCAAACAAGATTCTTGTTGCGGCTGACGTACGTGACGGGTTCGATGCTAGCCGCCGCAAGTTTGGTGCGAACGTCGATGTATTTCCACCCGCATCGATGGGCGATTTCGTTGGTGAGGATGTACTCGCGACGAAAGGCATCGACTGCCGTCCAGTCCAGCTTGTATTGGGTGGAGCCGTTGGTCGACAGGAGGCCTGATTTTATGAAGCCGGAGATTGCCCCTTTTGTGGAGTTTAGATACGCGGCGGCCTCGTGGACGTACATGCGTCCGCGTTCTTTTCCGTCGTGGATGGTCGTCGTAGCAGTTAGGAATGGAGTGAGTTCTGACGAGTCTACGATGTAGAGGGAGGCAGTCAGAGCGGAATTGCTCGGCGAGGGCTTGGCGACTACGCGGAGGCGCCCGTCGATGATCGCTTGCAAGATGCCATACCAATGAGGCCGAGCCACGGCGCCCCGTTTGACAGCCTTGGATAGGAGCGTCGCATTCTTTACTTCGAGAACGGAGGAGGCTTTGGACGTTATCGTGTCGATAAATGCATCTGCGCTTGTACGGGAATAGCATATGCCACCTGCGAAGTCCGCCACAGGGCGAGAATGCCGACGGATGAGGCCATTCTGCACCAGATCGTCGAGGGCGATCGAATCAACCCCGAGCCGCATCCGGAGCTGTCGTGCGCTGTAGAGGTCTTGACGCTGATCGACGATGGCGGCGATCTCGTTGCGGTCGACGAGAATGATAGACAAACGAGCTAGGGAGTTCCGCTCGGACCATATGAGACCACTCTTAGCCCAACGCGAAATCAAGCGAACGTTGAGATCAAACTCCGCGGCGGCGCGTCCGATGTTGACGATGGCTCCGTCCGGACGTTGCTCGGCTCGGCGGAGAATGACGCCGGACTTAGCCATGTTTTCGTTGATCAGGTCATGAAGCGCATGCTTGAGAGCGGGTGCGAGATAGGCATCGCGGGCGAGTCCCATGATCGGTCCGAGTTCCTTGTGCTTGCCCCAAAATCCGACACGTTGCTCGGATCTTGCGCGCATGTCGTCGGCAAGTGCATGGAAAGCGCAAGGCCAATCGAGAATGACGCGACCGGCTTGGGCGAGGACATTCGGTGTAAGCTTGTCGTCGACGGTTCTCACCGGCCGAGTAATCACGCGCGGAGCGCTGGGCTCGGTGGCAATCGCGGAGCCGAGGGCGATCACGAGTTCGAAGATTTCGCCATTGTCTAGATCCAAGCAGCCAAGAGCAGGGGGAACAGCGGACAAGGCACGGTTGTTGTGGCGCCGATCTGGGTGAACGAGATCAACAACGAAGTCGAGCGCATCGGCGTCGGCGGTGTCGATTATGGGCTGGCGATATTCGCGCAGGTCTACGCCGCAGTGCTCGCAATATGCTACGCCGAGCGTCCACCTCCAGCCCAGCCCTTTTCCGCAGGACGGGCACTCCGAGATCAGAACCTCACGGCTTTCTGGACAAAACGAAAAGACGCGCAAATCCCAGATCGCGCGTTGGTGAGATGACACGCACAGGGAGGAGGGCGATACTCGTCGACGCTTGACCTCGCGGTAAATCGAGCGGACCGGCGTGCCGAAGAAGTTTATGAAAGTGCCCTTGGGTCTCCCTTGAATCTCGACCCGGGGATGGCATCGCATTGTGATTTCCGCGGACGCCGTGCGGAGGAGGGAAGCAATCTCCTGTGACTTGCCGATATGCGTTGTCGAGATCGCTTCAGGAACAAGGGTGTGAATGCCGGCGACCTTCAAGGCTGGCGCGATGCGATCGAGCCCGTGCTTTGCGACGTTGCGCGCAAGCAGTCCGACGAGGGACTCACCGGGGATGGGCGGATCGCAGAACGGCAGACTACGGCAAGAATCCTGCGTCTCGGCAAGCTTTGCGAGGATGCTAGCGTGCTGTGCCATGATCGTTCCTTAGGTTCTCTCTTTGATGGTCTTGAGATCCCGGGCGCCGAGCATCCACGGATCATGGTCGGTGATGTCGAGCGACATCGCCCAGTGGCGCGTCGCGAGACTGAGATCCTCGCGGTCGATGGTCTTGGAGCCGCGGCGGATCGCGTATTCGGCAGCGGCCTCCGTCAGGCGTGATACGTCGCCGATGACTCCTTTGGAGACGTCGTAGTAGCAGGCGAGAAAGTCCTCGCGCGTCAGATTCTGCGGCTGCGGGAAGATGCCAGAGTCGTAGTAGTGGCCGCCGAGCGCGAAGACGTATCCCGCGAACAATTCGAGTTCATTGGGGACGGAGATGTCGAGGGGGTCGAGCTTGATCGGCGAGGTGCATCTGCCTGCAAACTGCGGATTATTCTTCGCAGAGATAATCCGACGTGCTTCGTAGGTGCCGATGACGGCAATCGGGCAAACCCCGGCGTCGGCGAGGCGTTTGAGTGTTTCGCTGACCGACCATGCGGTCTTGATCGAGCCGTCGGTGTGGACGAGATGATGGATTTCGTCGAGAGCGAGGAGCTGCACGCCGGCGATTTTGAGCGCTGTTGCCGCAGCGTACATGATTTGCGCGTCCTTGAGGTCATTCATTGGGTCTGCGACGCGCGCGCGGCGCCCGCGTTGGCGTCCGAGCATATCGGCGATCACCTCAATGGGTAGGCCGTTCTCGCCGAGTGCGTGCAGAATGTCGGCGCCGAGCGACTTGACAGTGGCTTTGGCGCTGAGGGTCACGTGCAGCACCGGGTGTGGATTGTGAGCGGGGATATTCTCCTTGACGACGATTTTGGCTCGCCATGCGTCGATGTTCGTGGACTTACCCGAGCCCGATGGTCCAATGATCGGCAAAATTTTCTGCGGCTTTCCGATCGTCTTCCGACCGATCGCACGCAGTCGATCCATACGCTCGAGCGCCTCGGTAAGACGCGGATGCTCGATGAGAAACGACTTTGCGGCTGTGCCGAGCAGGTTCAGTCGTTGTGAAGCGTCCGTCATTATTTCTTCTCCTTGGTTTTGTCGTTGACACCGGTGACCCAGGACAGGCTGCTGATCGCGCTGAGATTGAGTGATGCGAACGCCTCGTTGACTTTGGGGAACGGATCCCGCGAGGCCGTTTCCGGCTCGGGCCTCGGGGGCGTCACCGGACGCGTATCCGGCTTCTTTTTCGGCTTGCCCCCGTTGCTGGATTTCTTGGCGCCGCGGCGGGGGCCCTTCTCAGGGAATCCGCCGTCGTCGCGCGTTTGGAGCGTGACCTGCATCGCGACGTCCGCCGGTCCGAGGCCGTTGGCGGTTGGCGTCGCTGTGACGCGTTCCACGGTGTCTCCGGACAAGGGCTTGGGCGGATGCATGAGGCGACGCTTGTTCCGAATCCATTTGTATTTGGCGTCGCCTGCGGCCCTCTCGATCTCGACGCGTAGCTTGTCTCGCGCGAGCCACTTCTCCTTGTCCGATTGGAAATTCAGGTTTTCTTTCTTGGCGTATTCCCGGATCCTGTCGGCGTCAGCGAACGACAGGGCCTCGGCGAATTTGGAGTCGACGTTCGGCAGTCGGGCGTATGTCCGCGTGCGATCGTTCCACACGTTGATCGCGGCGGCATCGGACGGGTCGTATTTGAGCTTCACGCGCGCCGTGGCGCTGCCGACTCGACGCTTGCGGATAGGCGTATCCACGCCCAACGCGTCGAGCAGTCGCGAGACCTCATCCTTGTCGTGAAATCGCATGCCCCGAAATCGGATGCCTTCACGGGAGAGCATCGCTTCGCCGTAGGCCCCGTACGCGGTCCGGAGTACCGAGAGATCGTCGACAAATGGCCGGCCGCCTTTGTCGCCGGGCGCGTTTTTGGACTCCTGCCACGCGCGCGCCGGCGCCATGCCGATGCCTCTGTGCACACGCATCTGATAGGTGTTGCACAGGAATAAGCGTATGAAGGCGTGCAGGGACTCCAGTTCGACGCAGGCATCCTTCTTCGGGTCGAGATCGAATTTTTTCATAAGATTCGGAGGAAACGGGACTCCTCCTTGGCACTTGTGGAGGAGGCCGCTATTCAGGGTTCCGAAGATTCGCTCGCCGATCGCCTTGTATGGAGGCGTCGCGACCGGCGCCCATTCCACCGAAATCCCGGCGTCCTCGCACGCGTCCTGGAATGACACGCCGACCTGCTCCTTCGCGTTGTCCACGATGATGCAGTTAGGCTTTCCCCACCCGTCATAAGGCTTCAGTCCGGGCTGTTCAGCGAGCCAGTATTGTTTAGGCCGATTACACTCGTACAGTGCGCGCATCGCGGTGTACAATGACGGCGGTTCGAATGTCACCACTATCGCGAGGACCATTCGCGAATGGACGTCGATGGCGGCAGTGATCGTCGGCCGTCCGAGAGGAATTCCTCGCTCGTAATCGAATACCCAAACGTCGGCGATCGTCGAGTCGATCATCACATATTCGAGGATTCGCTCGGCGAAAATTCCCGGGGCCGTTCCGCGGAATCGCTCGCGCGCTTCGCGAGGCGTGGTTTTGGCGGCCCAGTTGTCGTGATTTTCGGCGGCGCGGATATGCGCGCGCGTCGTCTCTTCGTTTGGAGGCGTCAGATCCTTCCAGCCCTCGAACTGGCGGGACGCGCGTCTGTTGGTCTTATCGATAAATTTCACCAGCCACGCGTGCGCTTGACCATAGTCATGCGCGCGTTCGGCATAGTACCATGCAACGGTGCGCGTCATTATCTCGGCGACGCATTGATTCATTTTGGGCTGGCGCGGTACTTTTCCACGCCGGCTGGCGATGGCCGCTGTGGTCTGGCGTCCTTGATTTAGGTATGCGTAGATCGCGCGGCGCAACATCGCTTTTTTGGGCTTGAACTGGATCCCCCGAGCGCGGGCGATTGGCGCGGTTCTCTCGATGAATTGCTCAAGCTTTTTGTCGGATTTCGACGTTGGATTTTCGAGCCATTTTCTGACGTAGAAAATCTTCGCGCGCGCCTCGTCGGAGGCACCGTCCGGAGGAATCTCGGCGATGGGATTCGGCTCGTCCCGCCCGCGCGCGTTGCTATGCGTCGCGACGCGGCGGAATTTTCCGTCGGCGATGAGCTGCCCGATTTCGCGCTCGTCGAGTATCGTCTCTCCGAGCGTATCGTCTCGCACGAAGAGCAGGCGGTCGCCCGCCAGCTCGCGGGCGACGCGGAATCTGCCGCCTGGCATATCGATGATCTCGCCTGTTTTAATTCTCAGGGAAATCATCGCGGCGACCTCTTAGCGTCGCAGGATCTATCGACCAGAGTGACGGTGGCCTCGGCCCACCGGCGCGGCGGAGTATCGAGGTCGACGTGCAGGAGCCGCTGGATGACGAGCGCATGGAGGCGCGCCCATCCGTCGGCTCCGTCGCCCAGCAATTGCGCTAGGTTGCCCATGGTGGCGGGGCCTCGCGCGCTCATGTGCGCGAGGACGTCGAGAGTCTGCTGCGTCGTGACGACCGCCGGCTGGTGCGCGCAGACTCTGCGGGCGTTTCGGAATCTTGGCTCTCGCCGGATTTCGACGTCGGTCAAAATTCGAAATCCCCACCCCAATCCGGCGTACACCTCCTTCGCGAGACCGATTTTCTCAAGGTACTCTTTCTTAAGCACCTCGCAGGCACGCTTGATCTCGACGATCTCGACCGACCCGTCGGCCCGCGTGATCGTAGCGTCCGGGAGATAGATCAGCGGATTCTTGGCGCCGACATCGATCTCCAGCCGGTGCGGTTGCGCCATATAGTTAGCGACGTCGGTATCGGCGTCGCAGACGAAAAAGTGATCGCGCTCAGCGCGGGCCTCCCAAGGCTGCGAGCGACCCGTCTTGCTGGAATGCCATCTGCCGGTAGGAACCGTGCGCCGACCGGTGATGATGAATCTGATCGGGCCGCCCGAATCCGATTCGACTAATCTCGCGGTCCGGCGCAGGAGGTCAGAGATGGGAGCGTCGTCCATCACGCCCACCCCTCGATAATGTCCGAGACGTCGGGATCGATGTCGTCGTCGGCGAGATAAGGGAAGTCGTCGCCAGCGGTATGCGCGATGAAATCGTCGAGTTCCTCGTCCGTGAAGACGGGTCCAAAAAAGCGGTCATCCATCAGTGTTCTCCGGCCATACGGGATCGTTCGCTCGGACTGGTGTCCGGGCGTGGGTTCGCGTTTTTTGGAGGCCGGAAAAAAAGCTCTTGCGATCGCCGCGGGGAGAGACGATCGTCAGGTCGCTGATTCCGTCGACGTCACCACCGTTCGTGATGGGGCAGATGGTGACGTCGATGCCGGCCACGGGCGGTCCTCGCAAGGGGGCCGCCTTTGTCGTATCGGGGGGCTCGCTAGCTCATGTGGATTCCTCCTCCGCTAAATGTCTGACTCCGGAGGACGATCGACGCTAGGTGCCCTGCGAATCACTCGTCGCCGGAGAGGGGCTGGTCATCCATCGGGGGAGATCGGAAGATCCGGAGATTTCTCGCTTTTCGGGCGGGCGGACGTGCGAATCACTTGTCGGGATTCGATTCCGGCGGGGGTCGCTCGCAGGGCGTTTTCGCCGCGATCGTCGGCCTGCGAATGATTCGCGAGAGCGGGAAATCGGCGACTCGACCGCATCGAGGATGGGCGCGGGTCCGTCGTTCCGCCTCGTCGAGCACGGCGCGCGCGATCGCGTGTATCGCCGCCCGCGCCGCGGCGCGAAAAGTGGCGTCGCCGAGTCTTTCACGCACGCGCCACAGACGGGCCATCACATCGTCGAAGAGGTCGGCATCGGGGCTCGCTTGATCTCCTTTCATTGATTCCTCCCGTCGTCGTGGAGCGGGGCGTCGGCGAGATCCGCTGGCGTCGGCCCGTCTCCCGCGGCGATGCAAGCGAGGTCGTTCGCGAGGGCGCGGGATTTGACGAGCATCCGGTCGCGGTGGTCGGCTATGAAGTGGATGTGAGGCACCGGTAAATCTCCGTCGTTCGCGCCGGCGAGACGCCGGAGCGGGGCAAATGGGTGGCGATGCCGATCCCCGCGGATGGCGGGGATCGGTTGAGGATTCGCGAAGGGGGAGGGCCTTGGCAGGTGGGGCGCGATCAGGTGCTCACGGAAGGCAAGGTTCCGGTGTGGTGGCGACGTGGCGCCGAGGACGGAACATTGCAATATCGCGTGAGCAAGAACGCCTAAGCGGTCTGCTCGTAATCGAGGCATCCCGCGTAACCACTGTCGGCAGGCTGCTCCACGGCATGGAGAAAGACGGGCTCGACGTCATCGAGACCGTGGTTGAGCACATGCCGCAAGCCGCGACCAAGAGAAATTGGCCGACATCTTTGATCGCGCGGAAGTCGCGCCGTCCGCTGCGGGCACGTTGTCGGCCAATCGGGGGCTCAAGAGCGTTGGCAGCGGAATATTCGGCAGCTTTTTTTGTATTGGCCTCAAGGCCTCTGGATTACATGTAAGGAGACACAGATCAGACATTTACGCACGCTCACGGTAAGAGCCACCCAGTAATTGATATGCTGGGAGCTGGATTGAGTTGCAGCAGTATGGCGGTCTGGGTAGGAGCGAGTGCTTTGTTCAAATGAACTCGGCGGAGAAGCGGATACAAAGTTTTACGGACTATGCCTACTATGGAAAAATACCTGGCCGGAGAAATGTCCATCCGAGAGTTCGGCTCTGCTGATCGACGGAAGAGTTTACAGAGCGGATACCGCGGGTCTCGCGCAGCAAAGTCGCTCGAGGAGCTTCTCCCTATTGCCTTGACCTCTCGGCTTTGCCAATTGCCGACCATCGACGATTCATCGTCCATGAACGCGGCAATGGCGAAAGGCTGATTTGGGCATCCGATATAGAGACGGCCGAGATCGGGACGTCTAGGCGAAGAAATAGAGTTCCGGGACCGTGACATAAAGATCACGGATAGGGAGGCCGGCGGAGTATATTCTCGACCAGTACCGTGAGAAAATATCACTGCCGATCGGGAAGAACGCGCGAGAGGTTCGAATTTTCCTCTCTCCGCGAATTCCTCGCGCCCGGGCCGTCCCGGCAGGGCCGTTCAGTTCTCTATACTTTATAGCGGACGGGCGATTCCCGTCGCGACGGATGTGTGAATCTATAGGCGACAACCCGAATCGGAGGTTGTCGCATGCAGGTGTCGCTTCTGGAGATTTTGCGGGACATTCCGGATCATCGTCGCCGAGAAGGCAAGCGGTTCGATCTTTCGACGGTGCTGCTCTACGCGATCATCGCCATGGTCGGCGGCGCCAATTCTTATCGGCAGATGCATGAGTTCATTCGCGCGCATCGTCTGCGATTGAACGACGCCTTCGGCCTGAAGCTGCCCTACACGCCATCCTACACCGGTCTGCGGCTGATCCTGCAAGGCGTCGATCCGGCAGCGTTGGAGGCGGCGTTTCGACGTCATGCCGCGAGCATGCCGGCGCCGCCCGCCGTGCAGGGGCTGACGGCGATCGCCGTCGACGGGAAGACTCTGCGCGGCAGCTTCGATGCGTTCAGCGACCGGAAGGCCGCGCACATGATGTCGGCGCTGCGACACGCCGATCGGATCGTGCTCGCGCATGTGATGGTCGCCGAAAAGAGCAATGAGATTCCCACCGCTCCGGAGCTGATCGAAGCGCTGGGATTGAAGCGCTGCCTGTTCACGCTCGACGCAGAACACTGCCAAAAAAACTGTTCGAACGCGTGATCGCGTCCGGCAATCACCTGCTGACGCAGGTGAAGGACAATCAACCGGGCCTGCGTCGCCGGCTCGAACTCGGCGCGGCGGGCCGCAAGCCGAGCGGCTCTGCGACGAGCCAGTCGAAAGGCCGCAACCGCTGGGAGACGCGAAAGCTTTCTGTCTTTCCAGCGAAGGCGTGGTTCCGCCATACGGCGTGGGAGCCGCTCATAAAGACCGTGCTGCGGCTGGAGCGCACAATCTACCGCCGCGATCCGGCGACCGGTCTTTTGAAGCAGACGATCGAGACCGTCTATTGGGTGTCCTCGGCGACCGGCCCGACGCCCGAGCGTTGGAACGAATGGATCAGAGGCCATTGGCGCATCGAGAACGGCAGCCACTATGTGCGCGACGTGGCGTTCGCGGAGGACGCTTCGCGCATTCGCAAGAACCCGGACATCGTCGCGCGGCTCCGCTCCTTCGCCTATAATCTCCTGCGCGCCGATGGTTGCGACAACATCAAGAACGCCAGATGGCGCGCCGCTCTCAATATCCGAGCTGCCCTCGAAATGGCAGGGGCTCGTTAAGAACTGCACAGCCCTGGCCGTCCCGGGCTCCGCGCGAATCCATCCGAATCTCCGGGTCCGGAGCGGAATCCGCGCCGCCGGAGCCCGTCGCAGGGGACGGATTCGCTGGGGGATTCGAAGGGGAGTGAATGACGGTTCCGATCGCCCGCGCCTGCATCCGCCGTGCGGATCTAGTGGCGTTTCTTGCGTTCGTCCTCGCGGCGGCGTGGAACGAACGAGTCGCCGCGGCGGATGTATTGCCACGCGAAGCGGTGGCGCACAGTGTCCCCGAACAGATCCACGAACGTCGCCTCTCCGAGCAGGAACAGGGACGCGCCGCCTTCGGCCAATTTCCGGCTCTGCTCGTAGTCGAGTCGGATCTTCGCGACGAGGTCGACGCCGGTGCTCTCGACGCCGGCGCCGAGCACGTGGCGTTTGACGCGCTCGGCGGTCTCCGGGAGGGTCGCGGGGATGTCCGGAAGCGATTCGGCAAAGACGACGTCGCCACGCGTCTCGAGGATCGTGACTTCGGTCCTGCCGGTGTTGGCGAAGGCGAGGCTGACGTGGAACTCCACCTCGAGGGGCCACATGGCCGGGCTGTTCGGGTAGAGTTCGTAGGGTTCGAAGAGTTTCATGGCCTTCTGCTCGGCGATGCGCTCCGAGAGGACGCCGCGCTCGATAGCGAGGAGCGCATTGGCGGAGGCGGTCGCCGCATTGGCGGAGGCAGTCGCGGCTTCGGCGGATTGTCGGGTCAGTCTGATCGTCTTCCACAGGAAGAAGGCCTGCAATAGAATCCCGACCAGTTGGAGGAGGGCGACGAACACCGACGCCCCGGAAATCCACACCGTGTAAAATTCGAGCTGGCTTTTGGCCGCACGATCGTCTGCCTCCTGCTTGGCCTTTTCCTTGGCGTCGTCGGGGGGAAGTATCTTGACGATGGCAGGACGGTCCTCGGAGCCGCGATGGTCGGCGCGGGCATCGTCATTGGCGGCCTTGGCCTGCTCTGGTACTGGCTGTGGCAGTGGGGCTGGTGACGGGCCGGCCTTTTTCGCGAGCGCGGGCCCGACGCTCGACAGGAGCGCGATCAGCAGCAATCGTTTGAACAAGGGGGTCTCCTTTCTTTGGATGGCGTTCGAGCCGGCGCGGAGGATGCGCGCCGCCGACCTGTCCGTTCGCCCGAGCGAAATTCGATCAGGGCGTCGTCGGGTCGGCGAACAGCCAGAAGGTTTCCGAGTGACCGTGATCCGGTGCGGATTTGACCTGCCGGAAGATTTCGCCGCGTTTCGTGACGGCGTCGCGCAGCCTCGGATGGGGGTGCCGCCATCGCGGATTTCCGGGCTCGGCGGCAGCGACCCACGTCCGCGCGTCGCAGGCCGGATCGGTCGGATCGGAGTTCTCGATCGATCCGTGGTGCGGAAGCAGGAAGGTCGCGACCCGGTCGAGATCGTCGCCGTAGGCGCTCCTGAATTCCGCCAGAGCGCGCGGATCGCGCAGATCGGCGTCGCCCGTTCCCATCCACCCGATCTTCGTCGTGAAACGCCAGTCCCGATGCGGGCCGAATGCCGGCGCGCAATGGGGATCGGACGGGCCGGAATAGACGCAGAGCGAGGTCAGGTTCTTGTCGCCGAACGCGGTCCTGTAGGCGCGGGCCACCGCCGTTCTCTTCACGGTGGCCATCTCCCGCCGCACCGCCGGATCCCGCACCTTGGCGCGGAAGTCGCCCCGGCTCCACCCGAACGCATGCTCGATTCTCTTGCGGAAGGCCTCGAGCCGTTTGGGGTCGGCGCGCTTGACGTAGCTGCGAAGCTTCCAGAGTTCCGCGCCGCAGGGGTCGCGGGCGAGCAGTGCGGCGTTTCGCGCGACGACGTGCTCCACGGCGCCGGCTCGATCGGAGCGGGGGCCGGGAAGGAAGCGGCTCCACGCGCGAATGCCGGGGCCCGCGGCTTGCAGCGTCCAGGCGATCCCCTCGATGTCGCCGCCGAGGGGCCTCGGACCGACGGGCTCGAAGCCGGGGCCTTCAGGCGGATCGTCGTCGTCCGCGAGGACGAAATTGATCCGGCGGGGACCGAACGCCGACAGGGCCGCGAGCGGGTCGTCGACCATTCGCATCATGAAATCGTCGATATCCCGGTCGCCGGCGGCGGCGCGGGCGAGCGAGAGAATGCGCTCGTCCATGTCGACGTAGGGCATGACGATCGTGTCGACGCCGAACCCCCGCGGCGGGCCGGCGAGCAGATCCGGCACGCCGCATATGTGGTCGATGTCGAAGTGCGACAGCATCAGAACGTCGATGGTGTCGAACATGGCGCCGGCGCGGAGCCGAGCGATGACGCCTTGGGCATGGCGCTTCGGGATCGAGCCGCAATCGTAGACATAGACGGATTTTCGGCCGGCGAGCGGGCCCGCGCAAAGATGGATGCCTCCGATGTGGAAGCCGCCTTGCCCAACGGGCGCCTGCCACCTCTCGTGGAACAGCAGGGGTTTCGGGCTTGGGATTGGAAATGGATTGCGGCTCATCGTTCGGGCGGTCTTTCGAAGCTCGTCGAAGCTTTCGTCTGCCACGCCTCGCATGCGCGGAGCTGAAACAAAAAGCCGGCCCTCTCGGGCCGGCTTTCATTTTCGCGTTCGATCCGCGGGCGTCACGCCGCGACGAGTCCGTCCTCTGTTGATTTCCACTGAGAGCTGACCCAGGCAGCACGAGTTTTTCCACCGAGAACTGACCCATGTTCGAACCTTTCCCCCTCGACCGTCGTGGGGGACCTTGGAGTGATCGACATGGAGTTATTGAGCGTCATCCGACGCTGGCGATATCGGCAGGAGTTTTCGATCCGGGAGATTGCGCGACGCACGGGGCTGTCGCGCAATACGGTGCGCAAATACCTGCGCTCGGACAGCGTGGAGCCGGGGTTCGCCACGCCCGATCGACCGAGCCGGCTCGATCCGTTCGCCGACAAGCTGGCGCACATGCTGCGTCAGGAGGCCGCAAAATCGCGCAAGCAGAAGCGGACGGTCAAGCAGTTGCACGCGGATCTGGTCGCCCTCGGCTACGACGGCTCCTACAATCGCGTGGCGGCGTTCGCGCGCGAGTGGAAGGCGGCGCGGCATCGGGAGCAGCAGACCTGCGGGCGCGGCGCGTTCGTGCCGCTGACGTTTCTGCCCGGCGAGGCGTTCCAGTTCGACTGGTCGGAGGATTGGGCGATCATCGCGGGCGAGCGGACGAAGTTGCAGGTCGCCCAGTTCAAGCTCTCCTACAGCCGTGCGTTCTTCCTTCGCGCCTACCCGCAGCAGACGCATGAGATGCTCTTCGACGCCCACAACCACGCCTTCCGCGTGCTGGGCGGCGTGCCCCGGCGAGGCGTCTACGACAACATGCGCACCGCGATCGACAAGATCGGGCGTGGCAAAGAACGCCAGGTCAACGCCCGCTTCGCCGCGATGGTCAGCCACTTCCTGTTCGAGGCCGCATTCTGCAATCCGGCCTCCGGCTGGGAAAAGGGGCAAATCGAGAAGAACGTTCAGGATGCTCGTCATCGCCTCTGGCAGCCAATCCCGAGCTTTCCGTCGCTGGCGGCGCTCAACGACTGGCTGGAGGCGCGATGCCGCGAGCTGTGGGCCGAGATTCCGCACAGCGCGCAGCCGGGGACGATCGCGGAGGCTTGGCGCGAGGAGGTTCCGCAACTGATGCAGCCTCCGCGGCCATTCGACGGCTTCGTCGAACACACCAAGCGGGTCACGCCGACGTGCCTGATCCATCTGGACCGCAATCGCTACAGCGTGCCGGCTTCATTCGCCAATCGCCCCGTCAGCGTGCGGGTCTACCCTGAGCGCGTCGTCGTCGCCGCCGAGGGGCAGATCGTGTGCGAGCACGCCCGCGTCTTCGCCCGGTCGCATGACGACAAGAGCGTGACGGTCTACGACTGGCGGCATTATCTCTCCGTCATCCAGCGCAAGCCGGGCGCGCTGCGCAATGGCGCGCCCTTCGCGGAACTGCCGGTCGCCTTACGGACGCTGCAACAGCGCATGCTCGAGAAGCCGGGAGGCGACCGTGAGATGGTCGAGATTTTGGCTCTGGTCCTACAGCACGACGAGCAGGCCGTGCTGACCGCCGTCCAATTGGCGCTGGAGGCCGGCGCGCCGACCAAGACGCACATCTTGAACCTGTTGCATCGCTTGGTGGACGGCAAGCCGGTCGACGCGCCGCCCGTGAAACCGCCCAACGCGCTGACGCTCACCACCGAGCCGCAGGCCAATGTCGAGCGTTACGACGCGCTGCGCAAGGGTCGGGAGGCGCGCCATGCGTCATAATCCCGCCGCCGGCGCCATCGTCATCATGCTGCGCAGTCTCAAAATGCACGGCATGGCGCAAGCCGTCAGCGAGCTGACCGAGCAAGGCTCCCCGGCCTTCGAGGCCGCGCTGCCGATCCTGTCGCAACTCTTGAAGGCGGAAACCGCCGACCGGGAGGTGAGATCGATCGCCTACCAGCTCAAGTCCGCGCGGTTCCCGAACTATCGCGATCTCGCCGGCTTCGACTTCGCCAGCAGTGAGGTCAACGAGGCGCTCGCGCGCCAGCTTCATCGCTGCGAGTTCCTCGAGGATGCGCATAACGCCGTCCTGGTCGGGGGACCTGGCACGGGCAAGACGCATCTGGCGACAGCGATCGGCGTCCAGGCGATCGAGCATCACAGAAAGCGTGTGCGGTTCTTCTCCACCGTCGAGCTCGTAAACGCGCTCGAAGCCGAAAAGCACCAAGGCAAGTCGGGCCAAGTCGCGGCGCGGCTCGTTCATTCCGATCTCGTCATCCTCGATGAGCTCGGCTACCTGCCGTTCAGCGGCTCCGGCGGGGCGTTGCTGTTCCATCTGCTGAGCAAGCTCTACGAGCGAACCAGCGTCATCATCACGACGAATCTGAGCTTCGGCGAATGGGCCGCCGTCTTCGGGGACGCCAAGATGACGACGGCTCTGCTCGATCGCCTCACTCACCGCTGCCATATCCTCGAAACTGGAAACGACAGCTTCCGGTTCAAGGACAGCTCGGCGAAGGCGGACAAACCTGCAAAGGAAAAGACCAAAACTTGACGACCGACTGAGCCGCAAGCCATCTTCAACCCGGGTCACTTCTCAATGGAAATCCCGGGTCAAATCTCGACGGAAATCTACACCGAATGGCGTGCTCAGATGGACAAGCTCGTCGATCTGCGAAAGAACGCTACAATTGGCGAAGTGCTTGACCACCTGAAGCAGACCAAGCGCCCTCGGCTTACTGACAGGGTCGCGAAGCGCGAGGACGAGATCGCCACTCTCGGATCCGTTGAGACGGCGGACGAATCAAATTCGCTGAAGCGCCATCGAAAGCTCAGGAATGTCGCCTACTCGGAGATCGTCGCGCTTGTCGAGTTTATCAACGGCTTTACGCCGTTCGCCACGCAACACAGCGTCAAGGGCGCTGAGTTCGAGAATGTGCTCGTGATCCTGAGCGGTGGCTGGAACCAGTATAACTGGCCGAAGTATCTGGAGCTGCGCCACACCGGAATCATCGCTGCGAAGGATCAGGGCGGCTACTACCGCGCCCGCAATCTCTTTTACGTCGCGCTTTCACGACCGAAAAAGCGGCTCGCAATCCTTGCGACTCAGGAGCTAAACGCCAACGCAGTGGCGTCTGCGGTCGAGCTGTTCGGCGAGGAGCATGTTATACCCCTTTCGCCTCCGTAACGGAATCCTGTCTTCCTTGGCAGATCCAAATCACGTCGCTGTCGCGAAATATCGAGTGTTCGATGACACTCATATGAGTGAGATTCGCACGTCGCTATCAGCTTGCTTGTTTTCATCGAGCGCGAATTGGCGCTACGGTGCTTTTCTTGATTTTCCATCGTGAATCTCCGACGCCGTAGCTCTCCCGGCCTCGGCGCCTGCGGAACCTTCGTTCCTTGGCCGTAAATGCGCGAAGGTTCCCGATTCCCATGTCGCGAGGCCGAACAGCGCGACGACGATGATGGCGACGGCGACGGTCGTTCGCTTTTTTGTGCGGTCGTAGGCGGATATCGCGCTTCTGATCGGGCCGCTGGCAAGCGATTCGTAGTCGTCGCTGTCGAGATAGCCGTACAGCTTGTCGCGCCAGGCCGATCGCGTGTCGTCGACCACTTTCAGGAACTCTTTATTCGTTCGGAGCGTGATCCAGTAGGAGACCCAGATGTAGATCGCCGTCAGGGCGAAGATGATGGCGAACCCGGTTCTTGCGCCCTCGATCTTCGTCGGATCGAGACCGAAACGGATGGCCGTGACGCCGAGGGCGACGGCGATATCGCGCCAGACGTTGGCCGACAGATCCCTCGTCTGTTGCATCAGCTTCTGGATTTCATCCCCGAGGGTCTTGCGGAGATCCGAGAGGGACTTCAGCGTCTCCTTGCTGCCGGATTTAAGATGGGCTTTGTAAGCGAGCTTGGCCGCGTCCAAGGAGGGGCGGAGCCGGGTCCATAGGCCGTCGAGAAACGAGCGATCGTCGCGCCATTCCCGCCCGAGTTCGTTGGTCAGGAGAGTGTGACGAACCTCGATATCGGTACCTTCCTTGAATATCCAACGGGCGCAGGATTGGAGGGATTCGAATTCGTCGTCGGTCGGCGTTCTTTCGTTGCCGTAGTTCAGGCGCCGCGACGGCGTGCTGGCCAACACGCACTGCAATACGTCGCCGTCCATGTAGATTTCGTTCGTCAGGCTTCGGCAAAGGGCGACCGAGGCGACCTCCTTCCAGATATTGCGGAACTCGGACGGCCCGTGCGCGCCCGGCTTTTCGAGCCAAGGCTCGATCTCCGTCGGAGCCATCGCCTGCGGCGCGAGGCACTTCACGAATCTGCGCGGGCTGGCGTCGAGCCGCGGCGACCGCGGGGGCGCGGGTTGCGGAGCATCCGTCCAGGGAACGACGGCGAACGCTTCCGTCTCGAATGGGTTTTGCAATTTCGCAATTCTGACGACCGATACTGCTCCAAAATCGGTCGGCCGGGCCAGAAGGTCCCGGAACTGCTCGCGGACCATGAGATGCTGCGCGCCATCGCAATGCGGCAGCCTTACTCGGAAGCGCAGGCTCCCGCCGGCGGAGCCCGCCGCCAATCTGGCAGGAACAATCGCATCTCCGTCCTCGTCGAAACAGAGGACGCTTATGGCCTCGTCCTGCGCGCAGGCCTCCATGGCCTGCCGCCAAACGGCCAGACAGGATTCGTCAAAGGCTCCGCCGACGTCGAGGTTCCCATCGGTGACATTGATGAAGAACCGGTCGACGGCCCGACTGGCCTCAATTGCGTCGGCGACTATCGTCTGGTTCTGCGTCATCGAATGTCACGCCCGATGTCGTAATCGTGATCCGTTCCCCGCCGCCGGCCAAGGGGTCCCGCTTGATGGTATGGCCGGATGCGTCCTGGTCGAAGATGATCTGAACTCCCTCGTTTGTTCTTATCTGGCGCTTTCGAGGCCTCGGGACAGCCGCGGCGCTCACGGTGAACGACTCTTCCGACAGGCCGGCCCGGTCTAGAGCCTTCTCGAGGGTTTTGCGAACCGGGGAATCTGCCGACAACGGACCGAAGGCCGCATTGATCAGCGGCTCGATGTTTTCAGGATCGTATGAGGGCTCGGATCGCAGGGCGTCCAGAATGCGCTCCGTTCCGTTGCGGCGAATGGACTCCGGAAAGGCCTCCCGGTGCTTCTTGAACGTTTCCGTGAGCACTTCCGCGAGCTTGCCGCTCATGTCCTCCAATGTGTTGATGCGCTTGGCGTAGAGGAATTTGGCAAAATAGTCGGAGATGCCGTCCGGTTGGCTCCTGTCGCGCACGACAATCTTCGCCGTTCCGTCGTCGAAGCGGATGAGCGCGACCTTCTGCATCGCCTCAGGCTGAGCTATGCCCGAATGTGGGTGACGGCGTGAATCAAGCGGCGGACTTTTGATCGGGCGCGATTTCGATTCCGTCGCGGAATTTTACACCGCTGATGAGCTTCGGCAACAGCTTTTGTCCTTGCAGCCTGCGCCAGCTTTTCGACGCCTCTATCACCAGCTTGAACACCATCAGTCGCGCCGTGTCCTGCGAGAGCGCGCCTTTCGTGCGCACGGTTCTGTGCCGCACCGTCGCAAAGGCGCTTTCGATCGGATTCGAGGTTCGCAAATGCGTCCAATGCTCGGCAGGAAAATCGAAAAACGTCAGCAGCGCATCGCGGTCTTTCGTCAGGCAATCGACCGCCTTCGGATATTTCGCCGCGAATTTCTCGGCGAAAACATCCATCGCCGTCTGCGCCGCCGCGCGGCTCTCCGACAGCCAGATCTCGCGCAAATCCTTATGCGCGGCGCTGTGCAAGGCCTTCGGCAGCTTGTCGAGAACATTCAGCGTTTTATGCACCCAGCAGCGCTGATGGCGCGTCGACGGAAACGCCTCGTCGAGCGCTTTCCAGAAGCCGAGCGCCCCGTCGCCGACGGCGATTTCCGGCGCGATGACAAGCCCCCGCGCTTTCAAATCGACGAGCAATTCCTTCCAGCTCTGCGCGCTCTCGCGCATGCCCGCTGAGAGGCCGAGCAGTTCCTTCTTGCCTTCTGGCGTCGCGCCAATGATCACCAGCATGCATTCGGCCTGCGGCTCCATTCGCGCTTGCAAATAGACGCCGTCGGCCCAGATATACACGTAATGCCGCGCCGACAGATCGCGCTTTTGCCAGCGGCTATAATCGTCATCCCAGTCGCCCTTCAGCCGCGCGATCACGCCGGGCGAAAGATTGGGCGCGCTCTTGCCGAGCAAGGCCGTCAGCACATCCTGGAAATCGCCGGTTGAAACGCCGCGCAGATAAAGAGCCGGCAAGAGAACGTCGAGGCTCTTCGTGCGCCGCGCCCATTTCGGCAGGATCGACGAGGCGTAGCGGATGCGCTCGTCGTCGCCAGCGCCGCGGTCGCGCGCCTTTGGCTTTTCCACCTCGACAGGCCCAACGCCCGTCTGGATCGCGCGGACAGGGTCATGGCCGTGACGAACGACGCGCTGGCGCCCATCCGGCAGCTTCAGATCGGCGTGCTGCGCCAAAAACGCGGCGAACTCCGCCTCAACGGCCTGCTCGATCAGCCGCTTCGCGCCGGAACGCAGGATTTCCGTGAGCGGGTCGTCGATTGCGCCTTCCTGTTTGAAGGCGACAACATTATTCTCGGTCATGGCGTAACGCTCCTTCGGGAGGTTCGGGCAGGTTTGGTCACCAACCCCGTTACGCCGCCTGCCTCACGCCGTCATCACCCACTTTCGGCCATAGCTCCCTCAGGCTTCTTGACGAAGTTTTCGTTGAGGTGTTGGAGTTTCGCCTTGTGGTGGCCGCTGGAACGCGCCTCGATCTTGTAGTGAACGACGTCGTCGATGTCGTATTTGATCAGGGCAAATAGACTTCCGCGTCCCGCGCTGATTTGAAAAAGGAAGAAGACGCCGTTGCTGGCGCTTGTGATATGCTGGCGATGGAAGTCGCGGGCGATATCGCCGGAAACTTCCTGAAAAACCGCAGGCTCGGCTAGAATTCGCTTCAGGTTGGCTTCGGTCGGGGATTTCTCGCGAAATTCGAATAGGTTGCCGCGGAGAGCTGTCCGGATGCGCCCCAGAAAGAAGTCGTCGTGCTCTGGAGGGGATATTTCGTCCAATATTTGAGGTTCGTCCATGTCCGGTCCGACGATGTGGAAGATCATCCGTTCGATCGTCAAATTCTCTTTTTCTTCATCGGTCAGGAACGCCATGCCTGATGATCTCCGTAACGAATCTGCTCAAATGCCGCCGGGACGCTTCGTCCTTTTATCGATGGTTGCTGCGCCGGTCCAATTCTCGCTGGCGTTTATCGATTTGAGCCGGCGCGGCGCCATCCTGCTGCGACAGCTTCCTCCTCGGAGCAGAACCACCGGGCGCCGACGCCTTTCATCGTCACCCGATTGTAATCGCGACCGCCGGGTGCATGATAGATGCGTTCGCCCTTGCGATTGACGTTGCCCTTGATCGGGCAGGAGCGCGCGTCCACGTCTGCCTCGGGATTCGCGAACGCCGTGGGGGAGGTCTGGGAGTAGCGGTTGGCCTGCGCCATCGGCGCGGCTGCGGCCCATATCTGTTCGAAACGCGCATCGAAGCCCAATGCTGCGGTCCGCTCGCGCACGACGATGATGTCATTGTCCTGCCGCTTGAGGCCGGACGCGGAAAAATTGGCGGACCCCGAGCGAATCACCTCGCCGTCGAGGGAGTAGGACTTCAGATGCAGAAGATCGCCCGACGCTTTGATGCGGACGTTGTCCGCGATCTCCCGCAGGCGGTCGTATGCATGCCGCTGGGTAGGGTCGAGGACTATCCTGATGGCGACTCCACGGTGGCGGGCGTCGATCAGGGCGTCGATGACAGCCCGATCCGTCAGAGAATAGGCCGCCATGTCGATCTTGGCGCGTGCCGAGCGGAGCAGCCCGACGTCCACGCGTTCGAGGTTTTCAACCGGCGCGTAGTGGATCTCGACCTGCTCGGCGTGGGTAGGTGTTGCTCTCGATAGGACCAGAATAATCGCGAGTGCGAAGACGGCTCTCACTTCCAATCCCCCGACATCCCACTACCACCGTACCATTAAAGAACATATACGGAACAAATATGGCGTTGTCCATGGGGGAGAGCGTCGTTGTGCTCTGTTTGTGAGTGGAAGGAAGGGTTCGGACTTCGAGGGCGCTCGCCCTGGCTTCACTTCGCAGCCAGGTGTGGAATGCGCGTGAGGGAAACAGATGACAGGCTGGAAAGTGGCAGGGTAGGATCGTTCATGGCGGGGCGTTGCGGCGTCGAAATGGCGCGAGTTGGCCTAGACAACCAAATTCTACGTTGAATCAAAGTTCCGTACCCCTCCGCCAACCAGCCATGAATTTTCCGGATTAGTCGGAGGTGCCATTATCTTGGGTGGGCCGTAATGAAGCCGTCGACATAATAATATTTGTTAACATATGTTATCCGTATGATTGTCACTTTGCTTGATTGAGTGGGCAGATTCCAGAAACAAATTCAGTGCGTGTGTCTCAGCTCTTTTATAGAGGCGTGGATATTTATTCAACTCATAATTTTGCCCGACAAGTTTGCCGATGCTCCATTCGCCCTCCCACTCAATTTCTGACCATTTGCAGAGATTGCGCACAGTCGAGGCGCTCAACATTGGAAGCTGCGCTATTGAGAAAATATCAGACATGAATTCTGGAATGTCTCTTTTATTGTTTCCGAGAACTTGTGTATATATTTGTGAAATCCTCATAAGAGACAGGCAGTAATTCATCCAATAGAAATAAATAGCTTCAATTCCGGATGATGCGTGCTCTGATGTGCGAGATTTAACATGGATGTGCTTTATTGATGGCGCTATCTGCCGCCACTCAGATTTTTTTCTTGACGATCTCCTTGCGGCTTTATAGAATACAACATTTGCATTAACAATGTAGCACAAGTCTCGCTTTAGTGGAACTAGCATCGAATCTTCGGTTTCTATTTTGAAGTCAAGAAGCCTACCCCATGCATCTGAGCTGGCGATAGCCGTGTGATCTTTGGTCAGCGCCTTTGCGTGCTCAGAGAGCCAACGGTCGCTTGGGTCGATGGAGCCGGAAGTGGCGGGAATTTGCTCCTCTTGCGGGCGAGGACCATTTGGCGGTTTGGACATGGCACACTTGAGCGTCAGGAAATTCACAGCGGTAACTTGACTACAATGCTGTTAATAAATGCTGAGAGCAAAATTTCGGGCCGGCCACCGGGCAGGTGGTGACGAAAGCGCGCGTCTTCCTCGCTTTCCGTAGCTATTGTCCAGCGAGGCATTAGTGTGTCGATAGGCGCTCACTGCGGGCGGTCGGAGCGAACGGCTGGCCTTTCTGGAGACGTTTTTCAGCGCCTTCTAGAGCCTCGGAAGCGTCTCCGTCGCTTTGTGCTATCCGAAAAATAATGTATTATGGTAACCAATGTCAGTCTCTAATGTGGATGGAACCGCAGAATGCCGGCGATGGCCATTCAATCATGAAGGACAAGAAAAGCGATTCAAATTTCTAAGCATGCCATTTTCATGGGGAACTCAGGCGCCACCTCGACACATGGCGGGAGTTTCTCGAAAAGGCGTCGAGAGCTGTATGAGGTTATTTCGGCTATACGGCTCGCTGCCCCACTGGGTATTAGCAAGTTGAGTCGGTTCAAACCTGTGACGACAGACGGGCCTCCCTGGTGGGCCGGGCAGGACTCGAACCTGCAACCAGACCGTTATGAGCGGCCGGCTCTAACCATTGAGCTACCGGCCCAGCCGCCGTTTCGGCCGGGAATAATGTTCCTATAGCGGATTCGCGCCGCGCCGCAACGCCCGATCGAAAATTGGGCGCCGGCTGATTTTCGCGCGGCCAATTCCCTTGCGATGCGCTAAGTTGCGCCGCCCGCCCGCCGGACGCGCCCGGCGTCGGAGCCGGGCCAGAGCTATCGGAGCGGCGATGACCTATTGTTGTGGCATTCTCGTGCGCGGCGGCCTCGTCATGATCGCCGACACCCGCACCAATGCGGGGCTCGACAATATCTCCACATTTCGCAAGCTCCATGTCTTCGAGCAGCCGGGCGAGCGCGTCATGATGCTCGCCACCGCCGGAAATCTCTCCGTCACCCAGGGCGCCGTCACTCTGCTCGCGGAAGGGCTGGAAAATCCCGAGACTCATGAGATCGAGCGTCTCGTCGACGCGCCCGGCATGTTGGAGGCCGCGCAGCTCGTCGGCCGCGCCGTTCGGCGCTCGCACGCCATGGCGGGGGAGGGGGCGGAGGATTCGGGGGTCAGCTTCGACGTCTCGCTGCTGTTCGGCGGGCAGATCGGCTCCGGCCCGCTGCGGCTGTTCATGGTCTATACGGCCGGCAATTTCATCGAATGCACGCAGGACACGCCCTATCTGCAGATCGGCGAGCACAAATATGGCAAGCCCATCCTCGACCGCGCGGTCTCCTTCGACACGGATGTGCTCGACGCGCTCAAGATCGGGCTCATCTCCATGGATTCGACAATTCGCTCCAACCTCTCCGTCGGCCTGCCGGTCGATATCGCTCTGCTGCGCCGTGACGCGCTGCGCACTGACGTCTCGACGCGCATAGACGGCTCCGATCCTTATTTCCGTGATCTGCGCGAGAGCTGGTCGCGGGCGCTTCGCGCCGCCCATATCGCCATTCCCACGCCGCCCTATGGCGGGGCGCGATGACGCGCAGCGACGACGGCGCGGCGCGGCGCGCGCCGGCCGGGGAGAAGGCGATCGAACGAGGCGCGCGAATTTTGCGCGAGGGCGGGCTCGTCGCATTTCCCACTGAGACGGTCTATGGGCTCGGGGCGGATGCGACCTCGGCCGCGGCGGTGGCGAAAATCTACGCCGCCAAGGGACGGCCGAGCTTCAATCCGCTCATCGCCCATGTCTCCGATATCGACTCGGCGCGGCGGGAGGCGGAACTGCCGCTGGAGGCGCTGCGGCTCGCCGAGGCTTTTTGGCCGGGGCCGCTGACCTTGGTGGCGCCGCGGGCGGCGGGCGGCTCGGTCTGCGAGCTGGCGCGCGCCGGCCTCGCGAGCGTGGCGCTGCGGGCGCCGTCGGCGCCGGTCGCGCGGGCGCTGATTTTGGCCGCGGGGCGGCCGATCGCGGCGCCTTCCGCCAATCGCTCCGGCCATGTCAGCCCGGTGACGGCGGCGCATGTGCTGGAGGATCTCGGCGCGAGGGTCGATCTCGTCATCGATGGCGGGCGGGCGGACAAGGGCGTCGAATCGACGATCGTCGCCTTTCTAGGCGCACGGCCGCGGCTGCTGCGGCCGGGCGCCCTGGCGCGAGAGGCGCTGGAGGATGTCCTGGGCGCGCCGCTGGAGGGCGAGGACGGCGCGGCGGCGATCGTCGCGCCGGGGATGACCGCCTCCCATTATGCGCCATTGGCGCGGCTGCGGCTCGAGGCGAAAGAGCTGCGCGTGGGCGAGGCCGGGCTCGATTTCGGCGGCCGCCTCGCCGAGCGGGGCGAGGCGGGGCCGATCATGGATTTGTCCCCATCCGCCGATCTCGAGGAGGCGGCGGCCAATCTCTTCCTCTATTTGCGCGAGCTGGACGCCAGCGGCGCGAAGGCTGTGGCCGTCGCGCCGATTCCGGCGCATGGGCTCGGCGAGGCGATCAATGATCGTCTGCGGCGCGCCGCTGCGCCGAAGTAATCAGCGGCCTGAATATTCATGCCGCAAGGGCGGCTGCGCCGTCGCCGAGGCGGAAATCCATCGTCGCCGGCTCAGGCAGGCTGCGCCATGGCGCGCATTCATAGCCGCGCGCAGCGAGACCATCCGCGTGGCTCGAGCTCATCTCGACCACGAGGCGCGTCGTGTGATTGAGCACGGGCGGAATGGCCCAGGCGAAGGGCGCGGCGTCGGCGGATGTTTCGCGCATCAGCGCGCGGCGGGCTTCATTGTTCTCTGGCCCCATGCGCCCGCGCCAGCCGGCGCGCGGCTGCTGCCAATCATTGGCGACGATGACCGGGCCGCGCAGCACATTGGCCTCGCGCTCGGTCCGCTCGATCAGCGCGATCTCATGCGGCGCGGTTCCCGTCAGCGTGAACAGCACCGGCCGCGCCAGCGGCTCGCGCGCGAGCAGAGCGACCGCCTCCTCGAAGGTAGCGCAAGTCTCGAAAGCGTAGCGCAAGAGATGATCCGGCGGCCAGCCGGTCTCGTATTTCAGCGCATTGGCGAGGTTGAGTGTGAAGTCGTACGGGAATCCGGCGAGACCTTCGACGCGGCGGCGCATCGGCGCCTGATTGATCACGGCCGAGAAGCGGCCCGGCGCCATGGCCGTCAGCACGCCGATCGCCCCTGGCCAGGTCACATTGTAGAAGCCGCCAGCGGTCCCTGCGGCCCAGGCGATCTCGACGCCGCGGCCGAGGCCGCGAAAGGGCCAGTCGAGCGAGCGCCGAATCGTCGGCGAGCCGTCGGGCGCGACGAAGGCCTGGGTGGTGCAGGCGAAGAGATAGGACATGTTGAGGGTGGCCGCGCCGTGGAACCCCAATATTTCTGCGATGCGCTCCAAATCCTCGAAATAGCGGGAGGCGGATTTCTGCAGCCAGGATCGCGCCAGCCGATCGAGCGGCGCGAGGCAGACATGGCCCCAGCGTGGCATGGGCGCGAGACAGGCGTCGCGCAGCGCCTCGGCCGCCGCGATTCGCGCCGTCGCATGGGCGATCGGCCCGCCGTCTCTCACGTCCAGGAAAGGAATTTGCCGCACCGACGCTCCTCCGCTTGTCATCTGAACGATATAAATCACACATGTAAGTGTCATAATACAGTCAGAAAGCAACCGGCGTATATGGCTGCCGAGATCGGGCGGCGAAGCGATTCGCGCCATGGCGGGCGTCGAGAGCATGTTGCGCCGCAATGGCGCGCTTTCCGGCGGAAGGCCGAGAAGAAAATAACGAAGCGGCGCGCCGCGAGCGGTCGCCGTTATCTGGGGAGGAAACCCGATGTCCCGTCCGCGCGTTCTAAAAGCGATGGCGGCGCTGCAGGAGCGTGCGCCGATCTTGCGCGCCACGCGCACGCTCGATCTGTTTGCCGACGACGCCGATCGCTTCACGAAATTCTCGGTGGCGCTGGATGACTTCCTGCTGGATTTCTCCAAGCATCGGATCGACGGCGAGACCATGCGTCTGCTCGTCGATCTCGCCCGCGCCGCCGATCTCGAGGGCGCGCGCGCGTCGCTGTTCGCCGGCGAGCCCGTCAATGTCACCGAGGGCCGCGCGGCCGCCCATTGGGCGTTGCGCGATCTCTCGGATCGCCCGCTCATCGTCGGCGGCGAGAATGTGCGCGGCGCGGTCGAGGCGGAGCGCGAGAAAGTCTATGCATTTGCGCGCGCGCTGCGTTCGGGCGAGTCACGCGGCGCCGGCGGCGCGCCGTTCAGCGATATCGTCAATATCGGCATAGGCGGCTCTGATCTCGGCCCGGCCATGGCGGCGCGCGCGCTCGCGCCCTTCGGCAAAGGCGGCCCGCGCGCGCATTTCGTCTCCAATGTCGACGGCGCCGATATGGCGGACACGCTCGCCGGGCTCGATCCGGCGCGCACATTGTTCATCGTCTCCTCCAAGACATTCACCACGCAGGAGACCATGGCCAACGCCGCGCTGGCGCGCGCTTTCATCGTGGAGCGCCTCGGCGAGGCGGCGGTGGCGGCGCATTTCGCCGCCGTGTCGACGCGGCTCGACAAGGTCGCAGAATTCGGCGTCGATCCGTCGCGCGTCTTCGGCTTTTGGGATTGGGTCGGCGGACGCTATTCCATCTGGTCGGCCATCGGCCTCTCGCTCGTCATCGCCATAGGCCCGGAGAATTTCACCGAATTTCTGCGCGGTGGCTTCGACATGGACGAGCATTTCCGCAGCGCGCCGCCGGAGCGCAATATTCCGGCGCTGATGGGGCTGATCGGCGTGTTTCATCGCGACGTCGAGGGCAGGGCGGCGCAGGCGATCATTCCCTATGACCAGCGCCTCGCGCGTTTTCCCGCTTATCTGCAGCAGCTCGACATGGAGTCGAACGGCAAATCGGTGGCGCGCGACGGCGGCGTCGCGGAATTCGCGACCGGGCCGATCGTGTTCGGCGAGCCGGGCACCAATGGTCAGCACGCTTTTTTCCAGCTGCTGCATCAGGGAACCGACGTCACGCCGATCGATTTCCTCATCGCCGCCGAGCCGATCGACGCCGATGCGCATCATCACGCGCTGCTCGTTTCCAATTGCCTCGCGCAGAGCGAGGCCTTCATGCGCGGGCGCACGCTCGCCGAGGCGAAGGCGCAGCTCGCCGCCGCAGGGCTCGACGCCGCGCGCGTAGAGGCGCTGGCGCCGCACAAGGTCTTCACCGGTGATCGGCCGAGCAGCGTGCTGCTCTATCGCCGGCTCGATCCGCGCACGCTGGGTCGCCTCGTCGCGCTCTATGAGCACAAGGTCTTCGTGCAATCGGTGATCTGGGACATCAACCCCTTCGATCAATGGGGCGTGGAGCTCGGCAAGGAGCTGGCCAATCGTCTGGCGCCGATCGTGGAGGACAAGAATGCGCCGCTCGCCGGACTCGACGGCTCGACGGCGGGGCTCATCCGCTGGCGGCGGCGGGAAACCTGACTTTCCGCTTGCGCCATTGGCGGGGCGGCGCCGAGCCCTCGCTAGGCCAGGCGGTCCGCGGGCAGGAACGGGCAGGCGTTCGCGCATTTGCGCGCGCAGGAGATGGTGGTCGCGCTGGTCACGACGGATGCGCTGATCGAGTCCTCGGACAATTCGACGTCCGGCGGCGGCGCCTCGATCGCCATCGTGATCGCCAGCGCGCGCGCCTTCACGAATCGGCCAGAGGGACGACGCACGAAAATGCGCGAGGGATCATTCGGATCATAGCGCGCCTCGAGGCGCTTGCGCCCGGCGGCGAAATCATCGGCGATGGCGCGCGACCAATAGAGGCGGCCGTGCAGGCGCAGTCCGTCCTCGTCCAGCACGCCTTCGTCGTCCGGCAGCAGCGATAGGCGGAAGCTCACGCAATCGAGCGGCAGGCGCAGCAGATCGTCGCGCATATGCTTGCGCCACAGCGTCAGCGGCGCGCGGCCGAGATCGCGATGCTTGCGGCAATGATAGACGCCGGCGATCTCTGCGCCGATCCAGCTGTCGAGCTCGCGCAGCGTCAGACGTTGCGCATGCGGCCCGACATAGAGATCGCGCTCGCCGCGCTCCATGGGGCCGACATCGGTGATGAGCGGAACGCAGCCCAATCGGCTGCCGATCAGCTCCTGTATATGCGCGCCATAGCGTGCGCTCGCCGGCTCGCTCCAGACCGTCTCTATGCCGATCTCGCGACAGGCGCGCACGAAGGCGCGGCGACCGAAGAAGCTGTTGGAGTCGACATGGATCGCCTCCGGCAATCCGGCGACGGGCCATTCGAAATCGACGCCGCGCTCCTTCAGCCAGCGCGTCTTGTCGCAGACGGAGTGGAGGATGGCGAGGCTCGTCGACAGCCGCGTCGGCGGCGTGAGCGCGAGGTGAAAGCCCGTCGCCATGCGTGTGAGCGCGTCGACGCCGAGCGTGATCCACGGCCGGCCGAGCTCGCGGCCGGAGTCTTCGTCGACGATCATCACGTCGACTTTCGCGTGATCGATCTGCACGGCCTCGAGCGGCCGTGTGGCCTCTGATCTCTTCCGCACCTTGCTCGCCGCCGCTTTCGTTCTACTCGGTCTCGCTACGCCGCCGCGCCCGCGTCTGAATGTCGATGTCGTGCACGCGCGCCTTGATGGTGCGCCAATTGGGCGCCGGCAACCGCTCCTTCAAGCAGCGCTTGGCGATCTCGCGCACCAGCTGGCTGAACTTGGGCCGCGAAGGCTGCAGATAGAAGCTCTCGATCGTATCGCGAATGAGAGTCTCGCGCGCCGAATCGAGTACACGCGCGCCCTTTGGGCGGCCGACCGGACGCGTCATCGGCGCGGTGACGGCGCCGCAGCTGCGGAAGGTCTTGATCATGCGATAGGCGGTGGCGCGGGAAACGCCGAGATCGCTGGTCAGCTTGCGAATGACCTCTTGCGACAGGCGCTCGCCCTCGCGCGTGAGAACCTCGCGAATGACCTCCTCGCGATGACGATTCTCATCCGGGCGCCGGCTGCGTCTCTCGCGTCCAATCGACGTCTCGAGCTTGCGTTCGGGCGCCGGGGCCAGGCGGGGATGGTCGGGATCGAGAACATTTCCGCTCATTTCCAGGCGTTCCTCGTGCAGACTGAACTTCTCGCCTCATGCGCGCGTCGAGCTGATCGCCGCGCGGCGCTGCGAGGGGCTTTTTTCTCATGATTTCAAAACCGAAGACAATGTTCGATTTTGAACAGTCCACGCGCGCCTGTGGAGCCGCGCGGAGACGCTCGCGCGAGCGCGCCCGCCTCCGCGCCGGGCCGCAGGCGAGAAAGCCCTAGTAAACCATGTGTTTCGATGATGTTTCACGGAATTGGAATAGTTCAAAATAGCAGGAATGGCGGCCAAGAATCGAATAGAGCCAGTCTTGCTACATAATGTCGCAGCGTAGACTCTCGCCGATTCAGTGGAGCGTGTATCCGTACGTAGTTGATTTCACGAGGAGCGCAGCGAGTGGCGCCGCGGCCTCTATCGATTGCGGCCCTTTCGGTCGCGCGAATCGACTTTATGGAACGGTCGTCCCGCCGAGCGGCCGGAAGCGGAACATCTCCCATTTGTAAGGCTCGTCGCGGTCGCAAGCGACCGAGCCTGCCGGATTGGCAGAGAGATATTTGGCGTTGTGGCGAATGGTGAATTCGTCGTCCTCATTGTGAATGAGCTCGAAGGTCATGCTCTCTCGCCGCCCTTTGCTCGCGAAGGCGAGCGATCTATCGTCCATTACGGACAGCAGGAATCTCGTTCCGCCGATGGTCGCGAGCAGCGTGACCTCGGCGCCGTGGAATTCGGCCTCGACCAGAAATTCCCATGGCGTGAGCGGCCCGGCCTTGTGAATCGCTCTGTTCTCGGAGGCGTCATAGACCAGCGCTGTGTCATGTGTCGTCGCAATGGCGATGCGCGCGCCTGTCACGCTGGTGAGAAAAGCGCCGATCAGCCGCCGCTCCGCTGGATGGGGGATCAGCGAGGCATGTTCCTCGAAGAAGGCGACCGCGCGCGGCGCGCCGAACGTCTCCGCGATATGGCTGACGAGCTGTGGGAAATAGCGCCAATGTTCGCGCGGCAGCTCGCGATTGTCGGAGCCGGCGAGATAGGCTGCGCCGAGGCGCGGGAAGCGGCGCATCGCATATTGCAGAATGCGGCTCTGCCAGCGCCAATGGCTCTTGCGGATCTGACGCGCGATGCCGCGCAGCTCCGCCATGTCGCGCGTCAGCGCGCCGTCGATGAACGCGCGCAGATTGGCGGCGCCGGCGAAAACAGTGGTCACATGGTGGTCCACTCTCGGCACATTGATGAAATGCGCGTCCGGATAATTCTCCACGATCCTTCGGCAGTGAAAATCGTCGATCGCATTATAGGAGTCGGCGAATATAAACACATCGCTGGCGACGTCCGCCGTGCGGTCGCCATGCCGCGCATGGAGGAAATGAAGTCCTGCTGCCAGTCGGGTCTCTGCCGTCGCATTCCTCGCGATCGATCGACCATTGCGGACACATTGCGATGACATGTGTGGCGGCGAGAAGACGCGAGAATTTCACCGCGCCATAGCCGCCCATGGAGCCGCCATAAGCGACGCGCGTCTCATAGTCCGCGATCATCTCCAAAGCGATCTGCGACGCTCTGCGGAGATTTTCGGACGGATACCAATTGGCGCGCTTGGCCATCACGCCGATCGCCGAAATTTCCGATTTCCGCAAAGGCGTATCGGCAAAAAAAACGATGATCCTTGGCCGGCGTGATCGCATCGCCGAAAGTGATCAGAACGATTTTCGAATCGGCGGGAGCCCAGATGATGCGTATTTCGTCGTCATAGAGAATCGTCGTCGGCAAAGTATGATCCATCCCGCCGCCCGCGGTTTCGAGCCGCGGCGGATATAGACCAATTCGCTCGGCGCGGAAACCTTCCGCCGTTTCGGCGCAGGCGGATTTTCCCTGCCTGCGCCGCCCTTTGCGTGCGGCGAGCGCGCAGCGCTCGCGCGTCGCGCGCAGGATCAGAGATTGAGCGCTCTGTTCACCGTCGGAATGAAGATCGCGAATACGAAGACCGTGACGAGGATCCACAGCACGACCCATTTGAGTTCTTCGACCTTGTGCAGCATTCGAGCTTTCTCCTCCCGTTTTTTAAAATTGGTCCACGCCGCGCCTCGAAGGCGGCGCACGCTCTGTTTTTGAGCCAAGACGCCACGAGTCACAACAAGCATATGCGGGCGGCACAATGTCGCAGTGCTTAATAATACGGGACAATCTCATATTTTATAATTCGTATCATTCAAAAGCGCAGCGTAAAATGTGGAGATATCCGCGTAAGTCTCAATTTTTATAATATGAAAATATCAAAATATCGCGCTATATAAGTATTAACTGCAGTATATGCAGCATAATGTCGCATATGTATTCTTTATGATCAATTGACAAGCGCCGAGAGCGACATGGTAGGTTCCGGCATGCAAAGAGCTTTCGGGCTCTACTGCAAAGAGGCGCGGCGCCGAAATAGTTCCGGCGTCCGCGTCACGCGCCGAACGTGGCGCGCGGGGCTGCGACGCCGCTGGGAAGGCAGTCGCGGTCCCGCCGCACGGGGAGACGAAACGTCATTCGGAACGGCGGGAGACCGATTTCGAGCCGATGACTTTATAAAGAGGAGGAACCCGACAATGAGTTTGACAACGGAGAAAGCGGCCGGATCCGTCCGAGTCGCAGAGAGCGACACCATCGTCAATTACTGGCCCGCCTATTGGACGATGATCTGCCTCTTCGTGTTCTATGTGACGATCCGCATCTATGAGCAGTATTTCGGCTGGAAAGCGGGTCTCGATTCTTTCGCGCCCGAGTTTCAGACCTATTGGCTGAACCTGATGTGGACCGAGCTGCCGCTCGAATTCATCGCCTTCTGCGGCATCGGCGGCTATCTCTGGAAAACGCGCGACCGCAACATAGACGCTGTCACGCCGCGCGAGGAGATGCGCCGTCTGCTGACGCTGATCGGCTGGCTCGCGATCTATGCTTTCACTGTCTATTGGGGCGCTTCCTACTTCACCGAGCAGGACGGCACCTGGCATCAGACGGTTATTCGCGACACCGACTTCACGCCCAGCCATATTCTGGAGTTCTACCTCAGCTATCCGATCTACATCATCGCCGGCTGGGGCGCCTTCATGTATGCGCGCACGCGCATTCCGCAATTCGCGAACAAGATCTCGCTGCCCTTCCTGCTGTTCTTCGCCGGTCCGTTCATGATCTTCCCGAACATCGGCCTGAACGAGTGGGGCCACACCTTCTGGTTCATGGAGGAGCTGTTCACGGCGCCGCTGCATTGGGGCTTCGTGTTCTTCGGCTGGTTCGCGCTCGCCGTCTTCGGCACCGCCTGCCAGGTGCTCGATCGCGTGATCGAGCTCTCCAAGGAATATGAGAAGGACGCGCTCTCTCTCTGATCCTTCGCACGCTCGCACATTCTCCTCCTCGGCAAAGCGATCGCGCCTCGTGCGCGGTCGCGACGGGGGCGGAGCAAGCAAAAAAGAAATATCCGGCGCAGCTGCGCCGGGGAGGCGACAATCTCAAGGAGCAAGAACGAAATGTCCATTTCCACAGAGGCCGGCGCTCCAGCCGGCAAGGCATGGAAATCGAAGGAGGAGTTTCTCGGCTGCGTGATGCTGACCGATTGGATTCTCCTCGTCGTGCTATTCGCCGTGGTGCTCGGATCCTTCCACATCCACTATATGCTGCTCGCCGGCGACTGGGACTTCTGGATCGACTTCAAGGACCGCCGCATGTGGCCGACGGTGGCGCCCATTGTCGCAATGTGCTTCGCCGCCGCGGTGCAGTCCTTCCTGTGGCAGAAGTTCCGTCTGCCGATCGGCGCCACGGTCGCGACTCTCGCGCTGCTCACCGGCGAATGGATCAACCGCTACGACAATTTTTGGGGCTGGACTTTCTTCCCGATCAATCTGGTCTTCCCGTCGGCGCTCATCCCCATGGGCTTCTGGCTCGATGTGGTGCTGATGATGTCGGGCAGCTGGCTGGTGACGGCGCTGGTCGGCTCCATGGGCTGGGGCCTCTTGTTCTATCCGATCAACTGGCCGGTGCTGGCGCAATATCACCAGTCCGCCGAGATCGACGGCGTGCTGCTGACGCTCGCCGATCTCATCGGCTTCAACTACGTCCGCACGGGCACGCCGGAATATATCCGCATGGTCGAGCGCGGCACGCTGCGCACCTTCGGCAAGGACGTCGTTCCGGTCGCGGCCTTCTTCTCCTCCTTCATTTCCATGCTGATCTACTTCCTGTGGTGGAAGATCGGCACCTGGTTCACCAACACAAAATACATCGAGGTCGACGACATCTGATCCCGCGAATATTCGCGAGCGCGAGGCGGACCAGCGGCCCGCTTCGCCCAGATTTAGCGAGAAATCCAAGAGGCCCGTCGCGAATGACGGCGCGGCCGAGAAAACAAGGACAAGGGAGACCGATCGAAATGATGAACAAGCTCCTCGCGACACTGGCGGGATGCGTGAGGCCGCGGGCGCTGCGCGCTCTGGCCTTCGGCCTCGCCGCGGCGATCGCCGCCACCACTCTGCCGGCGGCGACGCCCGCATCGGCGCATGGCGAACGCTCGCAGCAGGCCTTTCTGCGCATGCGCACGCTCAACTGGTACGACGTGAAATGGTCGAAGACCGAGCTCAACGTCAACGAAGAGATGGTGCTCTCGGGCAAGGTTCACGTCTTCTCCGGCTGGCCGCAGGCCGTCGCCAAGCCGGATGTCGCCTTTCTGAACGTCGGCGAGCCCGGCCCTGTGCTCATTCGCAAGGGCGCTTATGTCGGCGACGTGCCGGCGCCGCGCTCCTTCTCTCTGCAGGTCGGCAAGGACTATGAGTATAAGCTCGTGCTCAAAGCCCGCCGGCAAGGGCGCTTCCACGTCCATGTGCAGATGAACGTCGAAGGCGGCGGACCCATCGTCGGCCCCGGCGAGTGGATCACCATCAAGGGCGACATGGCGAATTTCACCAATCCGGTGACTTTGCTCGACGGCTCGACCATCGATCTCGAGACCTATGGCATCACCTGGACCTACATCTATCATTTCGCCTGGATGGCGGCCGCTGCGGTCTGGATCCTCTACTGGTTCATGACCAAGGGCCTCATCGTGCGCTATTGGTGGGTGAAGGCCGGCAAGGCCAATGAGCTCATCACCACCCGCGAGAAGCGCATCGGCGGCCTGTGGCTGGCGGCCACTTTGCTGGCGGTCCTGTTCGGCTACGCCTGGGCCAATAGCGCCTTCCCGCGCACTCTGCCGATGCAGGCGGGCCTCTTGAAGGGCATCGATCCGATCGCTCTGCCGGCGGCCACTGTGAGCGCGCAGTTCAAGGGCGGCTCCTACACAGTGCCGGGCCGCGAGCTGTCGGTGAAGCTGCGCATCACCAATAGCGGAGCCGAGCCGGTGAAGATCGGCGAGTTCACCACGGCGGGCCTGCGCTTCCTCAACCCCGCTGTGTTCACCACGCGGCCGCAGTTCCCCGAATATCTGCTCGCCGATCGCGGCCTCGCCGTCAGCGACGAGACGCCCATCGCGCCCGGCGAGACGCGTGACGTGACGATCATCGTTCAGGACGCCCGCTTCGACATCGAGCGCCTGTCCGACCTCGCCTATGACACCGACAGCCAGTTCGGCGGCCTGCTGTTCTTCTTCAGCCCGTCGGGCAATCGCGTCGGCGTCGAGATCGGCGGCCCGGTGATCCCGCGCTTCGCGGCCGGAGCGACGCTCTGACCGAACCACGAGCTTCACGCGGTTCTCTTCACTCTTCTCCGCGTGTTGGTGTGAAACTTCCTCCCCCGCCCGGTTCGTCCGGGCGGTTTTTTTTGCCCGTGGATAGGGGAGGGGGCACGGCGCTTGCGTGCGGAGAGCGCATCCCGGCCTCCGCCGGGCGAGCGAGCAGGATCGCCATGCACGAGCACGAGCAGGCCGGGGACGTCCGCGCCATTCCGGCGCAAATATTGGAGCGCGGCTTTCGGCTTCTCGTGCTGCGGGAGTTTCGCGCGACCGATCAGCCGCCGGCTCTGGCTTTGATTCGGCAGAGTATCTTGCGCGATGTGCATCGAATTCATCGCCATGGCGTCTCCTTCGGCTGCGCGTTTCTGCCCGAGATCATGCAATGGCTGATCGAGCTGCTCGGCCGTCCCTCGCTGCATCCGCCGGATTATCCGGCGAGCCCCGCCTATCGCAACCCGGCCTGGCCGTCCTTTCATTGGCGCCAGGAGAGTCGGCTGTGGGAGGAGGGCGTTCAGACCATCGAATGGCATGTCGATGTGATCTTCGCCGATCAGGCGTCTTTCGAGGCCTTCGTGGCGTGCTGGCGCGACCGTCTGACGGAAGCCGACGCGCCGGGTGAAGACGGGGGCCGGTCATCGACCGCGCTCTGATGCTTTCAGCTCTTCGGGGCGCGTTCCCCCTCTCCCCGCCTGCGGGGAGAGGGCCGGGGTGAGGGGCTCGGGGCGTGAGCCACCGACGGAAAGCGCCCCGAGCCCCTCATCCTCACCTTCTCCCCGCTGGCGCACGGCTGTCCGGGGAATGAGTCGATAGGTCGCGGGCGCATGCCCGGCTTTCCCGAGAGTTTCGGGGTACTTTCTGGTTGTCGAGACTCAGAAAGAAAGAGCCGGACATGCGCCTCGAGAATAGCGTCTTCGTCGAGCTTCTCAAACCGATCGATCGTCGCAGCTTCCAGAAGATCGTGGATCGTCACGGCGGCGACGCCTACGACAAATCCTTCAGGAGCTGGAGCCATCTGGTGGCGCTGATCTTCGCGCAGCTGGGCGCGGTCGTCAGCCTGCGCGCCCTCGTCGCCGCCTTCAACGCCGAGGCCAATGGGCATTATCACCTGGGCGTCGGGCGTTTCGCGCGCTCGACGCTCGCCGAAGCCAGCGCCCGCCGGCCCGTCGCCGTCTTCGCCGATCTCTTCGCTCTGCTCGCCGCGACGCTCGACCGCAAGACGCGGCGCGAGGGAGCCGAGATGCTCCGCCTCATCGACTCGACCCCCATCCCTTTGAGCAAGTTCCATGCGTTCGCCCGCTCCAACGGCCGCATCCACGGGCTCAAAATGCATGTCGCCTATGATCGCGGGGCCGACCGTCCCTATCGCGTCGAGGTGACGCTCGCCAATGTCAATGATGTCACCATCGGCAAGAAGACGCCGATCGAGGCGGGCGCCACCTATGTCTTCGACAAGGGCTATTATGATTTCAAATGGTGGAAGGGCATTCACGACGCCGGGGCGCTCTTCGTCACGCGGCCAAAGACCAACACGCGCTTGAAGGTCGTCGCCGAACGGCCGCTCGATAAGACCCGCGGCGACGGCTTCACCGTGCTCGCGGACAGCGAGGTCGCGCTGGCCAGCAAGGGCGATTCCAAGCTGCGGATGCGCCTGCGCCGCATCCGCATCGAGCGCGACGCGGCGAGCCGGACGAAATCGCCGATCATCGAGGTGATCACCAACGACATGACCCGCGATGCGGTGGAGATCGCCGCGCTCTACAAGGCGCGCTGGGCGATCGAGCTGCTGTTCCGCTGGCTGAAGCAGCATCTCTCGATCCGCAAGTTCTTGGGCAAGAACGAGAACGCCATCAAGCTTCAGCTGCTGGCGGCGATGATCGCCTTCCTGCTGCTGCGCATCGCCGCGCACAGCCACGGCGTCACTCTGCCGCCGCTGCGCTTCGCCGAGCTGGCTGGCCGCTTCCTGTTCGCGCGCCGGCCCGTCGCATCGATCGACGAGCCGCCGCCCAAATATCGCGTGCCGAGCCGGTGGAAGTCCGACTGCCAGATCGAGATGATCTATGCCTGAGTTTCCCCGGACAGCCGTGCGCGAGCGGGGAGAAGGAAGGCGGCGAACGCCGCGCGAAGCGATCCGCTGGAAACGGCATGACGCGCGGCTAGGAAATAATTCAGCCCGCGCGGGCGCGCCCCGGCGCCTCGCGGCGGCGGGGAGGGAAGGGCGGTTCGGGACGCTCCGGCCCCTTCGGCCGGTGCGCGAGGAAATCATCCGGGGCCGGAGCGTCCCGAAACGCGGTTGTCGTTCTCGTCGACATCCCGAGGCTTGGTCGAACCCGCGAATCCTGGGATTTCTCGATCAAGACGCGATCGAGTCCGACGGCCTTGGATCACGGAGCGGTTCTTGTTTCTCCCTATGGACGGGAGAAGAACGCCGTCCGGCGACGCGCTGCCTGTCCATGGACGGGGGTCGCCATCCCGGATGGAGCCGCCCCCCGCCCGCGCTCCCTGACCCGAGAAACGCGCCCTTCTTGGGCGGAGGTGGGAGGGGTATAGGAATATTTTCAGGATGTGTCAAGGGGCGCGGTTCGGCGATCGGATTTCGGCTGATGATCCTGAGTGGACTCTCACGGAGTTTGCTCTGAAGCGAACATCGGCGCGTTCCTGCCGAGCGCGCAGAATGGTCAGAAGCTGGCTCATGGCGTTTGATTCGTTCGTGGAGGAAGGGGTCTAGGTGATCGCGGTCCACAACTATCCGAGCCTGCTGAGACGACGATGCCGTCCGCAGGCGTCGGTCACCGAACTCGCCAGATGGGTGCCAGCGCTACCAGCCCTTCATCTTGAAAAGCCGGCCATTGTCGCCCTCGTCGTGGAGTAGCGCCACAATCTCGGAAGGCGCAAAGACTGGGTCGTCATCGTCGCGCGGCGGCAGATCCGAATCGATCAGGGTGATGATTGATTGCAGCCCGAGCGCAGAGTAACGCCGGATCACGCCGAGAAGGTTCTCCTTCTTTCGATCGTCCAGTGATTCGAACACGCCATCATGGAAGGCGAAACGCGGGAACGCGTGGTCCAAATGGGCGCGCAACACAGCGAGGTCGAAGGCGATGCAGAGCAGCTTCTTGTAGCTGAACCCTCGGTCGGCGTTGGTCGCGATGCCGGCTTCGTCGAGCAGTTCCGCGCGGAAATCGAGGTGCCCGTAATGATTGACCACGACGCTGAGCAGCGCTTTCTGATCGATCACATCCTCGACTATCTCGTTGAAGAACAGCCGAATGCGTGAGAACAGGCTGTCGACATCCGCGTTCTTGGCCTCGACATCGGCCTCGATCGCGGCCTGCAAGTGCGTCTTCTCCTCGGCCAGATTGCGAATGTCGGTCCGGAGTTGCTGTAGGCGATGGACGAATTCGCGCTGCCGTTCGAGACCTTCGATATCGGCCCGCAGCGTCACCAAATCGCCGGACAGTCGCTTGTATTTGGCGAACGAGTCGGTGCTGCTGAGGAAAGCGAGCATCTCGGATCGGCGCTTGCCTAGCGTGTTCAGCTCCGCATTGACCGTTTTGAACTCGGCCTCAATCTCGGCGCGCTCCTCGACCAGATATCCGCGCCGCTCGTCTGTGATCGCCTTGTTGAAGGCAATAAGCTGCTGGAAATCGCGCTTGATCTGCCCGGCGAAGAGCACGCCAGCCTCACGGAACAGCTCACTCGCATCTTCGGGATCGAAGAGAATCTGGTCCTCCTCCAGTGAGGCGATCACCTTCTTTCGGTTCTGCGCGAGCGAGTAGCGGCGCTGGTTGAGGGCCGCGATCCGCTCATCGACTTGGTCCACCAGTTGCTTGGTTTCAGCCTTGTCCTGGCTCCTGAAATCGAATGCGTCGAGCAGTTGTTGCTTCTTGTCGACTTCCTGCCGCTTGAGTAGCAGGAGCCCATCGATCTTGCCCGCGTCCTCGATCTCTCCGCCGAGTTCCTGGCGGATTGTGCTCGCCGTCTGCTCCTTCTCCTTAAGCTCCTCCTCCTTTGCATAGTGTCGGGTGACGAGATTCGCGTCGAACCCCAGGATGTGGGCGAGGAAGGGCTTCCAGTCGGCGTGCGAGTTGGCGAATTTGCGAAGGTTGAAGACGTCACGGAAGTCTTCCTGCGATCGCAAGAGATAGCCAAGCCCCTTGCGATAATGCCACGGCTTCAGCGCCCGCCAATCAAGCAGACTGTCGAGCAGCTCCTTGGCGCGGTCGAAGGGCACATCGACATGATCCCATTCGATATCCGGCAGAGTCGAGAAGTCCTGGTGGCGGGCCGTATGCTTCTTGAAGGCGATTTTCGACGCCTCGGCGACGCTGCGGCGGACAGTGATGTAGGAGCCGTCGAGCAGCTCGATCTCAAGGAAGAAGACGAACTCCTCGAAGCGGTCGAGATGCTTGAACAGGAAGAATTTGGTGTCACGGCTGGCGAGGAAACCGAAATCCAGCAGGCGGCCGAGCGTCGTCTTGCCGAGGTTATGTGTGTCGCGGTCGCGGTTCTCCGGCAGCCGAATTTCCGCGAGCACGACGTTGAGCTCGGGCGTGAACTCGACCGGCGCAAAGATCGCAGGCCGGTTGGAGTAAAGCTTAGACGGCTTCATTCTGGCCTACATATTCAATGGCGTCGGTCTTAGGGTGATATTCGATCAGCCCCAGGAGATAGAGGAAGTTGAGTGACGGCAGGAACAGCACGTCTCCGCCGATCACGGCCTTCCGCACATAGGCGCGCAGTGCATCATATTCGCACAGTCGCTGGGCCCGAAGCCGGGCGAGCAGCAGCAGCGCCACGTTGATGACCGTACGATCGGGGTGCGCGTGCTTGCTAGCCGCGATTATGCAGCGCTTGACCGGCTTTCGCGGTGAAGTGGAACATTTTTTGGTTCCAGATGACGCGCGCGCAGCACCAGCGGCTCTGGCGGCGGGCCGGAGTTTCGAAAGGCGAAGGCTTGCGGGTGGACGGAAAAGGGTTCGGATTTCGGGGGCGCTCGCCCCGCCGGTCATGTCGCGAGGCGCGGAATGCGCGCGAGCGCGATGCGAAGGAATCGCTGGTCGGGACAGCTCGTCGGCAGATGGATTTTGATGGCGGTCTTCATCTCGACGACACGCGCGGCGATTTTCACGAGACGTAGACGCAGAGTGTCGAACTGAGCCGTCCGCCAAGCCGAGCGCTTGGGCGCCGCCATGCGCAAGCCCCACATGATCCAATAGGCTCCGGCGTGCAGGAACAGGCGAAGCTGATTGGCTGTCGCCTTCATGCATGAGGTTCGGTCGGCGCAAAGATGCGTCTTCCAGGATTTGATATGGTTCTCGGCTTGGCCGCGTCGGCAATAGACATCTTCATAGAGACGGCGGGCATTGCGGGCTTCGAGATTGGTGACGACGAAGCGCGTGTCGACGCCGTCGGGCCCTGCTTCGGTTCGTGCGATGATGCGCTCGACGCGGCTCCAGCTCTGTGCGCCGTCGAGGAATTCCTTGTAGCGCCGCGCCTTGCCGGCCGAAGGCGTCGCCTCGAACGCGGCCTTGGTTCTGGCTTCGAGGCCGAGGATATGCGATCTCAGCGTCGTCGTCGGGGCGACGCCGAAGATGAAGTCGAGGCCATTGGCGCGGCAGAAGTCGATCGTCTCGGGCGTGCAATAATGGCTGTCGGCGCGCAGCAGAATTTTCGTTCTCGGCCAATTGGTGCGAATGGCGCGCAGCAGGCGGCGCAGGAAGCGCTCGGCCTCCCTGCCGCTGGGGCGCTTTGCCGGCCGCAGCATGGCCGAGACGAAGCGGCCAGAGCCGTCGAACACGACGATCGGTTGAAAACCATATTCGTCATGATGCGCGTTGAAGAGGCGGAGTTGCTGGCCGCCGTGGACAGCGTCGAAGGTGTCGTCGATGTCGAGCGTGATGCGCTCTGGAACGCGATGGAACGACTCGCAATAGAGATCGACCAAGGCGCGGCCCATGCGCAGCAGAGCGCGAGCGTCCGGCAGATTCTCGAAGCGCGAGATCGTCGACTGCGAGGCGAGCTCGCGCTCGGACGGCGCGACGCCTTGCGCCATCTTGAAGATCGGATCGCTGCGCAGAGCCGAGGCGTCGTTGCCGTCCTCATAGCCGGCGCCGATCATGAGCAGGCGAAAGCGCATGATGTCGGCGAGCGTGTGGGTGACGAGATCGGGATCGCGCGGATCGCGGATGCAGCCGGCGAGCCGCTCGGCGACGCGCAGGCGCTGCTCGATCTCACGCAGCAGCAGCACGCCGCCATCGGAGGACACGAGGCCGCCGTCGAATTTGGCGACGACGGTCTTGCCGGAAACAGGTGACAGGCCGGAAAGCGGCAGGGTAAAATCGTTCATGGCGGGCGTGGCGGCTTCGAAATGGCGCGAGTTGGATTCGACACCCGAACTCTACGCTAAATCAAAAGGCTGTACCACTCCCGCCAACCTGCGGTGAATTTTCCGGGCTAGGCCTCAGCATTCGCGACCTCCCCGATGTCGCAATTCCAGTACATATAGAAAAGCACGGCGCGGGTCAGGCGCTTGTGCTGCCGCTGGCGCAGGATTGGATCACGCTGGAACAGAAGATCAAGAAGATACTCCATGACAGCGTCAAAATTCTGGAAGCTCTTGCGCTTCGAAATAATCTTCATCTGGAACTCCTCGGCGGTTACCTCATAAAATTTGAGGATTTCCAGATTCTCCGGAGCGGCCAGGAACGCCCGAATTTGCGCGGTATCTTTGAGATAACGTCTGCGCAACTCCTTCGCATATTCGGCGGTCATGTTGTTGAGCGCGTTCTTCTCTTCGTAGGAGGTTCGCTCGCCGGGCGGCGTGTCGAGGACAGCCGATAGATCGGCCTCATGGCTCGCAATTGCCTCGACGACGATGGCCAGCTCGTCGGGCGATACGATCAGCGGTGAATCGACCGGATCGAGTTCAGCTAGCGCCGGCACGTCCGGAAACTGCGTCAGATACAGTTCGAGTTGCTCCACGCCGCATAGGTAGATCGAGGCCTCCGGCAGATTGCATTCCTTTGCGATATGCTTGGTGATGTTTTGATCGGCATTGCCGGCGAGGCGGCGGTTGGCGAACAGCATATAGTAATCGAGTTGCTTCTCTTTACGCAGCTTGGCGATCCGCGGCACCTCCTTACCGATCACGGTGTCCTTCGCGGTCGAGCTGAAGAAATCCGCCTCCCCGAAATGCCGATTGTAGCCGTTAGTGTGCTTGGCCTGGATGATGATCGTCCCGCTCCAGGGCGCTGCCTTGCTCGGGTGGAGTTCCGCTGTCCCGACGTACTTAGCGTCACGGCCTCCGTCAGGGCCCTTTGCGAAGCCCTTCGCCGATATGCCGAGCAGCCGCTGGCACAGTAGTACGATCAGCTTCTCGAACTGATCCTCGCTCAGAGTCGGTCCGCGAACTTCATGCTTGATTACAAAGCCTTCTGAGCATGAGGCGGATGGAGGCGAGGTGTAGAAACGCCAATGCCTTACGGTTGAGGTTTTCGAAGTCCTTGGCCAACCTTCGGCAGCGACCGAGCCATGAAAAGGTTCTTTCCACGACCCAGCGGCGGGGCAAAACCTCGAAGCCTTTGGCCACATCGGAACGCTTGACGATCTCGGTGTCGACAAAGGGCAAGGCCTTCTTCTGGGCGTTGCGGAACTGCGGGCCCTGATAGCCGCCGTCTGCGAACAGCTTTTGCAGAAAAGGAAACTTTCCGAACATCGTGCGCAGCACGAGAACGCCGCCATCGCGATCCTGAATATCGGCGGGATGAACGAGGGCATGAAGCAGCAGGCCTATCGTATCGACGAGAATATGCCGCTTCTTGCCCTTGATCTTCTTTCCGGCATCGTAGCCGTGCGGATCGATGCAGCGCCCCCTTTTTCGGCGCTTTTCACGCTTTGGCTGTCGATGACCGCGGCTGTCGGGCTGACCTCGCGCCCTGCCGCTTCGCGACACTTCACGTAGAGAGCATGATGGATGCGATCGAGCGTTCCGTCGTATGTCCAAAGATCGAAATAGCCGTGGACCGTGCTCTTGGGCGGCAAATCCTTGGGGATCGCGCGCCACTGGCAACCGGTCGAGAGCACATACATCAAGCCGTTCATGACCGCACGCATCTCGACCGCGCGCTTCCCTCCACCCCGTTTCGCAGGTGGGATCAACGGTTCTACGAGCGCCCATTCGGCATCCGTCACGTCGCTCGGATAGCGCAATTTGCTACGATCGTAGCGCACGCGATTTTCATTCGTCCACATCGGCGGTCTCCGCGAGAATCAGACCGCCTCATTGAATCACAACCGATTCATCCGATTCAACTTGTCCTCGGACCGACACTCAGATCCTCATAGGCGAACTTCATCTTGGACATTCATAGGCTCCAACCTCAAGGAGAGGAGACCATCCCGGCGAGCGCGGTGCTGCTGGTAGCACGTGAGCCCGGCGACGGGGAACAACAATCATCGTGCCACAACTCTCCGCCGGCGAGCCGGCATTGGCACCGCGGCTGGCACTCCCGGCCTCAAGGGTCGCCCGCGCTCGCGCCTTCTCGCGGCATTTGTGACGCGGCGGCGCGCGTTGTATATGCCGATGCCGCGCGGGCCATGGGAAACGGCGCCGCGGCGGGAGATCGAGCCAGATTGCACACCGACGCCGAACATTCCCCGTCGCCGCTCAGCGCGCTCCGCGCCAGCGGCCTCACTGGACGCTGCCGGCCGCCCGGCGACAAATCCGTCTCGCATCGCTCGCTGATCCTGGGGACGCTGGCGGTGGGCGAGACGCGCGTCGAGGGGCTGCTGGAGGGCGATGACGTTCTGCGCACCGGCGAGGCCTGCCGCAAGCTCGGCGCGCGCGTCGAGCGGCTCGGGCCGGGTAGCTGGAGCGTGCGTGGGCCGGGCCTCGGCTCGCTGCTGGAGCCGCGCGAGACGCTCGATTTCGGCAATGCCGGCACGGGCTCGCGGCTGATGATGGGCGTCGTCGGCGGCCATCCGATCAAAGCGCGCTTCGATGGCGACGCCTCGCTGCGCAAGCGGCCGATGCGCCGCATTCTCGATCCGCTGGTCCTGCAGGGCGCCCGCGTGCTGGAGCAGGCGGAGGGCGGGCGCTGCCCGATTCTGCTGCAGGGAACCGCCGAGCCTCTGCCGATCGAATACAAGACCCCGGTCGCCTCGGCGCAGATCAAATCCGCCGTGCTGCTGGCCGGGCTGAATTCGCCGGGCCGCACTGTGGTCATCGAGAGCGAGGCCTCGCGCGACCATACGGAAAAAATGCTCATCCATTTCGGCGCCCGCGTCGCCTCCGAGCCTTATGGCGAGCATGGGCGCAAGGTGACGCTGGAGGGACGGCCCGAGCTGCGCCCGAGCCTGGTGCGCGTGCCGGCGGACCCGTCCTCCGCGGCCTTTCCCATTGTGGCGGCGCTGATCGCCGAGGGCTCGGAGATCGTGGTGGAAGGGGTGATGACCAATCCGCTGCGCTGCGGGCTCCTCGCCACGCTCGCCGAGATGGGCGCGAGGATCGCGCTCGAGAACGTCCGAGAGGAGGGCGGCGAGGAGGTCGCCGATATTCGCGTCGCCGCCTCGCGCCTCACGGGCGTCGATGTGCCGGCGGCGCGCGCGCCGTCGATGATCGACGAATATCCGATCCTCGCCGTGGCGGCCGCTTTCGCCGAGGGCGAGACGCGCATGCGCGGGCTCTCCGAGCTGCGGGTGAAGGAGTCCGATCGTCTCGAGGCGATCGCCGCCGGGCTGAAGGCCAATGGCGTCGATTGCGAGATCGTCGGCGACGATCTCATCGTGCGCGGCGGGGCGGGGCGCGTGAAAGGCGGGGGAAATGTCGAGACGCATCTCGACCATCGCATCGCGATGAGCTTTCTCGTCATGGGGCTCGGCGCCGACGCGCCCGCGGTGGTGGACGACGATCGCATGATCGCCACGAGCTTTCCGAATTTTCGCGCCCTGATGGAAGGGCTGGGGGCTCGCTTTGCCTGAACGGGGACTTGTCATCGCCATAGACGGGCCGGCGGCCTCGGGGAAGGGCACGCTGGCGCGCCGGCTCGCGGCGCAATTCGGCCTGCCGCATCTCGACACCGGACTGCTCTACCGCGCCACCGCCTGCGCGCTGCTCGATGATGGGCGCGCGCTCGACGATATTCGCGCCGCGGTGGAGGCGGCGCGCGGCCTCGCGCTCTGCGATTTCGACGAGGCGCGGCTGCGCTCGCGCGAATTGGGCGAGGCCTCTTCCGTCGTCGCCGCCATTCCGCAGGTGCGCGCGGCGCTCATCGAGGCGCAGCGCAGCTTCGCCTCGCGCTCGGAAGGCGCGGTGCTGGACGGGCGCGACATAGGCACGGTGATCTGCCCCGACGCCGTGGTGAAAATCTTCGTCACCGCCAGCGCCGAGAAGCGCGCGCAGCGCCGCGCGCTGGAGCTGGCCTCGCGCGGCGAGCGCGTCGATTATGCGCATATTCTCGAGGATATACGCCGCCGCGACGAGCGCGACAGCGGCCGCAGCTCGGCGCCGCTGAAAATCGCCGATGACGCCGTGCGGCTCGACACCACCGATCTCGACATAGAGGCCGCCTTCGCCGCCGCTTGCGCGATCGTGCAGGAGAAGACGGCGCTCGCCGGCTGAAGCGGGATGCGCGCGAATGAGCGGGGACGAGACGAGAAAAGTCTTTCGCTTCGCGCCGTCGCCCAATGGCTATCTCCATCTCGGCCATGCCTATTCGGCGCTGCTCGATTTCGATCTCGCGCGGCGCGAGGGCGGCCGCTTCTTATTGCGGATAGAGGACATCGACCAGGGGCGGGCGCGGCCGGAATTCGAGGCCGCTATCTATGAGGATTTGGCCTGGCTCGGCCTTTCCTGGGAGGAGCCGGTCCGCCGCCAATCCGAGCATTTGGACGATTACGCCGCGGCGCTCGCGAAGCTCGATGCGCTGGATCTGCTCTACCCTTGCGTTTGCTCGCGCGCCGATATCGCCGGCGCGAGCAGGGAGCGCGATCTCGACGGCGCGCCGCTCTATCCGGGAAGCTGCCGCGGCAAGAAGCTCGCGCGCGCCGGCGCCAATTTGCGGCTCGATATGGCGAGAGCGGCGGCGCTGGTCGGCGGCGAGGTTTCGTGGCGCGAGCATGGGAAGGAGATCGTCGCCGCGCCGCAGGAGTGGGGCGATGTCGTGCTGGCGCGCAAGGACATTGGAACGAGCTATCACATCGCTGTCACCATCGACGATGCGCTGCAGGGCGTGACCGATGTGGTGCGGGGCAGGGACCTCTATGAGGCGACGCGCATCCATCGGCTGCTGCAGGAATTGCTCGGCCTGCCGGCGCCGGCCTACCGCCATCACGCGCTGGTGCTGGACGAGGACGGCCGCAAGCTCGCCAAGAGCCGGCTCTCCAAGCCGCTGCGGGAATTGCGGGCCGAGGGCGCGACGCCGGCCGACGTGCGGGCCATGCTCGATCTGCCGTGACGGTCGGGGCTGGAGCGGCGCTTGCCGTCCGGGAGAAAATCAGACATGCTTGCTCGAGTTTAAATCTCCCGCCTTTCCGCGAAGGAACATCCCGTGAGGACATTGCTCGCCGTGCTGGCCGCCTTGGCGGCCACGACCTCCGCCGCCCGCGCCAATTACGGCTATTGCTTCACCCATGGCCTGCTGGGCGGGACCAAGGTCGTCGTTCACGATCAGGTGCGCGAGGCCGATTTTTGGGACGGCGCCACGGTGAACGCCTATCGCCAGAGTCTCGAGGCCTCGCATCGCTTCCGCTTTGGGGCGCTGACCTGCCCGGGCTTCGACACGGAGAAGGAGGCGCAGGACAGTCTCGCGAAGCTCCGGCGCGCCTCGGTCGAGCAGGGCTTCGCCGATTTCCCTTTTCCGCCGCAGCCGGCGGTCGATTGAGGCTCAGCCCTCGTCGCGCGGCCCTTTGTCGGAGAGCAGCGCCGCGACCCAGCGGCTCGACGGGAATTGATCGCACAGCGTCAGGAAGGCGATGGCGATCGGCACGCCGATGAAGGCGCCCGGCAAGCCCCAGAGAAAGGTCCATAGAAGGACGGAGAAGACGACGATTGTCGGCGACATGGCCAGCGCCGAGCCGGAGAAGGCCGGCTCCAGCCCGCTGCCGATGACGAGTTGAATAATGCTCAGCACGCCGAGCACGAGAAGCGCCATCTGGCCGGAATCGAACTGCGCATAGGCGAAGAGCGCCGGCAGCAGCGTCGCCGCCGCCGGGCCTATGTAGGGCAGGTAATTCAAGGCGAAGGTCAGCACGCCCCAGGCCGCGGCGAGATCGAGGCCGATCGCCAGCGCGAAGAGGAAGACGACCGCGCCGGTGGCGAGGCTCGCCACTGTGCGCACCAGCATGTAGCGGCGCAGCTTGGCGGCGATGCGTGCGCCGGCCTGCAGCAGAGAGCGCGCCGTCGCCTCGCTGCGCGAGGCGGCGAGCTTCTTCTCGAATCCAGACGCCTCGGCGAGGCCCATGATCACATAGATCAGCACCACCAGGGCGAAGCCGACGAATATGTTGACGCGCGTCGCCGCCGCCCGCAGCAGCGCCAGCACCCAGGCGGCGTTGAAATGCTCGGTCATCAGCGAGGCGACGAAAATATCATGCGCCTCCAGCCATTTTGTCGCATTCTCGAAGGCGGTCTTCACGCGCTCGATATTGCGGATGAACCAATCGACGATCTCGCCGCCGCTCCACACGATCAGCGAGGACAGAGCGATCATGACCGCGAGCGCGACGAGAATGCTGAAGGTGAGAGCCACCGGTCGCGGCGTCATCTTCTGCAGCCATTGCTGCAATGGCCAGATGAGCGCGATGATGAAGAGCGCGAAGACGACCGGCTCCAGCACGGATTGGCCGATCGAGAAGGCCGCCAGCATCACGAATGCGATGACGATGACCGCCGCCGTATCGGCCGCTCGCTCTCCCATGCTCGCTCCGCTTTTTCGTCAATTTTCTCGAGCGACGCGCTCGCGAGAAAAAGGTAGAGCGCCGCCGTCCCGGGAAAACGTCTCGCAATTGTCGAAAGCGCGCCGAGCGCTAATTCCCTGCGAGCGTTTTCGGACGAATTGGAGAGACGAGATGACGACCACAGTGGAAAACAAGGACGAAAATTTCTCCCGCCGCGCTTTCGCCGCCGGTCTTCTGGCGGCGCTGGTCGCCGCGCCGCTCGCCGCCGTCGTCGCTCCGTCCGAGGCGGAAGCGCAGGAGCGGCAATTCGTGCGCCCGTCCCATACGCCGCGCGTGCAGCGCCCGCGCAGCCATGTGCGTGGTCCGACGACCCATCGCAGCCTGTTCCGCCGGCGCGTCCGCATTCCCGTGCGTTGACGCGCAGGAACCCATTCGCGTGCCTCCAAGGGCAGGGGATAAAGATGAACGACTATAGCGTCGCGCCGGAATTCGGAGAGCAGGCCGTCGCGGCGCGGGCGGGCGCCTGGCTGAAGCGCAAGGCGCCCTATCTCATCGTGCTCGGCCTCGCCATTTTCGGCGTCGCCTACACCAGCCTCGCCCAGCAGCCGCTCTATGGCTATTGGGAGTTTCTCGGCGTCGCCATCGGCGTCGCCTGCGTCGCCATAGGCTGGCGCCAGGCGTCGGACCGCCAGGCGCGCTTCATTCTCGCGCGCACGCAGGCGCTCCACTGGGCGGCGTTTCTCGTCGCCATGAACATCGTGCTCTGGCCGAGCGTGAACAGCTTCCTCAATGCGCCGGCGACCGGGCTCGCTCTGCTGCTGCTGCTGGCGCTCGGCACATTCGTCGCCGGAATTCAGGTTTCCTTCGACATAGCCGTTCTCGGCCTCGCCATGGCGGTCGCCGTGCCGGCCATCGCCTGGTTCAAGCAATCGGCTCTGTTCCTGATCTTGGCGGTCATCGTGCTCGGCGCGCTGGCCGCGGCCTTTTGGCGACGCGGCGGCGAGGCCTCGGCGTGAGACCTCGGGCCTCAGCGCCAAGGGCCGATAAGTTGAAGCTTCCCTCATCCTGACGGGTGGACGGCCCCCGACGGCATCATGGCGCCAAGCTGGCCGGTGGTGATACGAGCCAGAGGCTGGGAGGGCCGCCCGACATGAAGTGTATCACGATCGGATTGGATATCGCGAAGAACGTATTCCAGCTTCACGGGATCGACGCTTCGGGGACGCGTGTGCTTTCCGCGCGGCTGCGGCGGGACAAGGTGGAAAATACTTCGCCGCGCTGCCGCCCTGCGTGGCCGCCATGGAGGCTTGCGGCTCGGCGCATCATTGGGCGCGGGTCATCGCGCGCTCGGCCATGAAACGCGCCTCTTTCCCGCCGCTTATGTGAAGCCTTTCGTGAAGCGCAACAAGACCGACGCGCGCGACGCCGAGGCGATCTGCGAAGCGGCGCTGCGGCCGAGCATGCGCTTCGTCGTGGTCGAGAGCGTCGAGCAGCAGAGCGCGCGGGCGTTGCAGCGGGCGCGCGATCTTCTGGTTCGCCAGCGCACGCAGCTCTGCAATTGCCTGCGCGGGCTTCTGGCGGAGACGGGCGTCGCGGCGGCGCAGGGCACGGCGGGACTCGCCGCATTGGTCTTGCTCGTCGAGGACGGGCGACGCGCGTGGCCGTCGTCGCACAGGCCGCCAAGACGACGTGCATCATTTGGACCCTGCTGACGAGCGGAGAGAGCTTTCGGGCGCGGCCGGCGACGGCCTGAGCGCCCGTAAGGAGGCGTAAGGAGCGAGAAAGGCGAGACGGCGAGACGACAAAATGGTCGGGAACCTCGGACGGAACATTCCAATTCCTCGGCGCGCGGCACAGCGCGTCATCCTGATTGGAATCCGTTCGGCGATGGGCCAGCGGTCATGCGCCGCGCGAACAGGCCGGATACATGACCGTTCCCAGCCGAGCCGAAACGCTGATCTTTCTCCTTGCGCAACGGGGGCCGTCCATACATGAGGAGCCCGCATCGATCTCGGGTTTACCCGAGATCGGCATGATAATGCCCAAGTCGGGCTTGCCCGACTTGGGTGCGGGCGTCTCGAAGGACGAGGAAACCGTCAGCGCCGTCTGCAGGAGTTCCCCTCGCGCTTCGAGACGCGCCCTTCGGGCGCTCCTCAGCATGAGGGGGAGGGGGCGGCTCTAGGCGATCGCCGCGCATTCGGAAAACCGGCGCTCTTTCCGGGCCGGCGCGAAAAAGAGTATTCTCTTCGCCTCTCATAGCAGCGGAGCCGTCGCTTGGTTTCTTCCGATCCGCAGAGCCTCTCGGGCAAGCGCATTCTGCTCGTCGTCGGCGGCGGCGTCGCCGCCTATAAGGCGCTGGAGCTGGTTCGCCGGCTGCGCGAGCGCGGCGCCTTGGTGCGCGTCGTGCTCACCGCGGCGGCGGCGCGTTTCGTCACGCCGCTGTCCTTCGCCAGCCTCTCCGGCGAGCGCGTTTATGAGGACCTCTTCTCGCTCATGGACGAGCAGGAGATGGGCCATATCCGGCTCTCGCGGGAGGCCGATCTCGTCGTGGTCGCGCCGGCGACGGCGCATCTTCTGGCGCGCATGGCGCAGGGGCTCGCCGATGATCTGGCGACGACGCTGCTGCTCGCCACCGACAAAAGGGCGCTGCTGGCGCCGGCGATGAATCTGCGCATGTGGCTGCATCCGGCGACGCAGCGCAATGTCGCGACCTTGCGCGGCGACGGCGCGCTTTTCGTCGGGCCGGAGGAGGGCGAGATGGCCTGCGGCGAATATGGCCCCGGCCGCATGGCGGAGCCGCTCGCCATCGTCGCGGCGATAGAGGCCGCGCTGCGCGAGGATACGGTCTTGCCGCTTCCCGTCGTCGCGGGGCGGGGGCCGCTCGCCGGGCGCCATGTGCTCGTCACCTCCGGGCCGACGCGCGAGCCGATCGATCCGGCGCGCTTTCTCTCCAACCGCTCCTCCGGCAAGCAGGGCCACGCCATCGCCGCGGCCGCGGCGCAGGCCGGCGCGCGCGTCACTCTGGTCAGCGGCCCGGTCGAGATCGCCGATCCGACAGGCGTCGCCGCGCGCCATGTGGAGACCGCGCAGCAAATGCTCGAGGCGGTGGAGGCGGCGCTGCCGGCCGATGTGTTCATCGGCGCCGCGGCCGTCGCCGATTGGCGCGTCGAGCCTTCCGCCGACAAGATCAAGAAAGGCGCCTCGCGCGCGCCGCCGACGCTGGTTCTGCGCGAGAATCCGGATATTCTCGCCAGCGTCGCGCAGAGGCGCGAGGGGCGGCCGACGCTGGTCGTCGGCTTCGCGGCGGAAACGCGCGACGTGCTCGCCCATGCGCAGGAGAAGCTCGCGCGCAAGGGTTGCGATCTCATCGTCGCCAATGATGTCGGCGCCGGCGTGTTCGGCGCGGACAGCAATGAGGTTCATCTCGTCTCGCGCGCCGGCGTCGCCTCCTGGCCGCGCTTGGACAAGACCGAGGTCGCGGCGCGACTCATCGCGCATATCGCCGAAACGCTGGGAGAGACGCCGTGACCAAGATCGCCATCCGCCGCCTTCCGCACGGCGAAGGCCTGCCGCTTCCCGCCTACGCCAGCGCCGGCGCGGCGGGGCTCGACCTTCGCGCGGCGATCGCGTCCGGCGGCAAGCTGGTGCTGGAGCCCGGCGCGCGCGATCTGGTGCCGACGGGCCTCTCGCTGGCGCTGCCGCCGGGCTATGAGGCGCAGGTGCGGCCGCGCTCCGGCCTGGCGCTGGAATTCGGCGTCAGCGTGCTCAATGCGCCCGGCACCATCGATAGCGACTATCGCGGCGAGGTGAAGGTTCTGCTGGTCAACTTCGGGACGCATCCATTCGAGATCTCGCGCGGAATGCGCATCGCGCAGCTCGTGGTGGCGCGCTACGAGCATGTCGAGCTCGTCGAGACGGCGGAACCGCTGGAGGAGACCGCGCGCGGCGATGGCGGCTTCGGCTCGACCGGGACGAGCGAGGTCGCGCCGGGCGAGGGCGGAGCCGAATGAGTCTGCTGCCGCGTCCCGCGCGTCTCGCCGTGCTGGCGGCGCTCGACATCGCCTTGCATGCGCGGGCGCGGCCGGTGTCGTCGCGGGCGCTGGCGGCGCGTCACGATCTGCCGCCGCGGCATCTCGAGAGCATGCTGCAGGCCATGGTGCGCGCCGGAATCTTGAAGAGCGTGCGCGGCCCCGCCGGCGGCTATGAGCTGGCGCGCGAGCGTCGCCGTCTCAATGTGGGCGAGATCGTGCGCGTCGCTCTGCGCGCGGAGGAGGGCGCGCAGGATGGCGAGGAGCCGCGTCTGCTGGCGCTCGCGGTCGATCCGCTCTTCGCGGAGGCGGAGCGCCAGGCGCTCGCCAGGCTCGACACGATCACGCTGGACGAGCTGCATGGGCGCGCCGTCGCCGCCGGCCTCGGCGAGATCGAGGCGAATGAGGGCGACTTCGAAATTTGATGGGCGCATGATAGCGACGAAAAAGCAGGAGGCGGCCTTGGATTACGAGACGATCGAGATCGAGACGCATGATCGTGTCGCGCTGCTGCGGCTCAACCGGCCGCGCGCGCTGAATGCGCTGAATGCGCGGCTGATCGGCGAGGTCGCCGACGCTCTGGCGCATTTCGAGGCGGACCCTCAAATCGGCTGCGTGGTGCTGACCGGCTCGGCGGAGGCATTCGCCGCCGGCGCCGACATAAAGGAGCTGCGCGACAAGACCGTCGCCGAAGCCTATCTCGACGATTTCCTGGCGCGTTGGGACGGCGTGGCGCGCGCGCGCAAGCCCGTCATCGCCGCTGTCGCCGGCTATGCTCTGGGCGGCGGCTGCGAGCTCGCCATGATGTGCGACTTCATTTTGGCCGCCGACACGGCCAAATTCGGCCAGCCCGAGATCAAGCTCGGCGTCATTCCCGGCTCCGGCGGCACCCAGCGGCTGGTGCGCTCCATCGGCAAATCCAAGGCGATGGAGCTGGTCCTCACCGGCCGGCTGATGGGCGCGGAGGAGGCGGAGCGCTGCGGCCTCGTCGCCCGAATCGTGCCAGCGGACAAGCTTGTGGATGAGGCGCTGAAGAGCGCGCGGACGATCGCCGCACTGTCGCTGCCGGCCGTGCTGATGGCCAAGGAGGCGGTCGAGCGCGCCTATGAGACGCCACTCTCGGAGGGCGTGCGTTTCGAGCGGAGATTGTTCTATTCTCTGTTCGCGACGCATGATCAGAAGGAGGGCATGACCGCTTTCATCGAGAAGCGCCCGCCGCGTTTCGAGCATCGCTGAGCGGGCCGCTCCGGCCCGGCCATTGACGAAACGACGCCGGCCCGAGTATAAGGCCGGCGAACTGGCCGCGATTTCGCGGCCGCTTTGCTTTTTTGGGCGGCGACCCCGCCCGCCTCGCCTCGACCGTCGAAGGAACAAAGATGGCCAACACCAGCTCGGCCAAAAAGGCCGTCCGCAAGATCGCCCGGCGCACGGCCGTCAACCGCGCGCGTCGCAGCCTGCTGCGCACGCAGGTCCGCAAGGTCGAGGAGGCGATCGCCAGCGGCGACGCCGCGACGGCCGCCGCGGTGCTCAAGAGCGTCGCGCCGGTCGTGATGCGCGCCGCCCAGCACGGCGTCATTCACAAGAACACCGCATCGCGCAAGGTCTCGCGTCTCACGGCGCGCGTGAAGGCTCTTTCGGCCTGATCTTTTCTTGCGCAAACGGCGTGTTTCGAAAGCCCGGCTCCGCCGGGCTTTTTTGCGTTCTGCGTAATATTTCGACGCGCGGGCAAACCGACTCCGCTAGTCTTCGTAGTGTAAGATTTTTTTTCACACGCTTTTCTTGTGCGCAGCGTATATGGTTTAAAAACAGTAAATTGCGTTAAAGGCCCGCTGCGTCGCCAACGCTCGCTGGGCTTGACAGGCCCCGTTCGTTAACGCGCGCGCTACGACAATGCGAAGATCGCCGCATCGCGCCTTCCATCGTCGTAAATTTTTCTGAGCGGCGAATCATGACTTTATCCTGGCAAAGTGCGTCACTGCGGCGGCGATGCGGCGACGTTCGGCGCATTCTGCGGCTCGACCATCGTTGCGTGCGCAAAAGCGGGCGTGTAGGTTCGAAAAGTGGCGTGGCGCTGAGGAGCGGCCGTCGCTTGGATGGGTGAGTAGACGCATGTAATCCTCCGGGTGACACCTTCTCTGCGATGGACTGCCCGACGCGTTTCACGAATGCGTCGACCACACCACGAATGCATCGGCCGATAGCCGCTAGGTGCGTTTTTGTCTGCGTATCTTCAGATCGATTATCAAGACCGCGACGGGCTTTCGCTCATCGCGGATGTAGGGGTGATGTGATGGCTTTTGGGCGGCGAGCCGACACGAGACCGAGCGACGACGCAGCGCAGCGCTGCGAGCCGCGAGGTCGCAGTCGAAAGGACGGACGAAGTCCCTTCGACCGCGGCGAAAACTCCGTGGGTCCCCCGAACCTGCCGTAAGCGTCCTTTAGAGCGTCGATCGCGCCTATCGATCGAAACCGACCATTTATCCGCTTCACTATGACGACGCTGTCGCGGCGCCGCGCCTCGACTCGTCTTCAGCGCGAAAGAAAGCCATGTCCGATAATAGCGATGACCAGTCGAATTCCAGCGAGCTGTCGGCGGAAGCCCGGCAGAAATGGGAGCGCGTGCGCGGGCGGCTGCGCGCCGAGCTCGGCGAGGCCGTCTACAGCTCCTGGTTCGCGCGGCTGGAGCTCGAGGGCTTGAAGGACGGCGCAGCGCTGCTGACGGTGCCGACGAAATTTTTGAAGAGCTGGATTCAGTCTCACTATGCGGATCGCATCCGCACGCGGCTGTGCGCCGAATTCACCTCGCTCGAGCAGATCGTCATCGACGTGCGCTCTCCGACGCGCCGTCCGCGCGCTCGTGATGCAGACGCCGTTTCCGGCGCCGTGGTCGAGAAGGCGCCGCCGGCGCCCGCCGCCATTGTCGTCGAGCGCGCGGAAGCGCCGCCCGCCAAGGCGCCTATGCGCCCCGCGGCGCGCGGCGATGGCGAGTCTTTCGGCGGCTCGCCACTCGATCGTCGTTTGTCTTTCTCGACCTTTCTGGTCGGCCCTTCCAACCAGCTCGCCTATGCGGCCGCCTGTCGCGTCGCCGACGCCCGTCCCGGCGAGCATCCGCTGTTCAATCCGCTCTACACGCATGCGGCCGTCGGACTCGGCAAGACGCATCTTCTGCAGGCGGTGGCGCGCTCGGCCAATGACAATAAGCGCCGCGTGCTCTATCTCACCGCCGAGAAATTCATGAGCGGCTTCGTCTCGGCGCTGACGCAGCAGAATTCGATCGCCTTCAAGGAGCGGCTGCGCAACATCGACGTGCTCATCATCGACGATGTGCAATTTCTGCAGGGCAAGTCCATTCAGCAGGAGTTCTGCCACACGCTGAACTCGCTCATCGACGCCGGCAAGCAGGTCGTCGTCGCCGCCGATCGCCCGCCCTCCGACCTCGAGACTCTCGACGAGCGCGTGCTGTCGCGCTTCAAGGGCGGGCTCTGCGTCGACATCGGCCCGCTCGACGAAGAATTGCGCATGAAGATTCTGGAGGCGCGCATCGCCGCTGCGCAGGAGGCGCAGCCCAATTTCCATGTGCCGCCGGCGGTCATGTCCTATATCGCCAAGACCATTGTCACCAATGGCCGCGATCTCGAAGGCGCCGTCAATCGCCTGCTCGCCCATTCGACGCTGAACGGCGCGCCGCTCTGCGTCGAGACGGCTGAGAACGCCATTCGCGATCTCGTGCGCAGCGCCGAGCCCAAGCGCGTCAAGATCGACGACATTCAAAAGCTCGTCGCCAGCCACTACAATATTTCGCGCGCCGATATTCTCTCCTCGCGCCGCACCGCCAATGTCGTGCGTCCGCGGCAGATCGCCATGTATCTGTCCAAGGTGCTGACGCTGCGCTCGCTGCCGGAGATCGGCCGGCGCTTCGGCGGACGCGACCATACGACCGTGCTGCACGCCGTGCGCAAGGTCGAGGAGCTCGCCTCCAAGGACAAGAGCCTGTCCGAGGTCATCGAGCTGCTGAAGCGAATGCTCGCCGAGTGAGCGGGGGAACACGGCCGCGCGCTCAGCGCGGCCGCCACATGCGCGCGTCCGGCTCTATCGGATAGGCGGCGTCCCAATCCGCGAGCTTGCGCTCATAGAGCGCGTGATAATCGGCGTCGCTCAGCAGCTCGATCTTCTCGAGATCGAGGTCGAGCCCGATCTCGTGATAAATGTCGAGATTGCGCAGGTCGGGCCGCGGCAGCTCGCCATTCTCATAGTCGCGCCACATGTCGCGATAGAGCTGCTCCAAATCGCCGACGAGCCGCGGCGTGTCGAACAGCAGCGAGGTCTCGCGCACATTGGCGAGCCGGTCGCGCAGGCCCGCGAGCTTGCGCCTGTCCTTGCCGAGCTCTATCGCGAGCGCGACATAATCCTCCGCGCTGGCGCAGGCGAGCTCGCCGACGCCCGCCGCGCGCACCAGGCTGGCGCAGACGCGCGAGGCGAAGCTGCGGCCGGCGAAGGTGACGATCGGCACGCCCATCCACAGCGAGTCGGCCGCCGTCGTATGGGCGCCATAGGGGAAATTGTCGAGAAAGAGATCGGCGAGCGGATAGCGCGCCAAATGATGCGGATTGGCCATCTTCTCGGCGAAGACGATGCGCTCCGGCGCGACGCCGCGCGCTTTCGCCTCCTCGCGCACGCGGGCGTTGGTCTGCTCCGTGCCGGTCAGCAGCCACAGCACGCTGCCGGGAACCGCCGTCAGTATGCGCGCCCAGCGATCGAAGGTGAGGGCGGTGAGCTTCTGCATGCCGTTGAGCGAGCAATAGACGAAGGCGTCCTCCGGCAATCCCGCAGCAGCGCGCGTCGGGCGCTGCGGCGCGACCACGCGCTTGCGATCATTGGGCTGGTAGCAGGCGAGCCGCGTCACCTTCTCGGAGTAGTAGAGCTCCGCGCCTTCGGGAATGATCACCGGATCGGCGATGATGTAATGATGATAGGGGCTGCCCATCGTGCCGGGGAAGCCGAACCAGTTGACGATGATCGGCGCCGGCCGCAGCGAGAATACCTTGGTGCGCGCATCCTTGGTGTAGCCATTGAGATCGACGAGAATGTCGATCTCGTCCTCGGCGATTTTTCGCGCCGCCGTCTCATCGTCCATTCCATTGATGTCGGTCCAGCGATCGACGGCCGCGGCGATGCGCTCGCGCGTCGGATCATTGCGCGCGATGCCGCAATAATAAGCGTAGATCTCGAAATGCGCGCGATCATGCGACTCCAGCACATCGGTCATGGCGAAGCCGACCGCATGCTCGCGCAGATCGGAGGAGACATAGCCGATACGCAACCGCTGCTTGCGCGCCCGCTTCGGCTCTGCTGTACGCAGGCCGCGTTTGGGCCGGCCGATGGAGCGCTTCTCGTAATGATGCGCCTTGGCGAGCTGGAACATCGGATCGTCGGCATGATTGGCGAGCGAAAGCGACGATATGCCATTGGCGAGATCGGCGAGGCTCACGCGCTCGGAGGGCTGCACGACCGGCCACTTGCATTGGCGCTGGCGCAGCGCGATCCAATGCTGCACGACTTCCTGCCGCTTGGGGTCGATCTCCAGAATTTGCCGCAGCGCGTCTTCCGCCGCCTCGTCCTTGTTGAGGCTTTCGAGCACGCGCCCGGTCTGCTGCAGCGCGCTGAGCTTATGCGCGACCGACTCGCCATTGACGGCGGCGGTCCGCTCGACGAGCGCCATCCATTGCGCGACCGCCGCGCCGACGAGGCCGGAATCCTCGAGCAGCCGCCCGAGATTGATATAGGGCGGCTGGAAATCCGGCTGAATGCGGACCGCCTCGCGCAGCGCATTGATCGCGCCCGGGCGATCGCCCGAGTCGGCCAAAGCCGTCGCATAATTGAAATAGGCCGCATAGACGACGGGATCGTCGGCGTTGAAGGCGATCCAATGCTTGTAGAGCTCGGCCGCCCGCCGATCGAGCCCCAGCGCTTTCAATTGCGCTGCGGCGGTGAACAGATCGGCGATCGTCAGCTTGCGCGAGTAGGATTTTTCGATCGCTGCTTGGAACAGCGCGAGGGCGGTCTCCGATTCGTTCGGCTGCGTGGTCATGTCGACGTCCATTCGAGAGGGCGGCGCCCGGGCGATGCCGCCCGGAGCGCCGTTGCGGACGGGTGACGAAAGTCACCGCGTCTCGCGCCCCTCGCCGTCAGCCGATGAGAGACACGAGCGCGATAGCTTGATCCACGGACATTGCCTGAATCTGGGTTGTCGTGAAGGCGTTGCCCTGGGTCGTGGACAAAGCGGCGATATCCGTCGTCGTTATGCCGGCGATCGCCGTCGTCGTGAGCGCCGGAATGCCCGTCGTGCTGGTCAGAGAGGTGAAATTGGTCGTGCTCAGCGCGGCGAGCTGCGTCCTGGTGAGGCCGGCGACCTGCGTGCTGCTCAGAGCGTCGATCTCGGTGGTGGTCAGCGAGTTGATCGCCGCCGCGGAAAGCGCGCCGATTTGCGCCGCCGTCAGCGCCCCGACTTGGGTCGAGGTGAGATTGCCGACCGCGGTCGAATCCAGTCCGCCGATCTGGCTCGTCGAGAAGTCGCCGGCGTCGATCGCATCCAGATAGCTCGCCGACAGCCCATCCAGCTGCGTCGCGGTGAGGCCGCGCACCTGCGTCGAGGTGAGGTCGGTGACCTGGGTCGTCGAGAGGTTCGAGATCGCGGTGGTGGTGAGCTTGCCGAGCTGCGTTGCGGTGAGGCCGGCGAGCTGCGTGGAGGTGAAGGCCTGCACTTCGGTCGAGGTCAGCGCGCCGAAGGCGGTGGCCGAGAGCGAGCCGATCTGGGTGGAGGTGAGATTGCCGACCTGGGTCGTCGAGAGATCGCCGACCGTGGCGGCTCCGAAGGCGGCGATCTGGGAGGTCGAGAAGTCCGCCGCATCGATGGCGTCGAGATAGGAGGCCGAGAGGCCGCCGATCTGCGTGGCGGTGAGGCCGCGCACCTGCGTCGAGGTCAGATCAGTGACCTGCGTGGTGGAGAGGTTCGAGATCGCCGTGGTGGTGAGCTTGCCGATCTGCGTGGCGGTGAGGCCGGCGAGCTGAGTGGAGGTGAAGGCCTGCACCTCAGTGGAGGTCAGCGCGCCGAAGGCGGTGGCGGAGAGCGCGCCGATCTGGGTTGAGGTGAGGTTGGCGACCTGGGTCGTGGAGAGATCGCCGACGCTTGTCGCGTTGAAGGCCGCGATCTGCGAGGTGGAGAAGTCGCCGGCGTCGATGGCGTCGAGATAGGAGGCGGAGAGGCCGCCGATCTGCGTGGCGGTGAGGCCGCGCACCTGCGTCGAGGTCAGATCAGTGACCTGCGTCGTCGAGAGGTTGGAGATCGCGGTGGTGGTGAGCTTGCCGATCTGCGTTGCAGTGAGGCCGGCGAGCTGGGTCGAGGTGAAGGCCTGCACTTCCGTCGAGGTCAGCGCGCCGAAGGCGGTGGCCGAGAGCGATCCGATCTGGGTGGAGGTGAGATTGCCGACCTGGGTGGTGGAGAGGTCGCTGACCGTGGCGGCTCCGAAGGCTGCGATCTGGGAGGTGGAGAAGTCTCCGGCGTCGATGGCGTCGAGATAGGAGGCGGAGAGGCCGCCGATCTGCGTGGCGGTGAGGCCGCGCACCTGCGTCGAGGTTAGATCAGTGACCTGCGTGGTGGAGAGGTTCGAGATCGCCGTGGTGGTGAGCTTGCCCAGCTGCGTGGCGGTGAGGCCGGCGAGCTGGGTCGAGGTGAAGGCCTGCACTTCGGTGGAGGTCAACGCGCCGAAGGCGGTCGCCGAGAGCGATCCGATCTGGGTTGAGGTGAGATTGGCGACCTGGGTGGTGGAGAGGTCGCCGACCGTGGCGGCTCCGAAGGCTGCGATCTGGGAGGTGGAGAAGTCGCCGGCGTCGATGGCGTCGAGATAGCTCGCCGACAATCCGCCGATCTGCGTTGCCGTGAGGCCTCGGACCTGCGTCGAGGTCAGATCAGTGACCTGCGTGGTGGAGAGGTTCGAGATCGCGGTGGTGGTGAGCTTGCCGAGCTGCGTGGCGGTGAGGCCGGCGAGCTGGGTGGAGGTGAAGGCCTGCACTTCGGTCGAGGTCAGCGCGCCGAAGGCGGTGGCCGAGAGCGAGCCGATCTGGGTGGAGGTGAGATTGCCGACCTGGGTGGTGGAGAGGTCGCCGACGCTTGTCGCGCTGAAGGCGGCGATCTGCGAGGTGGAGAAATCGCCGGCGTCGATGGCGTCGAGATAGGAGGCGGAGAGGCCGCCGATCTGCGTGGCGGTGAGGCCGCGCACCTGCGTCGAGGTCAGATCAGTGACCTGCGTCGTGGAGAGGTTCGACAGAGCGGTTGTGGTGAGCTTGCCGATCTGCGTGGCGGTGAGGCCGGCGAGCTGTGTGGAGGTGAAGGCCTGCACCTCGGTCGAGGTCAGCGCGCCGAAGGCGGTCGCCGAGAGCGATCCGATCTGGGTGGAGGTGAGATTGCCGACCTGGGTGGTGGAGAGGTCGCCGACCGTCGCCGCGCCGAAGGCTGCGATCTGGGAGGTGGAGAAGTCGCCGGCGTCGATGGCGTCGAGATAGCTCGCCGACAATCCGCCGATCTGCGTTGCCGTGAGGCCTCGGACCTGCGTCGAGGTCAGATCAGTGACCTGCGTGGTGGAGAGGTTCGAGATCGCGGTGGTGGTGAGCTTGCCGAGCTGCGTGGCGGTGAGGCCGGCGAGCTGGGTGGAGGTGAAGGCCTGCACTTCGGTCGAGGTCAGCGCGCCGAAGGCGGTGGCCGAGAGCGAGCCGATCTGGGTGGAGGTGAGATTGCCGACCTGGGTGGTGGAGAGGTCGCCGACGCTTGTCGCGCTGAAGGCGGCGATCTGCGAGGTGGAGAAATCGCCGGCGTCGATGGCGTCGAGATAGGAGGCGGAGAGGCCGCCGATCTGCGTGGCGGTGAGGCCGCGCACCTGCGTCGAGGTCAGATCAGTGACCTGCGTCGTGGAGAGGTTCGACAGAGCGGTTGTGGTGAGCTTGCCGATCTGCGTGGCGGTGAGGCCGGCGAGCTGTGTGGAGGTGAAGGCCTGCACCTCGGTCGAGGTCAGCGCGCCGAAGGCGGTCGCCGAGAGCGAGCCGATCTGGGTGGAGGTGAGATTGCCGACCTGGGTGGTGGAGAGATCGCCGACCGTGGCGGCTCCGAAGGCTGCGATCTGGGAGGTGGAGAAGTCGCCGGCGTCGATCGCGTCGAGATTAGAGGCGGAGAGGCCGCCGATCTGCGTCGCGGTGAGGCCGCGCACCTGCGTCGAGGTGAAGTCCGTGACCTGCGTCGTCGAGAGGTTCGAGAGCGCCGTGGTGGTGAGCTTGCCGATCTGCGTTGCGGTGAGGCCGGCGAGCTGCGTGGAGGTGAAGGCCTGCACCTCGGTGGAGGTCAGCGCGCCGAAGGCGGTCGCCGAGAGCGATCCGATCTGGGTGGAGGTGAGATTGGCGACCTGGGTCGTCGAGAGGTTGCCGACGCTTGTCGAGCTGAAGGCCGCGATCTGGGAGGTGGAGAAGTCGCCGGCATCGATGGCGTCGAGATAAGAGGCGGAGAGGCCGCCGATCTGCGTGGCGGTGAGGCCGCGCACCTGCGTCGAGGTCAGATCAGTGACCTGCGTGGTGGAGAGGTTCGAGAGCGCCGTGGTGGTGAGCTTGCCGAGCTGCGTGGCGGTGAGGCCGGCGAGCTGGGTGGAGGTGAAGGCCTGCACTTCGGTCGAGGTCAGCGCGCCGAAGGCGGTGGCCGAGAGCGCGCCGATCTGGGTGGAGGTGAGATTGGCGACCTGGGTCGTCGAGAGGTTGCCGACGCTTGTCGAGCTGAAGGCCGCGATCTGGGAGGTGGAGAAGTCGGCCGCATCGATGGCGTCGAGATAGGAGGCGGAGAGGCCGCCGATCTGCGTCGCGGTGAGGCCGCGCACCTGCGTCGAGGTCAGATCAGTGACCTGCGTGGTGGAGAGGTTCGAGATCGCCGTGGTGGTGAGCTTGCCGATCTGCGTTGCGGTGAGGCCGGCGAGCTGTGTGGAGGTGAAGGCCTGCACCTCGGTCGAGGTCAGCGCGCCGAAGGCGGTGGCCGAGAGCGAGCCGATCTGGGTGGAGGTGAGGTTGCCGACCTGGGTGGTGGAGAGGTCTCCGACCGTGGCGGCTCCGAAGGCGGCGATCTGGGAGGTGGAGAAGTCCGCCGCATCGATGGCGTCGAGATAAGAGGCGGAGAGGCCGCCGATCTGCGTCGCCGTGAGGCCGCGCACCTGCGTCGAGGTGAGGTCGGTGACCTGCGTGGTGGAGAGGTTGGAGAGAGCGGTGGTGGTGAGCTTGCCGAGCTGCGTGGCGGTGAGGCCGGCGAGCTGGGTCGAGGTGAAGGCCTGCACTTCGGTGGAGGTCAGCGCGCCGAAGGCGGTGGCCGAGAGCGAGCCGATCTGGGTGGAGGTGAGATTGCCGACCTGGGTGGTGGAGAGGTCTCCGACCGTGGCGGCTCCGAAGGCGGCGATCTGGGAGGTCGAGAAGTCTCCGGCGTCGATGGCGTCGAGATAGGAGGCCGAGAGGCCGCCGATCTGCGTCGCGGTGAGGCCGCGCACCTGCGTCGAGGTCAGATCAGTGACCTGCGTGGTGGAGAGGTTCGAGATCGCGGTGGTGGTGAGCTTGCCGAGCTGCGTGGCGGTGAGGCCGGCGAGCTGCGTGGAGGTGAAGGCCTGCACTTCGGTGGAGGTCAGCGCGCCGAAGGCGGTGGCCGAGAGCGAGCTGATCTGGGTGGAGGTGAGGTTGCCGACCTGGGTGGTGGAGAGGTCTCCGACCGTGGCGGCTCCGAAGGCGGCGATCTGGGAGGTGGAGAAGTCTCCGGCGTCGATGGCGTCGAGATAGGAGGCGGAGAGGCCGCCGATCTGCGTGGCGGTGAGGCCGCGCACCTGCGTCGAGGTTAGATCAGTGACCTGCGTCGTCGAGAGGTTCGAGAGCGCCGTGGTGGTGAGCTTGCCGATCTGCGTGGCGGTGAGGCCGGCGAGCTGCGTGGAGGTGAAGGCCTGCACCTCGGTCGAGGTCAGCGCGCCGAAGGCGGTGGCCGAGAGCGATCCGATCTGAGTGGAGGTGAGGTTGCCGACCTGGGTGGTGGAGAGGTCTCCGACCGTGGCGGCTCCGAAGGCGGCGATCTGCGAGGTGGAGAAGTCTCCGGCGTCGATGGCGTCGAGATAAGAGGCGGAGAGGCCGCCGATCTGCGTCGCGGTGAGGCCGCGCACCTGCGTCGAGGTGAGGTCAGTGACCTGCGTGGTGGAGAGGTTCGAGATCGCTGTGGTGGTGAGCTTGCCGAGCTGCGTTGCGGTGAGGCCGGCGAGCTGAGTGGAGGTGAAGGCCTGCACTTCGGTGGAGGTCAGCGCGCCGAAGGCGGTCGCCGAGAGCGAGCCGATCTGGGTGGAGGTGAGGTTGGCGACCTGGGTCGTCGAGAGATCGCCGACGCTTGTCGCGCTGAAGGCGGCGATCTGGGAGGTGGAGAAGTCGCCGGCGTCGATGGCGTCGAGATAGGAGGCCGAGAGGCCGCCGATCTGCGTGGCGGTGAGGCCTCGGACCTGCGTCGAGGTCAGATCCGTGACCTGCGTCGTCGAGAGGTTCGAGATCGCGGTGGTGGTGAGCTTGCCGAGCTGCGTGGCGGTGAGGCCGGCGAGCTGTGTGGAGGTGAAGGCCTGCACTTCGGTCGAGGTCAGCGCGCCGAAGGCGGTGGCCGAGAGCGAGCCGATCTGGGTGGAGGTGAGATTGGCGACCTGGGTGGTGGAGAGGTCTCCGACCGTGGCGGCTCCGAAGGCGGCGATCTGGGAGGTGGAGAAGTCTCCGGCGTCGATGGCGTCGAGATAGGAGGCGGAGAGGCCGCCGATCTGCGTGGCGGTGAGGCCGCGCACCTGCGTCGAGGTGAGGTCGGTGACCTGCGTGGTAGAGAGGTTGGAGAGAGCGGTGGTGGTGAGCTTGCCGATCTGCGTTGCGGTGAGGCCGGCGAGCTGTGTGGTGCTCCAAGCCTGGACTTCCGTCGAAGAGAGACCGGCGAAAGCCGTCGCCGACAGGGCTCCGATCTGCGCGGAGGTGAGGCCTTCCGCCTGAGTGGTGGAGAGATTGCCGGCTGCGGCGCCGTCTAGTCCGGCGATCTGGGAGGTGGTCAGATTGGCGAGATTGACCGCGATGAGATCGTCAGTGCTCAGCGCATTGAGCTGCGAGGTGGTGAGGCCGCGCACCTGCGTCTGGCTCAGCGAGGAAATCTGCGTCGTCGAGAGATTGCTGATCGCCGTGGTGGTGAGCTTGCCGATCTGCGTGGAGGTGAGCGCGCCGAGTTGCGTGCCGTCCCAGCCCTGGAGCTCGGTCGAGGTGAGCGCGCCGATCTGCGAGGTGGTGAGCGCCGCGACCTGAGTGGCGGTGAATTCATCGGCCTGCGTCGTCGTCAGATTGCCGATCTGCGCGAGCGAGAGGCCGGCGATGGCGTTGGCCGAGAGCGCCGCGATCTGCGTCTGCGCGAAAGATTGGAGATCGGTCGAGTTGAGCGCGTTGAGCTGCGTCGATTTGAGCGCCGCCGCCTGCGTGGTGCTGAGCGCCGCTATGTCCGTTGTCGTCAGATTGGATATGATCGTCGTGGTGAGCCCGGCAACCTGAGTGGCGGTGAGAGAGGTAAAGATCGAGGTCATCGGGCGCTCCGCTTCCAATGAAGCTGTTTACGAAGAAACGAAAGTGTGACGGCGTGACGGTTCTCGGCCCGAGCGCGCTCGGTCCGCATCGGGCGTGAGCGTAGGACGCAGCGAGGACGCGCGAGCGATCGCTCCGGCGCGAGGGGCCGGCGGCTGTGCCTTGGTCACGAAGGTTTTGGAGAACACCGTCGCGCTTGGCCGTGCCTCCAGCGGAGTCCTGCGAGCCGGAATGGGCTCGCGAGTTCCTGGCCGGGCCGGCGGCGGACAGATCATCTGTCCTGTTCGGCGCGAATACGAAGCGATCCCTTATCGGAGGCTTCGCGGTTTTGAAGATCGCATGGAGGTCTTAATAAACATCTAAATGAAAGAGCTAACGAATTCCTATGATTTCGGCTCGAGGATTCGTGTCCGAGAGCGTCGCTGGCGAACCGGCGTCGCCACGCTTGCGCGGCGGCGCGCTCACGCGTTTGCGCGGAGCTCTCTCTCGTCCAGAGCCACCGATTTCACCAGCGCATAGACTTGCGCGCCGACGCTCAGATTCATCTCGGCGACCGACAGCCGCGTCGTCGCCGAGATGAGCCGATCGCCGCCTTCGAGCTCCAGCCGCACGAAGGCGAGCGGACTCGCGTCCTCGTCGATCGCGGCGATGCGGCCGAGCAGCACGGTGCGTATGCTGGTGTTCTCCGGCTTGCGATAGGCGAGCGCCACATCGGTGGCGTTGATGAGCGTGCGCGCCTGCCGGTCGCCATTGGCGACATGCGCCGCGATGATGATCTCGCCCGCGGGATGCGCGAGCCGCGTCACGCCATAGCGCGCATCATAGGCGCCGACATGCGCCACCAGCGCGCTGACCACCGAGAAGCGGCCGCCTTCCGTATGCCGGCTCGCGGCGGCGAGCGTCTCCGAGGGCAGGCCCTGCGCGACGATGCGGCCGCGCTCGAGCGAGATCACCTCGTCGGCGAGGCGCAATATCTCGTCGGCCGCGTGAGACACGAGCAGGATCGGAATCTGGAATTCGTCGCGGAGGCGCTCGATCAGCGTCATGATCTCCTGGCGCCGGTCATAGTCGAGCGAGGCCATCGGCTCGTCCATCACCAAAAGGCGCGGCGAGCAGAGCAGGGCGCGGGCGAGGCCGACGCGCTGCCGCTCGCCGCCCGAGAGCGCGCCGGCGCGGCGGCGCAGCAGATGCGCGACGCCGAGCGTCTCGACCACGGCCTCGAATGGCACGCGGCGCTCCGCCTTGGGCGTGAAGAAGCGGCCGAATAATATGTTCGTCTTTACGTCGAAATGCGGAAACAGCAGCGCATCCTGAAACACGAGGCCGATTCGGCGCTTCTCCGGCGGCGTGAAGAGACGCTGCGCCGTATCGACGAGAAGCGCGCCATTGACGACGATATGGCCCTCGTCCGGCGCCGCGAGGCCGGCGACGAGATGGGCGAGCGTCGTCTTGCCGGAGCCGGACGGGCCATGCAGCGCGAGAATGCGGGCCTTCGAGGTGAAAGCGGCGGCGAGGGTGAAATCGCCCCGGCGCAATTTTATGTCGACGCCGATCATTTGCCGGCTCGCGTCGCATCGGCGCGCTTTTGCAAGATCTCCGAGACGACGAGCGCCGCCACGGCGATCGTCGCCGAGACGGCGGCGAGACGCAGCGCGTCGGCGTCGCCGTCCGGCGTCTGGGTGAAGCTGTAGATGGCGGACGGAATCGTCTGCGTCTCGCCGGGAATGTTGGAGACGAAGGTGATGGTCGCGCCGAACTCGCCGAGCGCCTTGGCGAAGCCGAGAATCGAGCCGACGATGACGCCGGGCGCCGCCAGAGGCAGCGTCACCAGAAAGAAGGTCCATAGCGGATCGGCGCCCAGCGAGCGCGAGGCCAGCGCCAGCCGCTCGTCTATGCTCTCGAAGGAGAGGCGAATCGGGCGGATCATCAGCGGAAAGCTCATCACGGCGGCGGCCAGCGCCGCGCCGGTCCAGCGAAAGGCGAAGACAATGCCGAAATATTCCGCGAGGAAGGCGCCGAGCGGCGTCTTGCGGCCGAGCAGCAGCAGCAGGGCGAAGCCGGTGACGACCGGCGGCATGACCAGCGGCAGATGAATGAAGGCGTTCAGCGCCGCATGGCCGGGGAAGCGCCAGCGCGCCAGCGCATAGGCGACGAAGACGGCGAGCGGCAGGGAGAACGCCGTGGCCGTCCCCGCCACCTTCAGGCTGAGGACGATCGCCGTCAGCTCCTGCGGGGAGAATTGGAGGGAAGGCGCGAAATCCGAGAGAGTCATCCCTCGGATTTACGCCTTCACTCCCGCTACGTCGAGCGCTTATATAGCGCCGTTGATCCAACGCAGCAATTCGCCCTTGGGCGCGGCGCCCACCTTCTGCGAGGCGGCCTTGCCGTCCTTGAAGATGATGAGCGTCGGGATGGAACGAATGCCCAGCATGCCGGCGACATTGGGATTCTCGTCGACGTTGAGCTTGACGATCTTGAGCTTGTCCTTGAGCTCGGTGGCGATCTCCTCGAGCGCCGGCGCGATGGTGCGGCAGGGGCCGCACCATTCGGCCCAGAAATCCACGACGACCGGCTGGTCGGATTTCAGAACCTCGGCTTCGAAGCTCGCATCGGAGACTTTGACGGTCGCGGCAGACATGGCTTTCCTTTCGAATTGAAACTTTGTCGAAAGAGTAGGAACGGCGCGGCGGCGCGTCAAGCCGAGGTCGACTGCCGAGGTCGACTGCCGAGGTCGACTGCCGAGGTCGACTGCCGAGGTCGACCCCGGCGCGGTCGATCCGGCCCGCCCGGCGCCCGACCGTTGACAGAGGCGGCGCCGAGCTGGTCTATGCGGCTGCGCGCCGTATTCGATCGAAGGAGGTTCGGCCTGTCGCTCGCTCAGATACCGCCCATCGCCTATGTCGCTCCCTTCGAGCGGGCCTGGCACCATAGGGAGCTCATCCGCGCCGTGGTGCGGCGGGAGCTCACCTCGAGGTTCCGCGGCTCCGTGCTCGGGCCGCTCTGGGCCGTGCTCTCCCCGCTGATCATGCTGCTGACCTATACCGTTTTGTTTTCTATAACGGTTCCGCAATTGTCCGCGGGCATGAGCACGACCGATTACGCCGCCGGCATCTTCATTGGGCTCATCGTCTTCAATGTGTTCAGCGAGCTCGCCTATCGCGCACCCGGCCTGCTGCACGAGCATGTGACCTTCGTGAAGAAATCGATCTTCCCCAGCGAGACGATCGCCTGGGTGGCGACGATTCGCTCCTTCGTCTATGGCGGCATCAGCCTCGGCGTCTATGTGGTCTTCCGCCTGGTGACGGCCGGCGAATTGCCGATGACGATTTTTTTCGCGCCGCTGCTGATTCTGCCCTTCGCCTGCTTCATGCTCGGCGTGGTGTGGTTCTTGATGGCGCTCGGCGCCTTCACCCGCGATGTGGCGCATATCATGGTGTCGGTCGTGCCGGTGCTGATGTTCGCGACGCCGATCTTCTATCGGCTCGATCAGATGCCGTCGCATATCTCGATCTGGCTGCGCCTCAATCTCGTCGGCGACTATATAGAGATGCTGCGCGGCGCGGCGCTCGACGGCGTCCTGCCCAATCCCATCGCCTATGTCGCGCTGTCCCTGGTGTCTTACGGGATATTCCTGTTCGGCTATCAGTTCTTCATGCGCTACAAATCGGTCATCGTCGATGTCATCTGAACCCATCATCCGCTGCGAAAGCGTCGGCAAGGCGTTCCAGCTCTATCTGCACCGCAACGATCAGCTGAAGCAGATCCTGTTCGGCCTGTGGAAGAAGTTCTATCAGGAGCATTGGGTGCTCCACGACATAGGCTTCGAGGTCGCCAAGGGCGAGAAGGTCGGCATTATCGGCCGCAATGGCGCCGGCAAGACGACTCTGCTGCAAATTCTCTGCGGCATCACGCGGCCGACGCGCGGCTCCTTCGAGGTGAAGGGCCGCGTGGCGCCGATTCTGGCGCTGGGCTCGGGCTTCGACGGCCTGCTCACCGGACGCGAGAACGCCATGATCGGCGGCGCGATCCTCGGCCTCAAGCGCAAGGAGGTGGAGAAGCGCCTGCCGGCCATCGCCGAATTCGCCGATATCGGGCCTTTCTTCGATCAGCCCATGCGGCTCTATTCCAGCGGCATGGTGGCGCGCGTCGCTTTCGCCATCTGCGCCAACGCCGACGCCGATATTCTCATCGTCGATGAGGCGCTGTCGGTCGGCGACGAGGTGTTCCAGGCCAAATGCGAGGCCTTCATCGCCGATTTCGCCAAGAAAGGGACCATTCTGATGGTCTCGCACGATCTGCGCTTCCTCGGCGATCTCTGCGACCGCGTGATCTGGATCGACGAGGGCGCGGTGCGCGAGACCGGCGCGCCGGATGTCGTCATTCCCCATTATCGCGAGGTGGTGCTCGCCGCCGCGTGATGTCGTCATTGCGAGCGAAGCGAAGCAATCCGGGAGTCGAGGGCGGTTCCTGGATCGCGCCGCGTCGCTTCGCTCCTCGCGATGACGAAGGTTGGTCAGGCCGCGACAGTCTGCGGCTCCGCGGCGATCGCCTCGAAGGCGGAGAGCTTGCGCATCGGGCTGGTGCTTCTGTTGCGCCGGTAGATCAGCAGGATCGAGACGCCGACCTCGAGCGCCGCCGCTCCCGCCAGAAGGAAAGCGAAGCGGGCGTCGGCGCGCAGCAGCGATTCGAGCGCCACCAGAAAGAAGATATGCACCGCCGGAATGGCGATGATGACGAAGGAGCTCATGCCGCCGCGTCGTCCGGTGATATTGCCGAAGGTCAAGACCAGCGCCATGGCGAGCAGCGTATGCGCAATGGCGAGCGACGGCACGCCGAAGCGCTTGGCCGCTTCCGCCATCCATTCGCCGGCCTGGCGGCGGTCGAGCTTGGCGGTCTGCCAATTGGCGATGAATTCCGGCAAAGTCAGCTCATAGACGCCGCGCCAATTGCGTGGCGGCAGCTGCTCGCTGCCCTGCATCGGCAGCGCCATCGCATATTCGTCGAAATTGGCGATGCGGACCTCGTCCGTGTCGAAGGGCTTGGTCTGAATGCTGCCGTTGGACAGCGCCACCACGACGCCGGAGGGCTGGCGGCGGAACTCTGCGCGCGCCGCGGTGATCGTCTCCTCCTGGCGCTTCTCGATGGAGATCTGCCGCACGAAGAGATTGACGGCTATGTCCGGCGTCTCCCAGCGCTGGAGGTAGAGCGTCTTCACGCCATTGTCGAAAGTGTAGAAATGCGCCGCGTCCAGCATGCGGTGATTGAGCGAGTTGCGCACCACATTGATGACGTCCTGCAAGCCGCTGGCGTAATAAGGCGCCATGAGATTGGCGAGCCCATAGCCGAGGACGACCAGCGCGCCGGCGCAGACGATCGCCGGCCGGCACACGGACCAGACCGACAGCCGCAGCGCATAGAGCACGGCGATCATGCCCTCATTGGACATTCGCGCGAATTCGAGCGCCGTGGCGACGCCTATGGCCATGGGCAGGGTGATGAAGCCGACCGTCGGCATGGTGCCGATGAGCGCCGGGGCCAGCAGGCCGGCGCGAATCGCCGCCGGCGTCAGCGTGTAGAGCAGATAGGAGAGCACGACCGGCACGATGAGCGCGAGCTGGACGACGAGCGTGGTGAACAGGATGCGCCGTGCGAGATAGAGGAAGAGTAGGCGAGGCATGTGTCCTGTTCCGTGCGACGAAATCGACCCGTCCCGGAGGGAGGGCCGCCGCCGCACGAGAGTCTCATAGCGGAATTCGGCCTATTTGCGAAATTTCGCCCAGGCGGCTTTGGAAAACTCCTTCCACGAGGCGTCGAAAACGCCCGTCGAGGGGAGGACGGTCGCTCCCGCCCAATGGCAGAAGTAGATTTCCTTGCCGTTTGGATCGAGCGGCTTGCCGTCGGCGAAGGTGATTCCGGGCGCCTGATAGAAGCTCTCATGCGAGGCGCGCTCGACGCAATGCGGCAAAAGCGTGATGGCGAGCCCGCGCCGATGCGTCACGAAATTCACCAGCGGCTGGGCGAAGAGCTGCCCGCGCTTGCGCACCTCATGGAAGAGCTTGGCGTCCTCGCGCATCGTCTCGATGAAATGGTCGAGCTTCAAATATTGGTTGGACGTGACCCAGAAGCCGTCATTGAACAGCAGCGCGTCGCGCAGGAAGGGGTAGTTCGCCTTCTTCTCGTTGTAGACATATTCGAAGCTCGGCGAGGCGACGATGAATTCCGTCTTCTTGGCCTCGAGCCGGCCGAAAATGGGCGAGAAATCGCGATAGAGCACCACATCGACATCGACATAGGCGACCTCGTCCAGCGGCAGGGCGAGGGCCTGCAGCTTGCGAAGCCGGCGGCGATTGCCGTTGAAGGGGCCGGGATAGAGTTCCGCGGCGAGCCTGTCGATCGCCTCGGGAACCTCCTCGATGAAATGCGCGCCGTATATGTCCGCCGCGCGGCGCGTCTGCGCGACATTCTCGTCATAGGGGACGAGATAGAGCGGCAGATGCGCGTTGGTCTGCGCATAGCTCTCGAGGAAGGGGAGCAGCCAGTCGATGATCTTGTCATTGCCGACGATGGCGATCCCATAACGCTTGCCAGCGGCGGCCCCGCTCTGGTCCGGGGCGGAGCGTAGTGGGGAAAAATCTGGATTTGCGGGTCGAAGGCTCATATACCCCGTCTACTTGGAAACGCCGCCGCAGGGCAAGCGGGGGCGGACGGACGGCGCCGGAGTCGGGGGAGGTGGAAACGCGCAGGAAGAGGCGTTTCCACCTCCCCCTTCGAGGGGGGAGGTCGAGCGCCGAAGGCGCTCGGGAGGGGGTGACGCCCCGAGTCTCGGGCCTTCACCCCACCCCGTCCGGCCATAGGGCGTTCTGAAAGAACGCCCGTCGCAAGCGCCGGGCTATGGCCGGCCGACCCTCCCCCTGAAGGGGAGGGTGAGGGCGCCATGCGTCCCATCGTCGCGCGGAACGGGAGGGGTCGATCGAGCAGCTGGTTTCCAATGACGCTTCCGTCGCCGCAGGCCCACTCGCGGGGAAGACGGTCGCGGTGGTTCACGCCGCCTGGCATTCCTGCGGCAGCTATCAGGTCAATGTAAGCCAGCTCGAGGCCTATCGCGCGCTCGGCGCGCGGACGATCTCCGTCGCTCTGATGGACGCGCCAGCCCCACGTCCGCCGCATGGGCCGCGCTGGGAGGCCTATTTCGCCGCTTCCGCCGATCTGCCGGCCGATAAGCGCTATTTCTGCGGTCCGAGCCGGCTCGCCGCCCTCTCGCCGTCCTTTCTCGCGCACGCGTGGTGGCGGCTGATTCATGGCGATCAGGCGACCTGGCTCGTCGAGCTCGCCAAGCTCGTCGATCTTCCTCCGGGCCTCGCAGACGAGAATGTCGATCTCGTGCATGCGAATCATTATTTCACGCTGCCCTTTGTTGCTCGACTGCTTCGTGGAAGAAATACGCCGGTCATGGTCGAGACGCAGGACATACAAGCGCGACAATATATTCTGCGCAATCAAGGCGGCTTCTTCCTGCCGCCCTATGTGTCCTATGACGACATGCTGTCGATTGAGCTCGAGTGGATGCGCGCGGCGGATATCTGCATACATCTCAATGAGGAGGAGCGGGCGGAGTTCGCCCGTCTGCTGCCGCAGGCGCGCCATCGTCTCGTCTATCCCGCCATCGCGCCGGTTCCCTGCGGGCCGGGCGGCGATCGCATCATCATCGTCGCCAGCGACAATTACGGAAATTTCGTCAGCCTGCGCTGGTTCCTGCGCGAGGTCGCGCCGCTCGCCCCTGGCGTCGAGGTGGAGATCTACGGCAATATCGACTCGGGCGTGAAGCGCCTCGACAAATCGCTCTACGAGTCCCATCGGGCGTTGTTCAAGGGGCGCGTCGACGATATCGGCGCGGTCTATGCGCAGGCCGCCTGCGTGCTGCTGCCCACAGTCGAAGGTCATGGCCTCTCGGTGAAGGCGGTGGAGGCGATGGCGAGCGGCGCGCCGCTCATCGCCACACGCCGGGCCTTTCGCGGCATGGCCATCGATCCCGAGCGGCTCGGCAATGTCATTCTCGCCGATGAGGCCGCCGATTTCGCCGCCGCTCTGCGCGAGATCGGCCAGCGTCGCGACGCTGGCGCGCGCGAAGTCTCCGACACGCGCCGCCTCTATGACGATATGTTCAGCCCCGCCGCCTATGCGCGCGCCTTGCGCGAGACGGCCGCGCCGTTGCTCGCGCGATGAAAGACACTGCTTCTCTGCCTCTCGCCGGGCGTCATGTCGCCATTGTGCATCCGGCCTGGCATTCCTGCGGCACATATCGCGTCGTGCTGGGGCAGGTCGCCGCCTATCGCGCGCTCGGCGCCCGCGTCGCGCCGGTCGCCATATGCGATCTGCCCGGCTTCACGCCGGAGCGCGCCTGGCGCTGGCGCGCTTTCGTCGAGGCGACGCCGGAGCTCTCGCGGGGCGAGCGTTGGTTCGGCGGCGCGCCTTTCCACGCTTTCGCGACGCCGCGCTTTCTGCGCGATGTTCTGTGGCCTTATCTGCATGGCGATCAGGCCATTATTCGCGCCGGCGTGGCCGAGCGCGCGGAGCTGGCGCTGGGCCTCATGGATCGGCGCTTCGATCTCGTGCATTGCAATCATTTCTTCCTGATGTCGGCGGCGAAGCGCCTCGCGCGCGGCGCGCCCATAATGCTCGACAGTCATGATCTGCAGGCGCGCCAATTCGCGCTGATGAACGAGCATAGGCCCTGGCTGCCGCCGCGCGTGACCTATGAGCAAATGCTCGCCCGCGAGCTGGAGCTGATGCGCGGCGCCGATCTTCTGCTGCATCTCAATGCGCAGGAATATGATGATTTCCGCGCGCTGCTGCCGGAAAAAGAGCATGCGCTGCTCTATCCGAGCGCGCCGGAAGCGCCGCTCGGCCCCGGCGGCGAGGATATTCTGCTCGTCGCCAGCAACAATAGCGCCAATGTCGATAGCGTTTGCTGGTTTCTGCGCGAGGTTCTCGGCGATACGCGCATTCCGCATTTGCGCATCGTCGGCAATGTCGACGCCGGAGTGAAGGCGCGCGACCCCGCTCTCTTCGCGGCGCATCGCGCATCCTTCGTCGGCCGCGTCGACGATCCCGGCGCCGCCTATGCGACGGCGCGGCTCGTGCTGCTGCCGACGATCAGCGGCCATGGCCTCTCCATCAAAACGGTGGAGGCGCTGGCGAGCGGCCTGCCACTCCTCTCGACGAGCCACGCTTTTCGCGGAATGCATGTCGATCTCACGCGCTTCGCCGATGTGACGATCGCCGACAACGCCGAAGATTTCGCGCGCGCGTTGAAGGCCGCGGCGGCCGATGCGCGCGTTCCGGGCGAGGCGCAGCGCGCGGCGAGCGAGATGCGCCGCTTCTATGACGCGCATTTCTCTCTCGACGCCTATCGCGCCAATCTCGCCGCTCTGGCGCCGGCGCTCATCGGCGCGCGTCACACATAATCCAGCATAGCCGCGAGATCGAAGCTCGAGCGCTCGCCCAGCGCATCGCCATTGCGCTCGAGAAACGCCTCCGCGCGGCGCCGTCCTTCCTCGCGCAGCATCAGCAGGAAATCCCATTCGGCGATCAGCTTGGAGGAGGCCGACAGCTCCGCCGCCATATCGGTCGCAATGGCGTGAATGCGCATGGAGGCCCAGCGCGCGCCTTCGCTATGGCCGGGATCGGCGACCTCGCGCAGCAGCGCGATCATGCGCAGCTCCTTGAGCAATGGCGAGTTGAAGGAAATCTCGTTCAGCCGGTTCAAAATATCGATCGCGCTGCGCGGCGTCTCCTTGCGCTCGATCGGATTGACCTGCACCAATATCGTGTCCTGCGACGCGCATTCGCGCACCAGCGGCGTGATGGTCGGATTGCCGGCGTAGCCGCCGTCCCAATAGGCCTCGCCGTCGATTTCTATCGCCTGGAACATGGTCGGCAGGCAGGCGGAGGCGAGCAGCGCCTCGGCGGAAAGGTCGGCGTTGCGAAAGACGCGCGCGCGGCCGGTGCGCACATTGGTCGCCGTCACGAAGAGCTTGATCGGCGAGCGCGACAGACGCTCGAAATCGATGGTCTCGCATAATATGTCGCGCAGCGGATTGGCGCCGGCGGGGTTGAGATCATAGGGCGAGACGAGCCGTGAAGATAAATCCATGGCGAGAAAGGCCGGCGAATTGTCGAGCGTCCAGCGGCCGAGCAGCACATCCAGCGGGCTGCGCTGCAGCGGGCTGAAGCGCGCCGCGGCGGCGACGCGCCGCCAGAACTCCTCCATCGCCGCGCGGGCGCCCTCGACGCCGCCCTGCGAGAACCCATGGATCAGCGCGGCGGCGTTCATCGCTCCGGCGGAAGTGCCGGAGACCCCGTCTATGCGCAGCCAGGGCTCCTCGATCAGCCGATCGAGAACGCCCCAGGTGAAGGCGCCATGCGCTCCGCCGCCCTGCAAAGCCAGATCGACGAGGATTTCGTCTCGCATCGCGCCCGTCCCGCCCAAAATCACATCCAGGAGAGATAGGGCGTCGGCTTCGCTCGCCATCCCGCGCGGCTCGTGCTGGCATAATATGCCAAAGGAGGCTATGATTATTAAAAGCGAGGAGTCCGCCATGCCGACCCGCAATGTCGTCCTCACGGAGAGGCAGGAAAGCTTGATCGAGGCGCTCGTTCAGAGCGGACGCTATCAGAATGCGAGCGAGGTTCTGCGGGAAGGCCTGCGCCTCGTCGAGAGCCGTGAGATCGAGGAGGCGCGCAAGCTCGAAGCTCTGCGCAGCGCAGCGCGAGACGGCGCTTCGGCTTTCGATCGCGCGGAATTCAAAGAATTCGCGGACGCCTCCGCGCTTCTCGCCCATCTCGACGCGCTCGCCGCTTCCGGGGCCGTGGAAAAGTGACTGAGGCGCCTTGGCGCATCCGCCTCGGCGCCGAGGCGGAGCGCGATTTTCTGCGTATTCTGCAATATACGGCGGAGACCTTCGGGTCGCGTCAGATGACGATTTATAAAGCGACGCTCATGGACGCCCTCGCCGAGCTGGCGCAAGGGCCGAATGTGGCGGGTAGCATGGCGCGCGACGAAATCCTTCCGGGGCTTCGTACGCTCCATTTGGCGCGGCGCGGTCGCCGCGGACGGCATTTCATCATGTATCGCAGGGCGGAGGGGAAGGTCGTCGAAGTGCTGCGCATCCTGCATGACGCCATGGACCTCGCTCGGCATATTCCGCCGGATATCGGTTGACGCTGTCGCCGGCATGGCGCGGAGCGCCTTTTTGAAATCCCTTCGCTCCTTCGCGCAGACCGGGCTTGACCCGCGCCGCCGAGGCGCCATTCTTCCGTCATGATCCGCATGGGCCATCCGCTCCCTCCCGCCGGCGCGCAGAGCTTCGCCAATCTCGGCGACCGGCCGCGCGAAATCTTTCGCCAGATCGTCGACACCTATCTGTCGAGCGGCGATCCCGTCGGCTCGCGCCAGCTGTCGCGGCTGCTGCCCATGGCGCTGTCGCCGGCCTCGGTGCGCAATGTGATGCAGGATTTGGAGGAGCTCGGCCTCGTCTATGCGCCGCACACCAGCGCCGGCCGCCTGCCCACCGAGCTCGGCCTGCGCTTTTTCGTCGATTCTCTGCTGCAGATCGGCGACGTCGCGGAGGATGAGCGCGCCCAGATCGAGGCGCAGGTCGAGGCCGCCTCCAAGGACCATGACCTCGAGGGCGTGCTGGCCGAGGCTACGAGCCTGCTCTCCGGCCTCACCCGCGGCGCCGCCGTGGTGGTGACGAGCAAGGACAATGCGCGGCTGAAGCAGATCGAGTTCGTGCGCCTCGAGCCGGAGCGCGCGCTGGCCATTCTCGTCGGCGAGGACGGCTCGGTCGAAAATCGCGTGCTGCAGGTGCCGCGCGATCTGCCGGCCTCCTCGCTGATCGAGGCGGCTAATTATCTCAACGCCCGCATTCGCGGCCTCACCCTCGGCCAGGTCCGCTCGGAGATAGAGGATGCGCGCAAGGCCGCGCAGACCGAGCTCGACGAATTGACCGCCCGGCTCGTCGACGCTGGGCTCGCCAGCTGGGGCGGGGCGGGGGCGGAGCATCGCCAGCTCATCGTGCGCGGGCAGGCCAATCTGCTCGAGGATTTGACGGCGATGGCCGATCTCGAGCGCATCCGCCTCCTCTTCTCCGATCTCGAGACCAAGACCGAGGTCATCGATCTCCTGGAGCGCGCCGAGACCGGGGAGGGCGTGCGCATCTTCATCGGCTCGGAAAACCGGCTGTTCTCGCTCTCCGGCTCGTCCATGATCGCCGCGCCGCTGCGTGACGGCAATAAGCGCATCGTCGGCGCGCTCGGCATCATCGGCCCGACGCGGCTCAATTACGCGCGCATTGTGCCCATGGTGGATTACACGGCGAAAGTGGTGGCGCGCGTCGTCGGCGGGTGACTAGCCGCCGCATAAGTTAGCACTGTTGAAGGCGTTGCTTCGACAAACTTGTTTCACGTGGATTTCATCATGGAAATTCGTTCAATCGCTAAACGTGTATGGAGCCACTGCCGAGTTTGTGCGCGGCTTACGAAACACGAGGTCTTGGCCGAAGATGAGAGCGTTACACATGACGACGACCTGGTTCTCCAGTGGGTCGATCGTTTCGAAATGGTCAAATGTTTGGGTTGTGAAACGGTTGCTTTGCGACACGTCTCCGGTTGGGTCGATGCTCCTGATGATATGACTATCATCACTTATCCTCCTCCGATGGCTCGGCGAGTTCCTTTGTGGCTTTCTCCCGTGCGACTTCCAGTAGAGAATCACATTCCACAGCTAATTCATGACCTCATGCGAGAGACGTACACAGCGGTTCAAAATAATTCGCGTCGACTTGCTGCGATGGGAGTGCGAGCCACGTTAGAGGCCGTGATGGTCGAGAAAGTCGGCGATTTTCATAGCTTTGCGGCGAATCTCGATAAGTTCAAGGGCGCTGGATATATTTCCGAACGTCAATTGGATGTGCTTACTAGCATATTAGAGGCGGGCCATGCGGCAATCCACAGGGCATGGGAGCCCTCAGCGGAAGATATTAGCAAACTTCTTGATGTCGCAGAAAGCATTATTGCGTCGGTCTATCTCCACGAAAAGCAAGCCGAGGAGTTGATGGCAAATGTCCCTAAGAGAAGGCGTTAGATGTAAATCGGCAAAACCCCTTTAAAAATGCCTATTTCCATTAGACAAAAACGGCGCCCCGAAGGGCGCCGTTCTGCTTTCGTGAGACGAAGCTCTCAGTAGTTGTAGGCGCGCTCGCCGTGCTCGGCGATGTCGAGGCCCTCGCGCTCCTGATCCGGAGCGACGCGCAGGCCGATCACCACATCGACGATCTTGTAGAGGATCGCCGAGCCTATGCCGGAGTAGAGGATGGTCGCGCCGACGGCGGTCGCCTGCGAGATCAACTGCTGCACGAGATCGTATTTGCCGGCGAAATTCTCGCCGATGTTGGTGTAGTCGGTGATGCCGACGCCGCCGAGGTCCGGGCTCACCAGAATGCCCGTCGCCAGAGCGCCGGTGATGCCGCCGATGGCGTGCACGCCGAACACGTCGAGCGAGTCGTCATAGCCGAAGAGGTTCTTCACCTTGGAGACGAAGAACAGGCTGATCGGCGAGACGATGAAGCCGAGCGCGATGGAGCCGATCGGACCGGCGTAGCCGGAGGCCGGCGTCACCGCGACGAGGCCGGCGACGGCGCCCGAGATCAGGCCGAGCAGCGACGGCTTGCCCTTCAGCGCCCATTCCGCCAGCAGCCAGGAGAGCGCCGCCGCGGCGGTCGCCACCATGGTGTTGACGAAGGCGAGCGCCGTCGTGCCATTGGCCTCGAGGTTGGAGCCGGCGTTGAAGCCGAACCAGCCCACCCACAGCAGCGAGGCGCCGACCATGGACAGCGTCAGCGAGTGAGGCGGCAGCGCCTCCTTGCCATAGCCGATGCGCTTGCCGAGGATCAGCGCGCCGACGAAGCCGGCGATGCCCGCGTTGATGTGGACGACGGTGCCGCCGGCAAAGTCCAGCGCGCCCGTGCCATGCATCCAGGGAGCGAGGCCGCCGGCGATCCAGCCGACCGAGCCGATCAGCGTGTCGATCTCGCCCTGAGCGGCGGTCTTGGCTTCATCCGTCGTGGCGGCGGCGAGCTTGGTGGCCGCGTCGACAATGGCGTTCGGATCGGCGACGCCCCACACCCAATGCGCGACCGGGAAATAGATGATCGTCACCCACAGCAGCACGAACACGAAGGCCGCCGAGAATTTGATGCGCTCGGCGAAGGCGCCGATGATGAGCGCCGGCGTGATCATGGCGAAGGTCATCTGGAACACGAAATAGGCGTATTCCGGAATGACATGGCCGGGGGTGAAGGTCGGCGCGTTGGAGGAGGCGTCCACGCCCTTCAGGAACAGCTTGTTGAAGCCGCCGATATAGGCGTTGAGCGAGCCGCCGTCGCCGAAGGCGAGCGAATAGCCGTAGAGCGTCCAGACGACGCCGACCAGCGCGACGATCGCGAAGGTCTGCGTGAGCACGGACAGCATGTTCTTCGAGCGCACCAGGCCGCCGTAGAACAGAGCGAGGCCCGGGACGGACATCATCAGCACCAGCGCCGAGGAAATGAGCACCCAGGCCGTGTCGCCAGGATTGGGAACGGGCGCGTTGCCGGCGGCGAGCGCGGGGTCGGCGAGGCTCACGGCGATCGCCGCGCCGACGAGAGTCGAAGCCGCAGACAGGCTCCGAGGCAGACGAAGTCTCATTTGGAACTCCTGGTGATTTTTCGAGAGTGGGTCAGAGCGCGTCGGCGTCGCGCTCGCCGGTGCGGATGCGGATCGTCTGCTCGAGGGGAAGGACGAAAATCTTGCCGTCGCCGATCTGGCCAGTATGGGCGGCGGTCGTGATCGCTTCGATGGCCTTGGCGACGAGCTCGGACGTCACCGCGACCTCGATTTTCAGCTTCGGCAGGAAGCTGACGGCGTATTCCGCGCCGCGGTAGATCTCGGTATGACCCTTCTGGCGCCCGTATCCCTTGACTTCCGTCACGGTGAGACCGTGGACGCCGATGTTCGTCAGCGCGTCACGGACCTCATCGAGCTTGAAGGGCTTGATGATCGCTGTCACGATTTTCATCTGCCTATCCTGTTGTTCTAGACCTTCATGGCGTTGACTGCTCGCCTTGCGAGACGGCGCCCAATGCGGCGATGGCCATGATGAGCACCGTTGTGCTCATGCCGCGAACCTTCAAATGCCGTGCCAGCTCTCGCGCCGCCTTGCCGCGAGACACGAATTGGAAAAGAACTGCGAAACAAATCAAATCCGTGGCGAAGCGACGCAGGAGATGGGAAGCGCGCTGCGCAAAGGGTTTGCGCCCGCGGCCGTGAGGCGCGGCGAGAGGGCGGGGGAAAGCGTAGGCGCCTGCAAAAAGGCAGCAGGCGCCTATGAAACAGTCAATCCGCTGCTCGAGTTTCGGATGAGTGATCGCGGATCAGGCCTTCTTGCGCCACAGAGGCGACGAGCCGTCCGTCCGAGGAGAAAATCATTCCTCGTGTGAGCGTTCGCGCGCCGGCGGCGGTCGGGCTGTCCTGCGTGTAGAGCAGCCATTCATCGGCGCGGAACGGGCGATGGAACCATAAAGCGTGATCGAGGCTCGCGACCTGTAGCCGCTCGTCGAAGATGGAGCGGCCGTGCCGCACCAGCGCCGTGTTGAGCAGCGTCATGTCGGAAAGATAGGCGAGCAGCGCTTGATGAATGGCGATCTCGTCGCCGATGCGTTCGGCGATCTTGAACCAGATGAATTGCCGAGCATCCGCCGCAGCATTGTTCAAAAAAAAGGCGCTCGGATCGACCACGCGTATATCGACCGATGGCGATCCGGCGATGCATTCCGAGGCGGCGAGCGGCAGAAAATCGGCGAAACGCTCGGCCAGCGCGTTTTTCGTCGGCAGAGTCTCGGGCGGCGGCGCCTCGGGCGCGGAAACGGCGTGCTCGAGGCCCCGCTCCTCGATATGGAACGAGGCCTCCATAGAGAAGATCGTCCGTCCTTTCTGCTTCGCCTCGCAGCGCCGCGTCGTGAAGCTCTTGCCGTCGCGCAGCCGGGTGACGAAGAAGTCGATCGGCTGGCGCGGGTCGCCGGCGAGGATGAAATAGGCGTGCAGCGAATGGGCCGGGCGGTCGGCCGGCACGCTGCGCTGCGCAGCGACCAGAGCCTGGCCCACCACCTGCCCGCCATAGACGCGCGCGTTCCTGCACCGGCTGTAGCCTCGGTAGGCGTCCGGGCCGATCGGCTCGAGATCGAGAAGCGCGAGCAACTCGCTCGTGGGGTTGAGCGCGTCCATCGGGTCAGTCGACCGGTCTGGCCTCCTCTGGCAGCATGATGGGAATGCCGTCGCGGATCGGATAGGCGAGCCGGGCGGAGCGGGAGATCAGCTCCTGGCGCTCGGAATCATATTCGAGCGTCGATTTGGTGAGCGGGCAGACCAGAATCTCGAGCAGGCGCGGATCGACCTTCGTCGCCTCGGATGCGTCCTCGCCCTCATGCGCGGGCTTATCGGATTTGTCGCTCATCTTGACGCCTTTCTGCTCTGCAGCCATGGGGCTTCGGGAAAACGCCGCATGCGGCCTCGGCCCGGTAGAGGTAAAACTATCTCGCTATATGCCGCAGCGGCGGAAAAAGTCTCTAATGAAATTGCGGCGGATCGTCGCTGTTCTGCGCCAGATCGAGCTCGGCCAGCGCGACCAGAATCTCGGCGCGCGAGCGCAGATCGACCGCCTCCAGCAGCGCCTGCTTCTCGCTGGCGCCGAAGGGGCTCATCATGGCGAGCGCATTGACCAGCGCCTCATTGGGAGCGGCGTCTATGCTGGTCCAGTCGACGTCGAGCTGCGAGCCGTCGGCGAACTCGCGCAGCATGCGGATCATTCCGGTGCGATCGACATTGGCCTCGCCGGCGCCGGGCTCGAGATCGACGAGGAAATCGTCATAGCTGACCCGGCAGCTGCGATAGGCCAGCGTCGTCGGCAGCTCGTCCTCTATGCGGAAGCGCGCTATGCCGGTGAGCGAGATGAGATAGCGGCCGTCGCCGGTCTCGGAGAAGCGCGTGATGCGGCCGGCGCAGCCGATCTTGTGCAGCGCGGGCGTCGGCTCGTGCTCGTCCTGGCCGGGCAGCGGCTGAATCATGCCGATGACGCGCTGCGAGGCGATGGCGTCGTCGACCATGGCCAGATAGCGCGGCTCGAATATGTTGAGCGGCAGCTCGCCGCGCGGCAGCAGCAGCGCGCGCGTCAGCGGGAAAACGGGAATGACGACGGGCAGGGCGCTCGTGTCTTTATAGGGATGATTGACGCTCATGTCGGTCAGCGGCGGTCGCCGCTACTCCTCGAGAAAACGCGCTCGCATCATGAGAACAGCAGCGACGACAGGCGTCGCCTGGCGCCTATGGTCGCTTTGTCGAGCGGTCCCCAGGCGTCGAAGAACTGGATGAGCTGCTTCCTCGCCCCGTCGTCGCTCCAACTACGGTCCTTTCGGATGATGTCAAGGAGCGCGGTGGCGGCCTCGTCGCGCTTGCCTTTGGCGTTGAGCGCGAGGGCGAGATCGAAGCGCGCCTGCAGATCGTCGGGATCGAAGGCGACGCGCTTGTGCAGCTCGTCGATCTCGCCGAGATCGGAAGCGGCGAGCGCATTCTCCAGCGACGCCGCCGCAGCGGCCACCAGAGAGTCGGCGCGGATCGGGGCGGGCAGGCCGTCGAGCAGCGCTTGCGCGTCGGCGAGGCGCTCCTGCTCGACATAGAGGCGGGCGAGCTCGGCCGCCGCTTTCGTGTAAGGGGGCTGGTGCGCGACGAGCTGCAGCAAGATCGCCTCGGCGGCCTCGAGCTGGCCCTCGCCGATCAGCGCCTCGGCGGTGAGGAAGTCGTCGGTTCCCTCGTCCTCGAGCGGGCCGGCGAGGCGCTCGATGAAGCCGCGCAGCTGCTTCTCCGGCAGCGCGCCGACGAAGCCGTCGGCCGGGCGGCCGCGCTGAAAGGCGACGACCGCCGGAATGGATTTGACGCCGAGCTGTCCGGCGACCTCGGGATGCTGGTCGATGTTCATCTTGACGAGCTTCACGCGCCCGCCGGCGGCCTTTACGGCGCGCTCGAGGGCGGGGGCCAGCTGCTTGCAGGGCTCGCACCAGGGCGCCCAGAAATCGACGAGCACGGGCTGGCGCAGCGACGCCTCGAGGACGTCGGCGCGGAAGCTCTCCGTCGTCGTCTCGGTCGTTCGGGCGTCGTCTTGCGCCGTCAGTTCCGCCGCCATCGCACTTCTCCCGCACCGTCCGCCAGAGCTTCGACCGGAATGCGTCCTAGGCGTCGCAAGCTCCGTCGCGACGCCGCTCGAAAGTCAGATAGACCGGTTTGCGTCCGGCCGCCATCGCTTTCGCCTCGTATTTCGTCTGCGTCCAGCCCCGCCAGGGCGTGAGCCAGTCCGCAGAGGCCGCTGCGCGCCATGCAAAATCCACAGACTCTCGGACGCGCGCCAGCGTCCAGCCGGCATAATCGTCGATATCTGTGGCGAAACGCAATTCCCCGCCGGGTCGTAGCACATGGGCGAGCGCCTCTAATGTCTCCTTCGAGACGAAGCGGCGCTTGCGATGTCGGCGCTTGGGCCAGGGGTCGGGATAGAAGAGGTAGGTTCGGCCGAGGCTCGCCTTCGGCAGCCAGCCGATCACCTCCGCCGCATCGCCCTGGTGGAGGCGGATATTGGCGAGGCCCTGCGCGTCGATCCGCGCGAGCAGCTTGGCCATTCCGTTGACGAAGGGCTCGCAGCCGATGAAGCCGACATCGGGCCGGGCGGCCGCGGCGGCGATCAGATGCTCGCCGCCGCCGAAGCCGATCTCGAGACGCACGTCCGTCACCGCGGTCGGAAACAGGCCGGCGGCGGACGGGCAGGGTTGCGAGAGATCGAGCGTCAGCCGCGGCAGCAGCTCCTGCAGCAGCCGCGTCTGGCCGGCGCGCAAGGCCTTGCCCTTGCTGCGGCCGTAGAGGCGGCGCGCCACATGGGCCGCGCCGCCGTCGATCGCTTCCAGGTCGCCGTCTCGTTCCATGGCTCAGTCTTGGGCGTCTTTGTCGCCGAAGATCGCCTGCGTCAGGAGAACTGCGCCTTCAGCGCATCGACGAGATCGGTGCGCTCCCAGGAGAAGCCGCCTTCCTCGTCCGGCGTGCGGCCGAAATGGCCATAGGCCGAGGTGCGGGCGTAGATCGGCTTGTTGAGCTGCAGATGCTCGCGAATGCCGCGCGGCGACAGGCGGATGATCTGCGGCAGAATGGCCTCGAGCTTGTCCTCGGGAACCTGGCCGGTGCCGTGCAGATCGACATAGATCGACAGCGGCTCGGCCACGCCGATGGCGTAGGAGAGCTGCAGCGTCGCGCGATCGGCGAGGCCGGCGGCCACGATGTTCTTGGCCAGATAGCGGGCGGCGTAGGCGGCCGAGCGGTCCACCTTGGTCGGGTCCTTGCCGGAGAAGGCGCCGCCGCCATGGGGAGCCGCTCCGCCATAGGTGTCCACGATGATCTTGCGGCCAGTGAGGCCAGCGTCGCCATCCGGGCCGCCGATGTGGAACTTGCCGGTCGGATTGACGTGCCAAACCGTCTCCTTGGTGACGAAGCCCGCGGGCAGCGCCTCGAGGATATAGGGCTCGACGATGGCGCGAACGTCCTGCGGCGTCAGATTCTCGTCGGTGTGCTGATGCGAGAGCACGATCTGCGTGGCCTCGACCGGCTTGCCGTTCTCATAGCGCAGCGTGACCTGGCTCTTGGCGTCCGGGCCGAGGCCCTTCTCCTTGCCGGTATGGCGGGCATGGGCGAGCTTCTCGAGAATCTTGTGGGCGTAATAGATGGGAGCGGGCAGCAGGTCGGGCGTCTCGCGCACGGCGTAGCCGAACATGATGCCTTGATCGCCCGCGCCCTCGTCCTTATTGCCGGCGGCGTCGACGCCTTGCGCGATATCGGCCGACTGGGCGTGCAGCAGCACCTCGACATCGGCGTTCTGCCAATGGAAGCCGGCCTGCTCATAGCCGATGGACTTGATCGCCTTGCGGGCGACGTCGACGATCTGCTCCTTGGAAATGGCGGGGCCGCGCACCTCGCCGGCGATCACGACGCGATTGGTGGTGGCGAGAGTCTCCGCGGCGACGCGGATCTGATAGGGGTCGACGCCGAATTTGGCGCCCTCGCGAAAAAACAGATCGACGATCTCGTCGGAAATGCGGTCGCACACCTTATCGGGATGGCCTTCCGAAACCGACTCGCTGGTGAAAAGATAGTTCTGTCGCGTCACATCCAATCTCCGTCCAATCGCCGCTCCGCCGTTCGTCGGCGGACAGACCAGTCCATTCGCCCAAATCAGTACAGGCGTCGTTCGTTTCGTCAAGCCGCATGTGCCGAAATGTTCTTTATAGAGAACTCGTGATAGAGAGCTCGTGCGGAGATCCGCCGAGCCTCGGCCTATTTGTCGGCCGTATCGCCTACATCCGGCTCCCGCGCGCCTTCGTCCTGCTCGGCCAGCGTCGAGATGAGGTCGATGACGCGTTTGCGCACCTTGGGGTCCTTGATGCGGGCGAAGGCGCGATTGAGATGCAGGCCTTCAGCCGTCGAGAGGAAATCGACGACATATTGCGACGAGGACTCTTCCGCGAAGCCGTCGCCGGCGGGCTGGGCGTTGGGAGCGCCCTCGAAGAAGAAGGAGGGCGGCACGTTCAGCGTCTTGGAGATCTGCTGCAGCCGGCTTGCGCCGATGCGGTTCGTGCCTTTTTCGTATTTCTGCACTTGCTGGAATGTGAGGCCGAGCGCCTCGCCGAGCTTCTCCTGACTCATCTTCATAAGGATGCGTTGCATGCGCACGCGACTTCCGACATGCCTGTCGATCGGATCGGGCGCTTTTTTCACTGCGAATGCTTCCTTTTTCTCATCAGCTGCCGCCTTTTGTTCGAAGATGCTGATCTACAGTGGATTTCGCCCTTTCGATCGCTGGCGCGGACGTGCTCGCCACTGTGTCGACGAGCGTGTCATCGCGCGCCCATGCGACCGGAAGTCGAACCCGCGAGGCCGCGAAAGCGTCCGAACAGGGCGAAAATTATTGTGAAGAACCAAAGCGTTGAAGTCCAGCGAAAAGGATGGGCGGCAAAGGGCGGCGCATCGGTCGCGCGCGGCAGGCGCGCATCGATGACGCCATCGACGCCGAGCGGCAGCCGGTGGAGAACGCGGCCATAAGGGTCGACGATCGCGGAGATGCCGGTGTTGGCGACGCGCGCCAGCGGCAGCCCTTCCTCAATGCTGCGCAGACGCGCCTGGGCGAAATGCTGATAGGGTCCGCTGGTCATGCCGAACCAGCCGTCATTGGTCACATTCAGCAGCCATTGCGGCCGCTCGCCGGCGGGCTCGACCGTCTCTCCGGGGAAGATCGCCTCATAGCAGACGAGCGGCGCGGCGAGCGGCAATCCCGGCGCGGCGAGCCGTCGCGGCCCGGTTCCTTCGTCCCATGTTCCGGGAACCAGCTGCGAGACGTTGAGCGGCGCGAGCAGCTTGGAGAATGGCAGATATTCGCCGAAGGGCACGAGATGCGTCTTGTCGTAGGCGGCGACGATGCGGCCGCCCTGAACGGCGAGGATCGAATTGAAGATCTTGGTGCGCCGCTTGCCGTCCTCGCGCCGCGCATCCTCCTCCGCGCGCGCCGCGCCGGTCAGCAGCACGGCCCCGCGCATGGTCGCGGCGATGCGCGCGAGCGCCTCCGGATCGCGCGACAGGATGAAGGGGAAGGCCGATTCCGGCCAGATCAGATGCGTCGCGTCGGCGACGCCGGAGCGGCCGGGCGCGACGGCGCGATCGGAGAGCTCGAGATAGCGGCTCACGATCGCCGGGCCGTTCTCGGGCTTGAATTTCGCGTCCTGCGGGAGATTAGGCTGCATCAGCCGCAATTTGACGCCCTCGACATATTCCGTCTTGCCGGCGCCGAGCCGCAGCGCGCCATAGCCTGCCATGCCGATGGCGAGGACGAGCGCGACGATGACGGCCGGCGTCAGGCGGCGCGGGCCGTCGACGAGCGTCGCCGGCGCGGCGAACAGAATGACGGCGAGAATATCCAGCCCATGCAGGCCGACGATCGCGGCGGTCTGATCGAGAAAGGGAATGGCGGCGAGCGCCATGCCGAAATCGTTCCAGGGAAAGCCGGTGAGGATGTGGCCGCGCAGAAACTCCGAGGCCCCGAGCCCGGCCGCGAGCGCGAAAATGCGCGCCGAGCCGCCCGACCACAACGCCCGCGCGAGCGCGAAGCCCAGCGCGGGAAACAGCGCGAGGACGGCCGGCGCGCCGATGACGGCCAGCGGCAGCGCCCAGGCGAACTGGTCCGGCTCGACCAGCATGGCCGCGCCGAGCCACCACAGCCCCGCGAGAAAATAGCCGAAGCCGAGCCACCAGCCGGCGCCCGCCGCGCGGCGCATGGAGCCGGCGAGATAGGAGAGGCCGCCGGCGCCGCGCGCGGAGGCCGAGCCGTCGAGCAGCCACACCGAGACGCACATGGTCACGAGCATGGCGGGCGCGAGATCGAGGGGAGCCAGCGCCAGCGCGCCCACGGCGCCCGCGGCAAAGGCGATGGCGCGGCGCGTCCAGCCCTCGGCGAGGATGATGCGCTGCGGAAGCGTCGGCCCCTTTCGCGCGCCATCGGCGAAGGATCGGGTGAGAAATTGTTGCGCCATGTGCATCCGTTCGATTCGAATTGGCGTAACGACTTTATCCCGTCCAACGGCTACGCCCTAGAGCCGCTCGAAAACGGCTCTCGCATTTCAATGGGATCGAATTGTGATCGCTCGCGCTATTTGCGAGAATCGCTATCATTTTCGTAACTGGCCGCGCTGTGCGGCGGCGCACGCGGCGACGGCCGCGAGAGACGAATCGAGAGACGAATTCGCCCGATGACCGCCAAGCGCCTTCTCATCCTCGCCCATGCGCCTTCGCCCAATACGGAGCGTCTGCGGGAGGCCGTTCTCGCCGGGGCGCGCGAGATCGCCGGGGTCGAGATCGTGATGCGCGCGCCGCTGGAGGCGACGCCAGAGGATGCGCTCGCCGCCGATGCGCTCATTCTGGGAACGACGGAAAATCTCGGCTATATGAGCGGCGCGCTGAAGGATTTCTTCGACCGCAGCTATTATCCCTGTCTCGAGCGCATGCAGGGCCGGCCTTACGCGCTCTATGTTCGCGCCGGCAACGACGGCGCCGGCGCGCGGCGTAGCGTAGAGACGGTCGCAACCGGGCTGTGCTGGCGCGCCGTGCAGGAGCCGCTGATCTTTCGCGGGCCTTGGCGGGAGGAGTTCGTCGAGGCGTGCCGCGAGCTCGGCATGGCGATGGCCGCGGGGCTGGAGGCGGGGGTGTTTTGACGGAGGCCGCGGTCGGTCGCGCGAGGCGTCGTCGATTCCGGCGCGCCTATCTTTCTTCGCGGTTTTTCGATATGTTCGCCTATCTATTTTCGAAAGGTGCGACTTTGCGCTCGGGATTTGTCATCGGCGGCGTCATTGCGTCGGCGCTGTTCCATTGCATCGCTTTTCTCCACGGTCGATGAGGCATGGCGGAGGAAGAGCCCGGCATCGAATTTTTCGGCCACGGTCTGGGGCCGAGACGCGCGGAGAGCCCGCGCAAGCGATCGCTTCGCGTCGAACGCGAAGGCATAGCGATCTATGGCCACGGCCTCGGACCGCGCCCGGCTCCGCCGCCTCGCCTAGAGGAGCCCGTCGGCGAATCTCTGCATCTGCCGTCAGAGCAAGCGTGGCCGCTCGCTATCGCGCTGATCGCGCTCGGCGCGATCTCGATCGGAATTTTCGCGTTGGCGCAGATCGTCGATCGTCAAATATGCGCGGCCGATCCGCGGCGCGATTGCGAACGCGGCAGCGATCCGGGAGGCGCGGAAGGCGGGGGCGGCAGTTTGTCGGGCTATCACGCCTATTACGGCGGATTCGGCGAAAGCGGCGGCTTTCACGCGGGCGGCTCGTGAGACTGCGTCTCGCGGCGCTTCTATCTTTCGTTCATCCGCTTTGCTAACCTCTTCGCGATTTTTACGAAAGGACTGACCTTGCCAGCAGATCTCGCATCCGGCCTTCTGTCCTTTGCGGCTTATTTTCTCGGGGCCATCGCCTATTGCGCCGCATTCTGCGTCGTCTACACGCGCTTGACGCCGCATTGCGAGTTCGACCTGATCGTCGAGGAGCACAACGCCTCCGCCGCCATCGCCTTCGGCGGCAGCCTCATCGGCTTCGCCATCGCGCTCGCGGGCGCTGTGCATAATACGCAATCGGCGCTCGAATTCATCATTTGGGGCTTTGTCGCTTTCGCCACGCAGATCATCGCTTTTCTTCTCGCGCGGCTCGCGCATCCGGGCCTTTCGCAGGCGATCGAGCAGAACGCCGTCGCCGCGGCGGTATGGCTCGGCGCCGTTTCCATTTCTGCCGGCGTGCTCAGCGCCGCCTGCATGAGTCCGTGAGAGCCATGGCCGAGCCGCCGCGCAAGGAATTCGGCCGCCGCGGAATGGCGCCGCCCATCGTCACCCATGCGCCCAAAGGGCTTCCCGGCGGCGCTTCTGCATCTCCGTTTCGCAAGCGCACGCTCGCCATCGCCGCGATAGCGGTCGGCTCGCTATCGATCGGCGCGCTGGCGTTGATGGAGAAGCCGCGGCGCGATTGTCCCGAGGGCGCCGATCCCGAGCGGCAGGATTGCAGCCATTCCAGCAGCCAATCCAGCAGTCACGGCGGCTCGGGCGGACATTCCTATTCCAGCGGCTCGTCGTCTTCCGCCTCGCATTCTTCCTCTGGCGACAGCGCGTCCGGCCATGCGGGCGGCTCCTCTCTCGGTCATGCCGTCTCATTCGGCGGTTTCGGCGGCGCCGGCGCTGGCCATGGCGGCGGCTCGTGAGACGCGAGCTTTCGCCGCCGCGGCCGGACTTCGCCGAGGAGGCGCGCAAAATCGGCTTTCAATATGCGCAGGCCGATGGCGAGCCCTATTGGGACGAGAGCGCGCGCTATGTTTTCTCCTTGCGCGAGATCGAGGACGATCTCGAGAAAGCGACCGCCGATCTTTCCGCGCTCAGCGAGGATGTCGTCGCGCGCATCGTGAAAGACGAGCAGGCGCTCGAGCGTCTGCGCATTCCGGATCACGCATGGGGGCTCATCGCAGAGAGCTTCGCGCGGCGCGATCCTTCGCTCTATGGGCGTTTCGACTTTTCCTATTCCGGCGAAGGGCCGCCGAAGCTGCTCGAATTTAACGCCGACACGCCGACGAGCCTGTTCGAATCCTCCGTCGTGCAATGGTTCTGGCTCGAGCAGATGATCGCGCGCGGCCATTTGCCGACAGGCGCGGATCAGTTCAATTCGCTGCATGATCGCCTGATCGCGCGCTGGCGCGAGATCGCCGACGGCGGCCCTGTGCATTTCGCCTGCATGACGCAGAGCGTCGAGGATCGCGGCAATGTCGCCTATCTCGCCGATTGCGCGACGCAGGCCGGCTCCTGGACCGCGCGCATCGACATGCGCGACATCGGCCTCGCAGGCGAGAGATTCGTCGATCGCCTGGGACGGCGCGTGGAGCGAATGTTCAAGCTCTATCCCTGGGAATGGATGTTCGCCGACGCTTTCGGCAAATCGGCGGCGATGGGCGCGACGCGTTTCGTCGAGCCGCCATGGAAGGCGATCGCGTCGAGCAAGGGATTTCTCGCCTATTTGTGGGAGGCGGCGCCGGGCCATCCCAATCTTCTGCCCTGCTTCTTCGAGGATGACGCGCGCACCGCGTTTTTGACGCGATATGCGCGCAAGCCGCTCTACTCGCGCGAGGGCGCCAATGTCGCGCTCTACGACGGCGAGACTCTGCTCGCGCGCACGGATGGCGACTATGGCGGCGAAGGCTTCGTGCGTCAGCAATTATGCGTGTTGCCGAGCTTCGGCGGACGTTATCCCGTGCTCGGCTGCTGGCTCGTCGGCGGCGAGCCGGCCGGCATGGGCGTGCGCGAGGATGCGTCATTGGTGACGACGGATCGCTCGCGCTTTTTGCCGCATGCGATCATCGATTGACGCTTACCCAGTCGGGGCGTACGCTCTTCCCTGCAAAATAAAAAATAAGGGAGGACGGCCATGCCCGATGTCACCTTCTCCACCCCTCTTCTCCATAAAAATGTGACGGTCTATGCGGTCGCCGGCGACACGCACACGATACTCGCCGTCGCCGAGGCGAATAAGATTCCGATCCCGCATGATTGCAAGGACGGCGAATGCGGCTCCTGCCTCATCGAGGTGACGCCGCTCGACGATAAGACCATGGGCGCGACGCTCACCGAGAAGGAGAAAGCGCAGCTGAAATCTATGGGCAAGATCACAGCGGAGGAGATTTCCCGAGCGGTTGTCGACGACATTCCGCCCAAATATCGGCTCGCCTGCCAATATGTGGTGCGCGACCAGGACATATTGGTGAAATTCACCGGAGAGCCCGGCGGCGCCTGACTCTGAGCCTGAGCGCTTTCGATCCAGAGCCGCCGGCCGGCTCTGGATCAGACGGGCCGACAGCCCCCTCGAGCAGGCGCCGCGCTATATCGATCCTCGGCGATTTTCCCGCCGCGTCCACCCCATGGCCGCGCCGAAGCCGGCTTCGGCGTAGGCGACGCCGGGGGAACTGGCCTTGCGTGCGCGCGCATGCTAACAGCGGCCTCCGCGCCCGGAACCTCCGGCGCCCACGCGACAGGAGCGGTCATGTCCGACATTTTCCACGAGGTCGACGAAGACGTCCGCCGGGACAAGGCGGCCAACCTCTGGAAGCGCTATCAGACGCCGGTGTTCGTCGGCGCGTTTCTGGTCGTCGTCGCGACGGGCGTCTACAGCTTCTACGAGAGCAATCGCTTGAAGACGGCCGAGGCCGCCAATCTCCGCTTCGACGCGGCCGCCGCTCTGGCGACCGACGGCAAGGACGCCGAGGCGGTCGCCGCCTTCGAGGCGCTGGCCAAGGATTCGCCGCGGGGCTACGCCACTCTGGCGCGCATGCGCGCCGCCGAGGGGCTGGCCAAGACCGACAAGGCCAAGGCCGTCGCCGCCTTCGCCGCCATCGCCGAGGACAAGGGCGTCGACAAGCTGACCCAGCAGGTCGCCAAGCTGCGCGCCGGCGTGCTGCTGCTCGAGCAGGGCGACCGCCAGAAGATGGCGGATCTGCTCGGCGAGCTCGTCACCGCCAATGGCCCGTTCCGCTACACGGCGCAGGAGCTCATCGGGCTCGACGCGCTGCAGGACAGCGATTTCGACGAGGCCGAGCGCGCCTTCAAGGTGATCCTCAATGATCAGGAGGCGCCGCACGCCATGCGCCAGCGCGCCGGCGCCTATAAGGCGCTGCTGGACGCCGCGCGCGGCTCCGCGCCGCCGGCCGCCAAAGAGCCGGCCGCTTCCGCACCCGCTCCCGCCAAGTAAGCGCGAGCTTCACAGGCGACGTCGCCGCGACGTTGGACCAAAGGGCCACAATGTCCTTCACGCTCGCCATCATCGGCCGGCCGAATGTCGGCAAGTCGACTCTGTTCAACCGGCTCGTCGGCAAGAAGCTCGCGCTCGTCGACGACCGGCCCGGCGTGACGCGCGACCGCCGCGAGGGCGAGGCGCGCCTCGCCGATCTGCGCTTCACCATCATCGACACGGCCGGGCTCGAGGAAGGCGCCTCCGCCACGCTGGAAGGGCGCATGCGCGCGCAGACCGAGGCGGCGATCGAGACCGCCGACGCCATTCTCTTCATGATCGACGCGCGCGTCGGCGTGACGCCGGACGATAAATATTTCGCCGATCTGGTGCGCCGCGCCGGCAAGCCCGTCATCCTCGCCGCCAATAAATCGGAAGGGCGCAAGGGCGAGGCCGGCCTGGTCGAGGCCTATGAGCTCGGCCTCGGCGATCCGGTGCCGCTCTCCGCCGAGCATGGCGAGGGTCTCGGCGAATTCTACGACGCGCTGCGCGAGGCGCTGCCGGAGGCGACCGCGGATTGGGAAGAGGATGAGGAGACGACGACCGACATCGCCGTCTCGGCCGATGAGGACGGCAGCGAGGTCGATCCCACCAAGCCACTGCGCATCGCCGTGGTCGGGCGGCCCAACGCCGGCAAATCGACGCTGATCAATCGGCTGCTCGGCGAGGACCGCCTGCTCACCGGGCCGGAGGCGGGCATCACCCGCGACAGCATTTCCGTGCCTTTCCGCTGGCGCGACCGCGATATGAAGCTTTTCGACACCGCCGGCCTGCGCAAGCGCGCCAAGGTCGTCGATAAGCTGGAGAAGCTCGCCGGCGCCGATGCGCTGCGCGCCGTGCGCTTCTCGGAGGTGGTCGTGCTGCTGCTCGACTCGGCCATTCCGTTCGAGAAGCAGGATTTGACCATCGCCGATCTCGCCGCGCGCGAGGGCAGGGCGGTGGTCATTGCGCTCGGCAAATGGGATGCGGTGGACGATCCGGGAACGCGCCTCGGCAAGCTGCGCGAGGAGGCCGAGCGCCTGCTGCCGCAGATCAAAGGCGCGCCGGTCGTGGCCGTCTCGGGCGTGACCGGCTATGGGCTCGATAAGCTCATGCGCGCCATTCTCGATGTGCATGAAGTCTGGAACCGCCGCATTTCGACGGCGCGGCTCAATCGCTGGCTCGAGAGCGCGATCGACGAGACGCCGCCGCCGGCGGTCTCCGGCCGGCGCATCAAGATCCGCTATATGACGCAGGCCAAGGCGCGGCCGCCGCATTTCATCCTGTTCGGCAATCAGCTCGACGAGCTGCCGACGAGCTATCAGCGCTTTCTCACCAATGGATTGCGCCGCGCCTTCGATCTGCCCGGCACGCCGATCCGCATTTCCGCGCGCTCGGGCGAGAATCCGTTCGACAAGGGGAGGAAGTAGGCCGACGGCTTCATTCGCCGCGCTTCTTTGTCGCGAGAGGAGACTTCGCCGGCGCCTCGACGATCAGCTCGGTCGCCTGATCTCTCCTGAATTGCTCGGGGCGCGTGATGGGGGTCAGCACAGGCCAAAAATCATAGGCGCCCGGCTTCGTCGGATCGGCGGAGCCCCGGTCGCCACGCTCCGAGCGGCCGACTGGCGGCAGGGTGAGCAGCGCGCCGAAAAGGGCGAGCGTCAAATCGAGCTCGCTCAGCAGAATGGCGGAAATGATGCGGGCGTGTCTTCGGAAGAATTGCATGTTCGGTTCGCGCGCTCTCAGCGCCCACTCTCTGAAATGTCGCTTTTGACGAAATGGCTCTGTGCGAGCTGGACGACAACGCCGGCGCCGACGGCGAGGACTGCTCCGTAAATTTCTTCCGGCGAGCCGGAGAGCAGCGTTGCGCCGACCACGACGCAAAACAGGACATAGCCCGGGTTGCGAATGATAGCGCTGAGGGTACGTCCGAGTTTTCGATATGGGGGCGCATCATCGATTATCGAAGCTGCCGTTCCGACGTTCTCCGCGCCGCGTGCGGTTTCGATGCGCGTCGCTATGATCTCCACGAGCCGCGCCGTGTCTATGCCGAGGGGCATAGCGGGCAGGAAAATTTCTTGCGGCAGTCGGCGATCACATCGGGCGATCCAGTTCCAGAAACCGTTGCGCAGAAAGCGTCGCGTCGCGACAGGCGTCAGTCGCAGCGTCCACCATTCGCGTCCGCCATGCTTCGTCCGGGAGATCGATTCGAAGTCCCGCCAGGGCAGGAGCTCGTCGGATACGGAGGGATAGACCAAGCCCTTCGCATCGATGATGAGGGCGGGAGATCGGTCGAGCAGCTTTCCGAACGCCGAGAGCGTCACCCCGCCGCAAAATAGCGCGCCGATCGCCGCCAGCGTCATGACGACGAGACCGAATCGTCCCGAGAACAGCACGGAGACGCTGGCGATGGTCAATCCGGCGGCGAGCAGAGCGCGGCCCCAAAGGTCGCCGCCGCGCAAATATCGCGCTTCGATCCTGCAATGATTTGGCGTCTGACCCATCGCCGCCTCCGGGACTTGCAATGGAGGCAGACTACAACGATCGCTGCTTTCCGGGAACGGAAATCGGTCGCCCCGCGCTCCCTCAGCTCGCCCCTTCGAACTGCGCCAGCAGCGCGTCGCGCGCCTCGGCGATGCGGCGGTAGTCCTCCGCGCTGCCGCCGGCGTCGGGATGGGCGGTCTTGGCAAGGCGGCGGAAGGCGGATTTGATCTCGGCCGGCTCCAGCGCGCCTTCCAGAGGCAATTCCAGCGTCTCGCGATGCTCCTGATTGTCGTCCTCGTCGAAATTGAACATCTTCTGGAAGGCGGCGCGCTGCTTGCGGCCCTCTAAGCGCAGCTCGACCTGATCTTCCTTCCAGCGTTGGAGCGACATCACGAAGCAGGCGCCGAAAGCGATGCGGCCCTGCGTCTCCAATTCGTCCAGGCTGAACGGACCCACCACATCATAGGGCGATGCGAGACAGGCCATGCGGACGCCGTCGACGATCTCCACGCGGCCGATCGTGACCTTGTCGGATACGCCGAGCGAGCCGTTCCAGACGACCCAGTCCAATTGATCCGCCATTCGGTCCACTCTCGTGCCGTCGGGCGCCCCGTCGCTTTTGTGCGAAAGGGGCCGCCGTATTCGTACAATCTCAGGTTACATGCAGTTTCGAAGCCAATATCGCGCTGCAGCACGGTTTTGACGCGCCGTCCCCAGCCAAACGCCCGATTGGCGCTTGGCAAGCGGTAATTTCAAATTATTCTAAACAAGGGCGTTCCGACTGGCCGTCGGGACAGCGGGCGTCCCCATGAGAGTACATCCAAGGAGCTTTAGTCATGGCTACGCTCAAGGGCACCAAGACCGAACAGAATCTGAAGGATGCGTTTGCCGGCGAGTCTCAGGCGAACCGCCGCTATCTCTATTTCGCTCAAAAGGCCGATATCGAGGGCCATAATGACGTCGCGACCGTGTTTCGCTCCACCGCCGAGGGCGAGACGGGCCATGCCCATGGCCATCTCGAATTTCTCGAGGTGGTGGGCGACCCCGCGACCGGCCTGCCGATCGGCAAGACCGAGGACAATCTGAAGGCCGCCGTCGCCGGCGAGACGCATGAATATACGGATATGTATCCGGGCTTCGCGCGCTCGGCCCGCGAGGAAGGCTTCGAGGAGATCGCCGATTGGTTCGAGACGCTGGCCAAGGCCGAGCGCTCGCACGCCGGCCGCTTCCAGAAGGCGCTCGACGAGCTGAAGTAAGCGGGCATCGCGAGACGCCGGCCGTCATGGCCGGGCCTGTCCCGGCCATCCACGCCGAGGAGCCGAGAAAACCAAAAGAGAGCGCCCGCCATCGATTTCATCCCCCGGCGGGCGCGCTCCCCGAGGCTTCGGCCTCACGCCAAACCACTGAGACGCTTCAACGTCTTGGCGTGGATGGCCGGGACAAGCCCGGCCATGACGTCGCGTGGGCGAGGAGAATGTGGGTAATCAATAGCTGTGCGCGGGGAGAGGGAGTGATGCGCCCGGAACCTACGAGCACATCGGAATAATTCGACCAGGGCATGGAAGCGATGAGAGAAGGCGGGCTCGAGGCGCCCTTCCGGCGTCCATTGGATTGGGAAAATCCAGATTTCTACGACGAGGCGAAGCTCGACGCCGAAATGCGCCGCGTGCTGGATATTTGTCACGGCTGCCGGCGCTGCTTCAATCTCTGCGATTCCTTTCCGCGCCTGTTCGATCTCGTCGACGAGTCGGCGAAAGGCGAAGTCGAGACCGTCGCCAGCGTGGATTTCAAAAAGGTCGTGGACGCCTGCACGCTCTGCGACATGTGCTTTCTGACCAAATGCCCCTATGTGCCGCCGCATGAGTTCGATCTCGATTTTCCGCATCTGATGCTGCGCTATCGCGCCGTCGAGGCGAAGAAGACGGGCGTCGGTTTCGCGGATCGCCAGCTCGCCGAGACCGACCGCAATGGCGCATTGGCGACGAAGATCGCGCCGCTCGCCAATTGGGCGACGGATCGCGCGCATACGGCGGCGCGCAATGCGCTGGAGAAAGTCGCCGGTCTGCATCACGAAGCCTTGCTGCCGAAATATTCGAAGAAGACGCTGGCCGCGCTCGCGAAGGAGCTGCCCGTCGAGGTGAATAGAGAGGCGCCGGGTTTTGGCCGCAAGGCGGTGATCTACGCCACCTGTTTCGGCGAATATAATGATCCCGGCGTCGGACTCGCGGCGCGCGCGGTGCTCGCCAAAAATGGCGTCGAGACGGAGATTCTGCACCCGCATTGCTGCGGCATGCCATTGCTCGAGCAGGGGCTCATCGGCGAGGTCGCGGCCTCGGCGAAGCAAGTGGCGGCCGCTTTCGAGCCATGGATCGACAAGGGCTATGACATTATCGCGCTGGTTCCCTCCTGCGCGCTGATGCTGAAATTCGAATGGCCGCTGATCGTCACCGATAATCCAAAAGTGAAGCGCCTCGCCGCCTCCACCTTTGATCTCAGCGAATATATCGTCGGCATCTCGCGCAAGGAGGGGCTGGCGGAAGGGCTGTCGCCGATCGAAGGCGGCGTCGCTTTCCATGTCTCCTGCCATTCGCGCGCGCAGAATATCGGGCGGAAGGGCGCCGAGCTCTTGAGTCTCATCCCGCAGGCGGATGTCGCCGTCATCGAGCGCTGCTCGGGCCATGGCGGCGCCTGGGGCTATAAGACGGCGAATTTCGAGACGGCGCTGAAGGTCGGCAAGCCGGTGGCGCGGCAGGCGCAATCTTCTGGCAAAGCCTATATCGTCTCCGAATGTCCGCTCTCCGGTCCGCATATCGCGCAGGGAATGGAGCGGCTGGACGCGGAGGCGAAAAAGCCCGAGCTTCTCGCCCATCCGATCGAGCTGATCGCGCGGGCCTATGGGGTGAAGTGAGGCCCCCTCCCTCACCCTCCCCCGCTGGCGCGGGAGAGGGAAGCGGCTGGCGTCTCGCGAAGCTTCGATGAAGGGCCGAATCTGCTCCCTCTCCCGCGAAGCGGGGGAGGGCCGGGGAGGGGGCTCGCGCAGCTTGAAGAATTGGAGCGATCAATGGCGCAAAAGCACCACATCACCGTCGCCGATCTTCTTCCGCCGGACGAATACGCCAAGGTGCGCGTCGAGAGCCGTCGCCGCATCGCCGCGCGCAAGCGCGATCGCCGCGTCGAGGTCGGGCCTTTCGTGACCTTTTATTTCGAGGATTTCGAGACGATCTGGCTGCAGATCCAGGAGATGATCCACATAGAGAAGGGGACGCTCGAGCAGGCGCCGAGCGAGATCGCCGCCTATGAGCCGCTGATCCCCAAGGGCCGCGAGTTGGTCGCCACTTTCATGATCGAGATCGACGATCCGCTGCGCCGCAAGCGCGTGTTGGACACGCTGGGCGCGATAGAGGAGACCGCCTTCATCGAATTGGGCGGCGAGCGCATCGCCGGCGTCGCCGAGGCGGACCAAGACCGCACCAGGGAGGACGGCAAGGCCTCCGCCGTGCAATTCGTGCATTTTCCCTTCACCGACGCCCAGGTCGCAGCTTTTCGCGAGCCGGGAGCGCGCGCGCTGATCGGCTTCACGCATCAGAATTACGGGCATATCGCGGTGATGCCGGAGGCGGTGCGGGCGGAGCTGGCGGGGGATTTTGCGTGATCTGCTCTCGCGTGAGGGGGACTGCGGCGGTCGCGCGACATTGACTTCGATCCGAGACCGGGGAAGCGCCCAATCCTATCGACAAACCGCGCAAATCCCGAGGTCTGGCGCGCGGCTCGATGCTCGGGCGGATGAGGCGGCGGCCGCACCTCGTTCGAGAGTCTCGCGGACGCATTTTCTACCGAAGCGGTTTATGCATCCGCATTGAAGATGCGTTTCTCAGAAGGAGCCGCGCAATGAGCTATGTCGATGGTTACGTGATTCCCGTGCCCGCGGAAAATAAGGACGTCTACAAGAAGATGGCCCTGCGCGCCTGGCCGGTCTTCAAAGAGTTCGGGGCCATGCATCTCGTCGAATGTTGGGGTGACGACATCCATGACGGCAAGCTCACCGACTTCAAGCGCGCCGTTGCGGCGCAATCCGGCGAGCAGGTGGTTTTCTCTTGGGTCGTCTGGCCGTCGAAGGACGTTCGCGACGCCGCCCACAAGAAAATATTTGAGGATCCGCGCATGAAATCGCTCGGCGACATGCCATTCGACGGCAAGCGCATGATCATCGGCGGCTTCGACATTCTGGTTGAGGAGAGCGCAGGCTAACGCCGGCCGGCCGCGCGCGCGACCTTCGGGCGCTCGACGCATTGGCCACTGTGGCCGGCGTCTTTGCCGGATCGCTGCGGTGGCGGCGCCTCCTCGTCGGCGCGGTCGGCGCCTTGCGACGCAGGCTCGGCGGAGCGGCGTGGGCGCGGGTCGATCGGCTCTCGGGCGTCGTCCGCGCCGGCATCGGCGTCGATGTCGCAGCTTCGGCTGAGCCGGGCCGGCGCGTCAGGCGACTCTGGCCTTATTCGGCGAATGCCCTTAAAGGGCGTGGCGAGCTTCCACCGTTCAGCGAGCCTGAAACTTGACCAACCCTTCCGCCGACCCCGTCTCGCGGCGGCGCACCTTCGCCATCATCTCCCACCCGGACGCGGGCAAGACCACGCTGACCGAGAAGCTTCTGCTGTTCGGCGGCGCGATTCAGCTCGCCGGCGCGGTGAAGGCCAAGCGCAACGCCCAGCAGACGCGCTCCGATTGGATGAGCATAGAACGCGAGCGCGGCATTTCCGTCGTCACCTCGGTGATGACCTTCGAATATGGCGATTGCGTCTTCAACCTGCTCGACACGCCGGGCCATGAGGACTTTTCGGAAGACACCTATCGCACGCTCTCCGCCGTGGACGCGGCGGTGATGGTGATCGACGCCGCCAAGGGCATAGAAGCGCGCACGCGAAAGCTCTTCGAAGTGTGCCGGCTGCGCGACATTCCAATCGTCACCTTCATCAACAAGCTCGATCGCGAGGGGCGCGATCCCTTCTCGCTGCTCGACGAGATCGAGAAGACGCTGGCGCTCGACACCGCGCCCGTCACCTGGCCGATCGGCTCCGGCCGCAGCTTCGCCGGCACCTACTGCTTCGCGACGAAATCCGTGCGCAAGATCGACGCCGACACCGAGCCGATGACCGTCTCCGGCCTCGACGATCCGGCGCTGCTCGCGCTGCTGCCGGCGCATGAGGCGGACGCTTGGCTGGAAGAGGCGATGCTCGCCGAGGAAGGCTGCAAGAAGTTCGAGCTCGCGGCGTTTCGCCAGGGGCATTTGACGCCGGTTTTCTTCGGCAGCGCTCTGCGCAATTTCGGCGTGCGCGATCTCATCGACGCAATGGCCGAATATGCGCCCTCGCCGCGCGGGCAGGACGCCGACAAGCGCCATGTCGAGGCCAAGGAGCCGAAGATGGCCGGCTTCGTGTTCAAGATTCAGGCGAATATGGACCCGAACCATCGCGACCGCATCGCCTTCATGCGCGTCTGCTCGGGCAAGCTCTCGCGCGGCATGAAGGCGAAGATCGTGCGCACGGGCAAGACCATCTCGCTCAATGCGCCGCAATTCTTCTTCGCGCGCGACCGCTCCATCGCCGATGAAGCCTATGCGGGCGATGTGGTGGGCATTCCCAATCACGGCATTTTGCGCATCGGCGACACGCTCACCGAGGGCGAGGAGATTTCCTTCCGCGGCGTGCCGAGCTTCGCGCCGGAAATTCTGCGCCGCATCGTCATCTCCGACGCGATGAAGGCCAAGAAGCTGCGCGAGGCGCTGCGCCAGCTCGCCGAGGAGGGCGTGGTGCAGCTGTTTCTGCCCAATGACGGCTCCGGCGCGCTGGTCGGCGTCGTCGGCGCGCTGCAGCTCGATGTGCTGGCGACGCGGCTCGAGGCCGAATATGGGCTGGAGACGAAATACGAGACCTCGCGCTTCGGCATATGCCGCTGGATAACCTCGCAGGACCCGATCGCGCTGAAGAGCTTCGTCGACTCGCACGGCTCCTCCATGGCGGAGGACATAGACGGCGCGCCCGTGTTCATGTCGTCTAGCGAGTTCCAGCTGCGCTATGACGCGGAGCGGCATCCGGCGATCGTGTTCTCGGATGTGAAGGATTATCAGAAGGGCGGGGCGGGGAAGGGGTGAGCGCTCCCTGTCGCCTGCGGCGCGATCGTGTTACAATTTTCGCGAGGAGAGCGCGGATGGCGAATGTCGAAAAGCGGAGCTTCAGCCTGCCGACCGAGAATTTGGCCTTTATCGAGGCGAAGGTCTCCGCCGGAGACTATGCTTCGGAGAGCGACGTGATCCGCGCGGCGCTTTCCGCCTTGCAGGAGCGGGACGCCGCCGTCGAGCGATGGCTACGGGAAGACGTTGCGCCCGTTTATGACTCCATGCGCGCCGAGCCGGACCGCGCCGTCTCTATCGACTCGGTATTCGACGAGGTGAGGGCGCGTCATGCGCTTCGATCGAAGGATCGCGGTTGAGACGGCGAGCGATCGTTTTCTCGCCAGAAGCGCGCGACGACATTCTGCAGATTTACGATTGGATAGTGACTCCATGCGCGCCGAGCCGGACCGCGCCGTCTCTATCGACTCGGTATTCGACGAGGTGAGGGCGCGTCATGCGCTTCGATCGAAGGATCGCGGTTGAGACGGCGAGCGATCGTTTTCTCGCCAGAAGCGCGCGACGACATTCTGCAGATTTACGATTGGATAGAAGAAAGGGCCGGCTCGGACGTCGCGCTCGCCTATATCGGCCGGCTCGAAACCTATTGCCGGGGTTTCGATATGGCGTCCGAAAGAGGGCGTCGCAGAGATGATCTGCGGCCTGGACTTCGTGCGGTCGGTTTCGAGCGGCGCGTGACGATCGCCTTTTTCGTCGAGGAAGAGCGCGTCACTATCCTCCGCCTGTTCTACGGCGGTAAGGACTGGGAGGTCGCTCTGGCCTGACGATCCTCGCCACGGCCAAGCGAGACAATCCGTTCACCTTCGCCTATGCTGCCCGATCGCAAGAGCAGGAGCACCGACCCATGTCCGAGGCGTCGTCCGGCCTCAATCTCGATCCGATCGGCGAGGATTTCATCCTGAGCCGGAAAGGCGACGATGGCGTGACGGCCAAAATCGTCCTCACCGCCGCCGATATTCTCGACTTGACCCGCTCCGCCCTGGCGCTGCGCGAGAAAGACCTTGCCGAGCGGCAGCCGGCCAGCGGCGAGGTCGAGGCCGTGCTGGCGACGCCGGTCGAGTCGATCGCGGTGCATCGGGAGATGCTCGGCGACAATCTGCTGCTCACCCTCGTCTCACCGGACGGCAATCGGCTCGCCTTCGCGCTTCCCTCGGCGGTCGCGGGCGATCTCGTGGAGCGGCTGGTGGGCGTTCTGGAGACGCGAGGGGCCGCGCCGGCCCGGCAGTGAGCCTTTCGCCCTCAGGGCGAGACGCGATATTCCTCGGTGAGATCGCCGCGGATCAGCGTGACGATCTTCTCCGTTCCCGAGCGGAGCCAGCGCGCGTGGCAGATTTTCGGCCCGCACAGAACCTCGGGGAAGCGATAGAGCGGCTTGCCGGAGGGGAGCTTGAGGCCGAAGCCGGCGTCCGGCCTCCAGCCCTGCGCAGCGAGCTGGTCGCGAAACTCCCGATAGATCGGCAATTGCGAGAAATCGGCGTCCTGCGCGACCGCCGCTCCCGACAGGAAAACGAAGAGCGAGCCGGCGCAGGCGAGCGTCGCGCGCCGACCGGAGCTGGAGGAATTCATCTTGACGAGCCCCCTCTGCGGCGCGGGCGAACGGGCCGGCGCCGCAGGCTTCATCGCATGATCGCGCGGCTCTGAAAAGTTCGACGCGACTTTCGTGACTAAAGATGAAAACGGCCCCGCTCGCGCGGGGCCGTTTCTCGTCGGTCGCGTCGCTCAGCGCTCGGCGGCTTCCAGCGCCCGCGCGAGGCTATGGACCTCCTCGTCGCGCGAGCCGAGCGGGGCGAGATGGTGGCGCTCCTCGATCAGCTTCAGGATCGAGGTCGTGTCGTAATTTGCATGATCCACCCCGGAGCGATCGAAGCGCTTGGAGATCAGCAGCGCCGGAATGCGCGTGCCGGGACCCCAGCGATCATGTGCGCCGCCGCCGATCTGATGGCCGTGGCCGTGATGATGCTGCTCTCCTTCCGCCACCTGCTCGGTCTGATAGGGCGGCGGCGGCACATGGTCCCAAGAGCCGCCGAATTCGTCATAGGTGACGATGATCAGCGTCTCGCGCCCATCCGGGCCGTTGATAATGGAGTCGATCAGATCGACGAGATGCGAGCTGCCGTCCGACTCGCTGGCGTAGCCGGGATGCTCGTTCTCCGCGCCGATCGGCTTCACGAAGCTGACGGGCTTGAGCCGGCCGGTCTTGGCGAGCTGGACGAACTCCGCCTCGTCGCGCAGATGATCGCGGCGCGCCGCCGCGCCCGGCGCATAGGCCTTGAAATAGTTGAACGGCTGATGGTGGAACTGGAACAGCTTGTCCGGGCAATTCGGAAAGACCGCCGTCGCCAGCGCGTTCGGATCGGCGCAGCTCGTCCCGGCGCCATTGGTCCAGCCCGGCGCGCCGATGTCGCCATTGGCGTTGGACCAACCGCCCGAATACCAGGCCCAGTCGATCCCATGCGCGGAGAGACGATCGCCGATCGTCGGATTTTCCAGCGGCGGCAGGCGCTTCGCATCCGCGGTTCCGGGCGCGTAGGGCTGATAATAAGGCTGGATCGTATTGATCGCGAAATCGCCACAGGCGACATTCGCAGGCGTCGCCGGACGTCCCGAGGGCGGATTGCAGGAGGCGGTCAGCGGCGCATCCTTGGCGGAAGAGCCGAGCAGATTCGTATAGAGCGCGGTGCTCGCCGCCATGCCATTGGCGTCGACCACGGAATGGAGGTCGTTCCCGCTCGCGTCATTGAGCGCATTGGCGAAGACCGGCGTCGCCGCGGCGATCAGCCATTGGTGATTGAGGAAGGAGCCGCCGAAGGCCGATTGGAAGAAATGATCGGCGATGACGTAATGCGGCGCGCCATGCTTGTGGAGCGCGGCATAGATCGGCAGCTTGGTGGTGTCGTAATAGCCCATGGAGAGGCCGGCGGCGTCGCTGCCCGTCACATAACGATTCTGCTTGCCGCCATTGATCTGGAACTGCTCGCTGTAATAGCGATGCACGAGATCGCGCGTGCAGCCGCCGGTGAGGGCGCCGGCCGCATTCTTCAGCACGCCATTCGCGGCGGAGACGCCGGGCGCCGGACAGGTCTTGTCGGTCGCGGCGATATAATCGTCGATCTCGAAGGGCTTGTTCTGAAAGGCGCTCCCGAAGGAGGTCGCGCCGGTCGCATCCGTGCAGCTCGTCGCCAGCGGCGACGGCGAGGCGAGATTCACATCGTTTTGCAGCAGGCAGGAATAGGCGGTGGTCCCGTCGGCGCGGACCTGCTCGGTGTGCGCGGCGTCGGCGAAGTGCAGTCCCTGCACCGGCTCTCCATTCACAGCGCCCCACAGGCCGAACAGATTGTCGAAGCTGTGGTTTTCCTGGTAGATGACGACGATATGTTTGAATTCATGCAGAGATTCTGAGCTGGCGGGAGTCGCGGACGCCGCGCAGGCGAGGGCCGCGAGGCCGCCGATCGAGTTTTTCAGGAACATTTTGCAGCCCCCTAATTTGGCGGGGCGGACGCTAGCGAGGCGACATATCGGGTCGATGACGGTCGCGGAGACGCTTCGATCGCCTGCGATGCGCCGGAAACGGGAGCGAATTGGCCGGCGCCGCGACAAACTCCGTCCCCGCGTCGGTTGCGCCTCTTTTCGTCCCTGCGAGAGCGTGATAAGCGAACCCTCACACCGATGCGCGAGCGCGCATTCTGCGGCCGGATTTCGATCGGCCGAGAGAATCTTGCGCTGAAAACGGGAGCTCGAGGCCGTTTCGGGATCGCCGTTTCCGGCGTCCCCGAGCGAAACCTCGCTTCCCGCGAACGGCTCCGCCCGAAGGCGCGGGCGAGCCGGGAGCCGCCGTCACTTGCCGCGCCTTGTCTCGATAGAGGATGCTAAATGAGCCAATCCGCTTTCTTCACTGCCTCGCTCGCCGATTCGGACCCTGATCTCGCCAAGGCCATCGGCCTCGAGCTCGGCCGTCAGCGCGACGAGATCGAGCTCATCGCCTCCGAGAACATCGTGTCCAAGGCGGTTCTGGAAGCGCAGGGCTCCGTCCTCACCAACAAATATGCCGAAGGCTATCCTGGCAAGCGCTATTACGGCGGCTGCCAGTTCGTCGATATCGCCGAGAATCTGGCGATCGAGCGCGCCAAGCAGCTGTTCGGGGCCGGCTTCGCCAATGTGCAGCCCAATTCCGGCAGCCAGGCCAATCAGTCGGTCTTCCTCGCCCTCGCTCAGCCGGGCGACACGTTTCTCGGCCTCGATCTCGCCGCGGGCGGCCATCTGACGCATGGCTCGCCGGTCAATCTCTCCGGCAAATGGTTCAAGCCGATCCCCTATACGGTGCGCAAGGACGATCAGCGCATCGACATCGATCAAGTGGCGGCGCTCGCGGCCGAGCACAAGCCGAAGATCATCATCGCCGGCGGCTCGGGCTATTCGCGCATCTGGGATTTCGAGGCCTTCCGCAAGATCGCGGACAGCGTCGGGGCCTATTTCATGGTCGATATGGCGCATTTCGCCGGCCTCGTGGCCGCGGGCCTGCATCCCTCGCCCTTCCCGCATGCGCATGTGGTCACCAGCACCACGCACAAGACGCTGCGTGGCCCGCGCGGCGGCCTCGTGCTGACCAATGACGAGGAGATCGCCAAGAAGATCAATTCGGCGATCTTCCCCGGCCTGCAGGGCGGCCCGCTGATGCATGTCATCGCCGGCAAGGCCGCGGCCTTCGGCGAGGCGCTGAAGCCGCAGTTCAAGGCCTATCAGCAGCAGGTGAAGGACAACGCCCAGACGCTGGCGCAGACGCTGGTCGACGCGGGTCTTGCGATCGTCTCCGGCGGCACCGACAACCATCTGATGCTCGTCGACCTGCGTCCGAAGAAGCTGACCGGCAAGGCGGCGGAAGCGGCGCTCGGCCGCGCCCACATCACCTGCAACAAGAACGGCATTCCCTTCGATCCGGAGAAGCCCTTCGTCACCTCCGGCATTCGTCTCGGCTCGCCGGCCGCCACCTCGCGCGGCTTCGGCACGGCGGAGTTCAAGACGGTCGGCGGCTATATCGTCGAGGTGCTGGACGGTCTCGCCGCCAAGGGCGAGGCGGACAACGCTGCGACCGAAGCCGCGGTGAAGGAGAAAGTCCACGCGCTGACGGCGAAGTTCCCGATCTATTGATCGGGGCTTTCCGCTGGGCGCCGCCGTCCCTTCGCCCCGCTCGCGGGGAGAAGGCTAGGATGAGGGGCCGGGGGCTTTTCCCGCTGTGGCTCACGCCCCGAGCCCCTCACCCTGACCCTCTCCCCACAGGCGGGGAGAGGGAAGAGCGTCCCTCGCGGCAGCATCGGCGGTAAGGTGAGTCCATGCGCTGTCCCTATTGCGGCTCGCCCGACACGCAGGTGAAAGACTCCCGGCCGGCCGAGGATTCCTCCTCGATCCGGCGTCGGCGCGTCTGTCCCGGCTGCGGCGGCCGTTTCACGACTTTCGAGCGCGTGCAGCTGCGCGAGCTGATCGTGGTCAAGAAATCGGGCCGCCGCGTGCCTTTCGATCGCGACAAGCTGATGCGCTCGCTGGAAATCGCGCTGCGCAAGCGGCCCATCGACCCCGAGCGCGTCGAGCGCATGGTCAATGGCGTCGTGCGCCAGCTCGAGAGCTCCGGCGACACGGAGATCGAGAGCACGCAGATCGGCGAATTGGTGATCCAGGGCCTCAAAACGCTCGATGACGTAGCCTATGTGCGTTTCGCCTCCGTCTATCGCGATTTTCGCGAGATCGGCGATTTCCATGCGCTGATCGACGAATTGTCGCATAGCGAGGGCGAGCAGCGCGCGGATACGGTGGTGGACCCCGAAACCGCGCCGGGCGGGAGATGACCGCGACGAAGCCGCAATCCGAGTCTCAGACCATCATAGACGACGCCTTCATGGCGGCGGCGCTGGCGCTCGGCCGGCGCAATCTCGGCCGCACCGGGCCTAATCCCGCCGTCGGCGCGATCATCGTCAAGGACGGCGTCGTCATCGCCCGCGGCTATACGGCGCTGGGCGGCCGCCCGCACGCCGAGACGGTCGCCGTGGCCGCCGCCGGCGAGGCGGCGCGGGGCGCGACGCTCTACGCCACTCTGGAGCCATGCTCCCATCACGGCGCGACGCCGCCCTGCGTGGACACGATCATCGCCGCTGGAATCGCCCGCGTCGTCTCCGCGCTCGAGGACCCGGACGATCGCGTCGCCGGCCGCGGCCACGCCCGGCTGCGCGAGGCCGGCGTGGAAGTGACGACCGGCGTGCGCGCCGGGCAGGCCCGCGCCGATCATCTCGGCCATATATTGCGGGTGACGCAGAGCCGGCCCATGGTCACTCTCAAGCTCGCCCAGACGGCGGATGGCTACGCCGCCGGGGCCGAGCACGACCCGCGTCTCTTCATCACCGGCGCGCTCGCCGATAGCGTCACCCATATCGAGCGCGCGCTGCACAGCGCGATCATGGTCGGCCATGGCACCGCCTCGGTCGATGATCCGCTGCTCACTGTGCGCCTTCCCGGCCTCGAGGCTTTCAAGCCGCTGCGTGTGGTGCTGGACGCCCGGCTGCGCCTGTCGCGCAACTCCCGCCTCGCCGCCACAGCGCGCGAGACGCCGACCCTGGTCATCGTCGGGGAGGGCGTCGCCGAAGCCGAGGCGCAGGATTTCGCCGCCGCCACAGGAATCGAGGTCGCGCGCGCCAGCGTGGACGACGCCGGCCGCCTCGCTCTGGGGGAAGCGCTCGGCCTGCTGGCGCAACGCGGCATCACCCGCGTCTTCAGCGAGGGCGGCCCGCGCGTCGCCGAGAGCCTGCTCGCCGCCTCGCTCGCCGATGATGTCGTTCTCCATACCGGGCTGAAGCCGCTCGGCCGTCAGGGCCGGCTCGCGCTCACTCCGACCGCGCGAGCCATTCTCGAGGATGAGAGCCGCTATCGCCTCGCCGAAACGGCCATGCTCGGCGTCGATCGCATGACCCGCTACGAGAGGATCGGCTGAAATGTTCACGGGCCTCGTCACCGACGTCGGCGAAATCCTCGCGGTCGAGCCGCGCGGCGAATTGCGCCGCCTGGCCATCGCCTGCGCCTATCCGCTGGAGAGCATCGCCCTCGGAGCCTCCATCGCCTGCTCCGGCCCTTGCCTGACGGCGATCGGGCTGCGCCGCGAGGGCGCCCGGACTGTCTTCGAGGTGGACGCCGCCGCCGAGACATTGGCGCGCACCACGGCCAGCGAATGGGCCGTCGGCCGCCGCATAAATCTGGAGCGCTCGCTGAAGATCGGCGACGAATTGGGCGGCCATATCGTCACCGGCCATGTCGATGGCGTCGCGACGATTGTCTCGCGCGATGATTTCGACGGCATGTCGCGCTTTTGGATCGAGGCGCCGCACCAATATGCGCGCTTCATCGCCGAGAAGGGCTCGGTGGCGCTGGACGGAACCTCGCTCACCGTGAATGCGGTGGAGGGCGACCGATTCTCCGTTCTCATCATCCCGCACACGCTCGCGGTGACGACCTGGGGCGGCTACAGGACAGGGGACCGCCTCAACCTGGAGGTCGATCTGATGGCGAGATACGCCGCCCGGCTGGCGGAAGCGAAGTAGGGCCGAAGCTATCCATCGCTGAGCCGATGCGTACGAGCGGTAGGCTTTCCCCGAAAAAATGTGTATCCATCGCCGCTTCGTTTCATAGAGCGTCGCGCGCCCCCTCCCCAACCCTCCCCCGCTTCGCGGGAGAGGGAGCAGGTTGCGCGCTTCATAGAGAGGTCGCGGGACGCTCGCCGCATCCCTCTCCCGCAAAGCGGAGGAGGGTGAGGGAGGGGGCAGCCCCTCCGCCCATGGAGTCTTGAATGGCAGGGTCCTACCGCGCCGATGACGATGATCTCGCGCCTGTCGAAGGCGCGCGCATTCTCGTCGTCGAATCGCATTTCAACGAAGATATCGTCGAGCTTCTGCACGAGGGCGCCGTCCATGCGCTGGAGGAGCTCGGCTGCGACGTCACCACCATCACCGTCCCCGGCGCGCTCGAGCTGGCGGCGGGCGCGGCCATAGCGCTCGACGCGGCGGAGGCCGCCGGCGCGCCCTATGAGGGCGTGGTGGCGCTCGGCTGCGTCATTCGCGGCGACACCTATCATTTCGAGATCGTCGCCAATGAGAGCGCTCGCGCGCTCACCGATCTCTCGGTCTCGCGGCGCCTGCCGCTCGGCAATGGCGTCCTGACCGTTGACAATGAGGAGCAGGCGACCGTGCGCGCCGATCCCAAGCAGGGCGGGGCCGACAAGGGCGGCGACGCCGCGCTGGCGGCGCTGGCGCTGGTGCGCCTGAAGCGCAAGCTCGGGGGCCGCTCGTGAGCGTCGAGGAGAGATCGGCGGCGCGGCTCGCCATCGTGCAGGCGCTCTATCAGATGGAGGTCGCCGGCAAAGGGCTCAACGAGATCTACGCCGAATTCGAGGTGCATTGGATCGGCCGCGAGATCGAGGGCGTGCAATATAAGCCGGCCGAGCTGCAGTTCTTCCGCGATATCGTGAAAGGCGTGCTCGACAATCAGGCGACCATCGATCGCGCGCTCGATTCTGCGCTGCAGGGCGGCTGGCCGCTGCAGCGCATAGAGTCGGTGATGCGCGCCATATTGCGCGCCGGCGGCTTCGAGTTGGGGTTTCGGCGCGACATACCTGTCAAAGTGGTCATCAAGGAATATGTGGACGTCGCCGGCGCCTTCTTCGGCGCGACGGAATCCGGCATGATCAACGCCGTGCTGGATCGCCTGGCGCGACAGGCGCGGCCGGAGCATTTTTCCGAGAAGTGAGGCGCGTGATGCGAGCCTGAAGGCTCGCGGTCCAGGGAGCGAGCCGGACTGCGAGCCTTCAGGCTCGCTCTACCGAGGGAGAAGCGATGGCGGAGCGCCGCTTCAACGAGGACGAGCTGATCGCCGAAATCTTCGCGCCGCTCGCCGCGGAGAGCGCCTTCGGCCTGCGCGACGACGCGGCTCTGCTGCCGCTGGGCGGGGCGCGGGAGATCGTCGTCACCACCGATGCGCTGGTTTCCGGCGTGCATTTCTTCGCCGACGATCCGCCCGGTCTCGTCGCCGAGAAGGCGCTGCGCGTCAGTCTCTCCGATCTCGCGGCCAAGGCGGCGGAACCTCTGGGCTTTCTGCTCACTCTGGCGCTGCCGCCCGATTGGACCAATGATTGGGCGCGCAGCTTCGCCGCCGGCCTCGCCGAGGATGCGCGCGAATTCGCCTGTCCGCTGCTCGGCGGCGACACAACGGCGACGCCCGGTCCTCTGACCATCTCCATTGCCGCCTTCGGCCGCGCGACGCGCTTCGTCTCGCGTTCGGGCGCGCGGCCGGGGGATCGCATTTTCGTCTCCGGGACGATAGGCGACGCCGCGCTCGGCCTCGGCGTTGCGCACGGCGAGGCTTTTGCCGTGCAGCTGGGCGAGGGGGCGAGGGCGGCTTTGCTCGAGCGATACCGCCTGCCACAGCCGCGCCTGTCCTTGATCGCGGCGCTGCGCGACCACGCGAGCGCCGCGATGGACGTTTCTGATGGGCTCGCCGGCGATCTCGCCAAGCTGCTTCGTGCGAGCGGGGCGAGCGCACGGGTGGAGCTCGAGAAGGTTCCGCTCTCGGCGGCGGCGCGGGAGGCGATCGCGCGCGAGCCGGAGCTGCTCGCCCGCGCAGTCACGGGCGGGGATGATTACGAAATCCTCTGCTGCGCTCCCGCCGAGGCCGCCCCCGCGCTGGCGCTGGCGGCAGGGGAGGCGAGGATCGCCCTCGCCGAGATCGGCGTCGTCACAGCCGGCGCCGAGCCGCCACAATTCTTAAATTCTTCTGGAACGATTATAAAATTCAACCATCTATCCTTCAGCCACTTCTAAGGGCGCGGCGGCGCGCGACCTTGGCCGCCATTGCCGAAAACCGGTGTTTCTGGCATGACTGACGCGCTTTTCCCCCGGCGCCGCAGCCGTACGATTCGACTGCGGTCGGACTATCGTTGTCGCGGGGACGAAATTGCCGCAAGCGCGGGCCACGAGAACAAATCAGCGCGCGCGGCCGAGGAACGGAGAGGGCGCAATCGTCATGGTATTGTTTCTCAGCATCGTCTTCGGACTATTGTCTGTCGCCTATGGCGTCAAGACTTGGCAAGAACTCGAGAAGGCGGACGCCGGCTCTGCGCGCATGCAGGAAATATCCGGCGCCGTCGCGGAGGGCGCGCAGGCCTATCTGAAACGCCAATATACGACGATCGCCTATGTCGGCGGCGTCATCTTCGTGCTGCTCGTCATTCTGCTCGGCTGGGCGGTGGCCTTCGGCTTCCTCATCGGCGCGGTGCTCTCCGGCGCGGCCGGCTTCATCGGCATGAATGTCTCCGTGCGCGCCAATGTCCGCACCGCGCAGGCGGCGACGAAATCGCTCGCCGGCGGGCTCGATATCGCCTTCAAGGCGGGCGCGATCACTGGCCTGCTGGTCGCCGGCCTCGCTTTGCTCGGCGTCGCGATCTATTACTTCATCCTCACCGTCTTCGCGGGCTATGCGCCTTCCGATCGCGTCGTGGTCGATGCGCTGGTGGCGCTCGGCTTCGGCGGCTCGCTGATCTCCATCTTCGCGCGCCTCGGCGGCGGCATCTTCACCAAGGGCGCCGATGTCGGCGCCGATCTCGTCGGCAAGGTCGAGGTCGGCATTCCCGAGGACGATCCGCGCAACCCCGCCACCATCGCCGACAATGTCGGCGACAATGTCGGCGATTGCGCCGGCATGGCGGCCGATCTCTTCGAGACCTATGTCGTCACCATTGTCGCGACCATGGTTCTGGCGTCGATCTTCTTCGCCGGACAGACGGGCCTCGCCTCTGCGATCGTCTATCCGCTGGCGATCGGCGGCCTTTCCATCGTTACCTCCATCGCCGGCACCTATTTCGTGAAGCTCGGCGCCGATGATTCCGAGATCGGCAAGATCGCCGGCCCGCTGTTCGACAAGATCGGCGTGCCGGACACGATCATGGGCGCGCTCTACAAGGGCCTCATCGCCGCCGGCGTGCTGTCGATCGGCGGCCTCTTCCTCGCCACCACCTTCACGGTCGGCTGGGGCGAGATCGGCAAGGCCAATGGCGAGGCGATCCACGGCTATGGCCTGTTCTTCGCCGGCCTCATCGGCCTCGCGGTGACGGGCCTCATCGTCTACATCACCGAATATTACACCGGCACGGGCAAGCGCCCGGTGGCGTCGATCGCCCAGGCGTCGGTTACGGGCCATGGCACTAATGTCATCCAGGGCCTCGCCGTCTCGCTCGAGGCCACGGCGGCGCCGGCGATCGTCATCGCGCTCGGCATCATCTTCGCCTATCAGGCGGGCGGGCTCTATGGCGTCGCCATCGCCGTGACGACCATGCTCGGCCTCGCCGGCATCATTGTCGCGCTCGACGCCTTCGGCCCGGTGACCGACAATGCCGGCGGCATCGCCGAAATGGCGGGCCTGCCCAAGGAAGTTCGCCACAATACCGACGCGCTGGACGCTGTCGGCAACACCACCAAGGCCGTCACCAAGGGCTACGCCATCGGCTCGGCCGGACTCGGCGCGCTGGTGCTGTTCGCCGCCTATTCCAATGATCTGCGGCACTTCACCGAGAGCGGCGTTCCCTACTTCAAGGATATCGGCAAGGTCGATTTCGATCTCGCCAATCCTTATGTCGTCGCCGGCCTCATCCTCGGCGGCCTCATTCCCTATCTCTTTGGCGGCATCGCCATGACGGCGGTCGGCCGCGCGGCCGGCTCTGTGGTGGAGGAGGTGCGCCGTCAGTTCAAGGAGAAGCCCGGCATAATGGACGGCACGGAGCGCCCGGATTACGGCCGCGCCGTCGACATGCTGACGCAGGCGGCGATCAAGGAGATGATCATCCCCTCGCTGCTGCCGGTGCTGGCGCCGATCGTCGTCTATTTCGGCGTGACCATCATCTCCGGCTCCAAGGCCAATGGCTTTGCGGCGCTGGGCGCGGCGCTGCTCGGCGTCATCGTCAACGGCCTCTTCGTCGCCGTGTCGATGACCTCCGGCGGCGGCGCCTGGGACAACGCCAAGAAGAGCTTCGAAGACGGCTTCGTCGATAAGGACGGCGTCACCCATTACAAGGGCGGCGACGCGCACAAAGCCTCGGTGACCGGCGACACGGTCGGCGACCCCTATAAGGACACCGCCGGCCCCGCCGTGAATCCGGCGATCAAGATCACCAACATAGTGGCGCTGCTGCTGCTGGCGATTTTGGCGCGGTGAGGCGAGG